>NZ_WXYI01000047.1:0-2275 GCF_009872315.1 Gordonia sp. YY1 | reverse complement strand
CAATCACGAACGCAGCCACACCGCACTCAGAGGCGACTCACCCGCCGACCGCGTACCCAACCTGGCGGGTCAGTACATCTAGCCGTCGACACCCTCGGCGCCCCCACCACACCCGCCGAAGCCATCGCCAGCATCACCGAAGCCCTCGCAACCCTCCGCGACACGCTCCGCGCAGCCGAAGAACACCAAGCCGCCGCCAAACGCCACGCAGCACGCCTCTATCTCGACCGCTAGACCTGTCAGATCCTCGACTCAGGCCCACGCCCTTCAGTCGGTGAGCGATCCCGTCGGTTCCTCTGCCGCTCGATGCCCGCCGGCACCCCCGCGGTCACCCGCACACTTACCGTCAGGTACCGTCGGCCGGTGCCTTTGCACGTACCTGTGCGGCTCACCGCGTGATTAGTTGAGAGCACCGATCACCTGCTACGCATCCGAAGCGACCGGGACGATCGAGCAACAGGTCTTCTTCTCTGCTGTTGGCGAGTTCGCGAAAGTGGATTTGGCGCACTTCCAGCGATATGCAGATTCGTCCATTGTTGACAGCTTCTTTGTCAATTTTCTACGCCAGGACTGACAACATCAGGGGCTGCCGATTGTCGACGTTGTTGACCCGCACGGGTGTGTCGGAAGTGCGACGGAGAGCAGCCGACCCAACGTGTGAACGCGTGGGAGAAGCTCGCAACATCGCAGTACCCCAGTTCGGCAGCGATTTGACCAACTCCTACTCCGGGATCCAAGAGACGGACGATGGCACGCTCCCTCATGAACTCCTGCCGCAGGCGACGCAATGTGGTGCCTTCGGCCTGGAGGTGGCGCTTGAGCGTACTCACTGAGATCGCTAGCTCTCTGGCGATCTGATTGCCGTCGATTCGAGCAGGGCCTGTCTCGAACTGAGCGCGGACGAACTGCGTATATGGGCTATTGTGCCGCTGGTTGAAAATACGTCGCATTTCAGCGATACCGACCCGGTAGGCAACGGGGTCTGAGAAGCGGCACACCTCATGGAGCACGTGAGCCGGAATCTGCACGAACGATCCCGGTGCATCAAAGACAAGCCGGTGCGCGACGTCCCCTTCGTTTGGCGGCGCGGTCGGTGCTGGGCAGGTCAGGTGTAATTCCACCGATGGGACAGCACCGGCAAGTATCTCCACCAGGCGTAGTACGGCCAGGCCCCCGTAGGTGACGGCGAAGCAGTCAGTACCGGCGCTGTCGGTGCGCCCAGCAAGAGTGATGGTCAGACCAGTGTCGCCATGGTGAAAATCTGCGCTCAGCGCGGTTGTGATCAAGGGCAGGAATCGAAGCAGCTCAACGATTTCAGCGACAGACCCAGCGCTGACCAGCGGCAGGCTCAGTGGGCCGAAAGAAGTTAGCTGGGCGTGTTTGGCGAACGCGACACCCAGCCGAAACCCGTCGCGGGGTCCCATATTTGGGTAGACCTCACGAAACCACCGCACCGGCACTTGCGCCTCTCGCTGTATTAGTGATCTGAGGTCGACCTGCTCCCTGATCATGATTCGGCTGAACGCTCGGGTCTCCTCCTCCCTCAGCGCACCGCAGTCGAGAAGCTGCGCGAACGCCAAGGGGGGCACCCCAGGTTCAACAGGAGGGATCACAGTGAGCCAATTTAGCAACTCATTGCGACGTTGGGCCATGGATTGGGTGAACCCGATGCGTCCAGACTCGAGGAAGCACTCACGATCAAGGAGGCGGCCATGGCCACGATCACCCATATCACCCCATATCACCCATAACGGAGACAACTGTCCCGCCACGCTGACGCCTGGCAAGTCATTGATGCAAACCGCAGTGGACGAGGCGGTTCCGGGAATCGGCGGGGATTGCGGCGGTGAGGCGGCCTGCGGTACCTGCCATGTCATTGGCCGGGTTTGTCGGAGGCTCTCGAACCTGGGAAGGATAGAGAGCATGGCAGCACCTCGGAAGTACAGCGTTGAGCTGAAGGAGCGGGCAACGCGGATGGCGGTGGAAGCCCGTCAGGACTCGGCTACGCGGCCGGGTGCGCTCAAACGGATCGCTGAGCAACTCGGCGTGCATCCTGAAGCGCTGCGGACGTGGGTCAAGCAGGCCGAGGTCGATGGTGGCGTGCGGCCGGGTACCACAAGCAGCGACGCCGAACGCATCGCGCAGCTGGAACGGGAGAACCGTGAGCTGCGGCGAGCGAACACGATTTTGAAGCAGACTGTCATTTGCCACTGCTATGGGACCGCCTGGATTGCCACGAGGATGGGACCACCTTGGCGCGTTATTGAGGATGCTC
>NZ_WXYI01000046.1:0-2592 GCF_009872315.1 Gordonia sp. YY1 | reverse complement strand
CGAAACGCTCCACTACGCTGGCCTCGGCCCCGAGGACCAGCCCACATTGGAGGCGGCACAAAACCTGGGGTGATTCACAGTGCGCCTCACGGTCACCTTTGCCGGGACACCGGAGCCGGTGCCGCAGGTCTTAATCCCCGGTTACGGTGATCAGCGGATTCCTCAGCCCGGGGCATGGGAGTTCACGATCTTTTTGTACCCGCGGGGTTTCGACGCGAAGTACCCACCGCCCATCTATTTCCACTCGGACAATTACGACCCCGGATGGACTGGCTGGCAAATAGACGGCTTGGACGGCGAATCGCGCTATCTTCCGGTCGACGATTGGGCCTTTGAGGGCCACACCTTTACTCTCACCGCTGACTTGTCGGGTTACTTCGGCATTCCGAAGGGCGACGCGTTTTCGACAGACATCTGGGTCATGCCGAGTCAGCACAACTCTCCTCCAACCGGATACGAATCCCCCGCCAGCTATTTCCCCTTCTACAGCTACCCAACCTACGTCTGCCCACAAGCCAGCGCCCACCAGCGGCAGAACCCTCAGCCGACCACCTCAACGGGTGGACCGAGCGCTTTGCAGCCGCGTTCGACGTCTATCGCCCGAAACTCTCCTCAGCAGTTTGCGGACATGGACGAACTTGGCTTTCGGAACTCCCACGCCCGCTGTGATGCCGACGACGAACCTGCGGCGACGGCTCGGACGGCTCAGTCGCAGTTAGTGATCTGTGTTCAGAACGATTACAGCTACTACTATCGCGGTGTCAGGCTGAGCGACCAGGCCCCTAGCGAGTATTGGAATGTGCAGGCCAACTACATAGGGTGGGTAGTCACCAACGGGTCAGTCACCTACACCATCTCGGAGGACGGTCTTGAGATCGCTGACGCGGGTGATGTTCTCGCACACGAAGCAATGATCGAATACCGTGCCGGATAAGCAGTGTCGGAAGCATGTAGGCGGCCGATAACTGCAGCCTGGGCCGCAGGGTCTCCACGATGGTGCCGAGGTCCTTCTGCTGGGCGCGCCGGCCATCTTTGGCACGTACCGGGCAAGAATTGCGTTCCACACGCCCGACGTACGGTCGCACCTTGCCGTCAGTGGAGAACAACCGAAGATCTCAGCGGTGAATCTCAGTCCACCGGTGTGTGGGCTGCATCGCTACCGAACGCGACATCACCTACATCGCCGCCACATTGGAGGCCGATTGTCGGCCCGTCGCCGAACCTGGCCTGTGGGCCATCCGCGGCGGCGACGTCTTCGTCGTCGGTCCCACCGTCGCGCGATCCGCCGGTGAACGTCGCCCCGCCGAACCATGTGTCCCCGGTGAACGTCGCCCCGCCGAACCCCCGGCGGTCCCGGTTAGGACGGACTGCGGCAGACTAAGGGTGATGGATCGACCACCTTCGAGGTCGAGGTCGCCGTCGATGCGGGCGCCGATCAGGCGGATGGGTAGCTTCTCGTCAACGAGCAGGTGACGCAGGTAAACGGCGCGCACGACGCGGTCGTCGGTCCAGCCGACGGCATCCTCGACGGTCGGTTTCCAGGACCCTTTGCGTTCGGTGTCGGTAGGCAAATCGCATCGGTCGCCGGTATGGGCGGCGGTCAACAGCTGGTGTTCGGCGGGGGTTGCGGGCTGCACTGCTGGTTGCACTCCTTGCACCAGCGTGTGCTGGGGCTCCAACTTGGGGCGAGTCTACGGACGCAGCTGATCCTATCGGCACGTCACCATTTCGAGAGGTCCAATATCGCACTAGCCTCTCGTGGCAACGGGTTTGAAGCCCGTCCAGTGTTTCGTTGGCACGCACAAGGGCCGTGTCAGTTCTTTCCGGTGAAAGATAAGTGCGAGGACCGGACGCGCCGTCGAGGGTGTCAATCGGCCAAGGTGAGCGGCGGGCGTCTGCCCAGTCCCGTCGGCCGCGTCAGGGATGCGGTGGGCGAATCGCCGGTAGGCGTTCGCGTGTCGATCGCTAGAGGCGCACACCGCCAGGTGTGATTCATATATCGTTTTGTCACTGGTAACTAAATGTCAAGCCGCACAACATAATTCGTTGATATTCTACCTCATGCCAAGTCGAGTACTGCCAACTTTATCTGCGCATCACCTGTCCCAGTCCTCCGACTACGGAACCTCCAGCAACAGCGCCAACTGATTCCGGTACGCCAGCGCCAGTTCACGCGCGACCGAACGGCACGTCAAACCCGGCGTCGTCAGCGCACAGCGAGCTCTCGAGACCGCCTACTTCGGCTCGGACGGGAAGACGCCTAGCCCCCATCGCCTTCAGCGTTTCCTGAAGAGCAGCCATCGCTGGTGAACGGAGCGCACCACGGATCGCCCAAGACCGGTGACCGGAATCCTCCCTGCTGCACTACGACGAAGCCGGCGCCTCGGCCAGGGAGCCTGCCACCACCAGGCGATGACATACGCTCGTGGTCAGGTTGCACCGGAGTTGCCACTCGCCACGCGTCCGCCGTCAGCGGTGCTGAACCGTCCGATACCGGATGACCTGTAGTGGCTCCAGGGTGAGTCCCCTGGTGTGGTGGGGTTTCGGGGCTGGGGTGAGGCCGTCACGTTGCGTGTCGGTGCCCCTGTTGAG
>NZ_WXYI01000045.1:0-2749 GCF_009872315.1 Gordonia sp. YY1 | reverse complement strand
ATCACGCTTGCGGGAATAAGAAGCTGTTATCTGTGTCATTTTGAATCTCCTGTTTATTTGGTCTGGTAGCGGCCCGAAGGCCGCAAATTATTAGCGGCGGAATTTTGCCTGCGGATCGATGATTTCGGTGCCGTCAAGTTTCGGTAAGCCGCCTTTGTCTTTTTGTTCGCCATCTTCTTTTTTGCCGAAGACTTTGGAGCGATTGCCAGCCATCTTATCAGAGTTGGCGATAAAGTCAAAAGAAGCGTCGATGTACGAATCTTCTTTGTCAGACAGATCACGCCCGTCTACCTCTTTGATGTAAGCAACCTTCATCGCCTTAACATCCAGGCCGTCGCACTTGACGCCCGCGGCAGAAACCACCGCGATAACTTTCTGTTTTGCGTCTTCGTCGGCTTTGATTTTAGCAACGCGGGCGGCAACTTCATCTTCAATGCCATCAACTTTGGCCTGAAGCGCGTCACGCTCTGCGGTGATGCTCGTTACCTGACTGGTTGCCGATGCAACTTGTGCGTCGAGTTTTGCAATGTAAGCGCCTACGTTATCGGCCACTTCAACATCTACGCCGTCAATTTTAATGATCATTGTTTTTGCTCCTTTGTGGTTTGAGTCGTCATCATAGGGGAATTCCTGTTCGCTATCAAGATTTAATTTCGCAATCCCGGCACGACCACGAAAAACAAGCGCGACGTGATTAACGCGAATCTTCGTTTGCACTGCATCAAAGCGAACCCAATCAGAGACGGAATCATTTTTCATCTCTTCGAAGTTTTCCGGTAGGTCTTCGTCGAAGTGATATTCGCCAGTGGCGTTATTGCCCCAGCCTTTGCGGTCGATATCTACCGACGTGTAACCGACTGACAATTCAGCGGCTACGCGCTTTTTGGCTTTCTCGATCGACTCACCATCGTAAATCATCACCGGAACTAGAACCCCGATCCCGTCCTCTTTGCCAGCGCCGGAGCACGAGCCAACGACCAGGCCTTTTGCGTTCTGCGCGTTCACCATCTTGTGACCCAAAGTGATCGGCTTGCCCTGGTATGACGCCAGCGATTCAGCATCGAACACCTCCGAACGCGGGCGGAACTCGACTCGCGGCCCGGTTGGCGTCTGGTACGTCTGCGCACCGATACGCGCCACGATCGGAGTATCAACCAGAAAGCCGTTCTCATCGAATCTGGCCTTCATCTTTACCGTGTCGAACCTTTGAACTCTTTTCATCATGATACCTCTACATTGTTAAAATCTGGAACAGCCCAACAACGGCAACCGTACTCTTCACCGGGAAAAATGCCGTCACCATTAACGGGGCGTCGCTTACCTTCTAGCTTGATATGGCTCTCGCGCTCGCGGTCGTCCATCATCCCGAACCAAAAGTAATGCGATACTTTAGCATCTTTCAGGCGCTGCATCATCAACATACTGTTAAAAGTTCCGATGATTCCGCTTGCCCGGTTGCGCGACCAACTACCATAAATAGCGTATCGACCTTCGATGATTTCATCGATCTGCTTGCGAGACTTGCCAATGTTGTTGGCGGTTCTAACTTTCGTTGTCCAGTCGGATACGATATCGCTTGCTAACTTCCTGACCGACGCTTCGGCGGCATCTTCCCACTTCCTCAGCGCTTCCTGATACCAGTCTTCATACCCACCAGCACCGAATTCTTTAAGGCGCATAACTGATTCGTTGTTCCGCCCGCCAGCCGCGATCGCAATTGCAAGCCACTGTTTCGAGTTGAATCTATAGATAGTCAAGCCGATGGAGGCGAGCGCCGCAATTACGGCGGAAAAGAACACGATGGCAGATTCGCTGATATCGTCTTCCGCCTGGCTGATTTCCTCCGCCGTGGCGTCAAATTTAAGGCGGTCTAAGCGATCCCGCATTTCTACCACGAGTTCTGTCACCGCTTCCTGCATTGAGCGGGATAACTCCCGCTCGCTTGCTTCAGGATAACGCCAGTTTGGGATTCTGCCGTTAACTTTCATCATCCGTCTCCGTGTTGTTTAAGATCTCTTCGCTTTGCGTCTTCCCTGAACCAGTGTTGCGATCGGGGAGTTTTTTCTGTTCCGGCGCGTTGCCTTTTAGCTTCAGTTCTGGAATCAACGCCGACAGAGTATCGCGCGCTTCGTTGGCGTCAATAACCTGGTCGGTAACGAGGCCGCGAGCCGCATCGGAGTTCTTCTTAAAGATATCCGCCTTCTCCGCATCGGTAGGCAGCGACAACGGTTCGAACTCGACGCTGTATTCCTCCTCAGTTACGATGAACTGTAACAGGAATTCTAACAGCGGCTTGTAATCGTCATTGCGCTTGCGGTCAACCAGTTTGTAGAACGTCTGTAGCGCTGTGTTCTGGCTTGCGCTTACGCCACCAGTGTTTTTGTTTTTTAGCACGATCTCATGAATGCCTGACAGGGCGACAATCCGATCCATCTTCGCCGAAAGGAATTCCGGGATGCCTGTAATATCGGAGTTGATAACGGTGTACTCTTCATCTGTAGCATCAATGCCGATCGTGTTGCCGACTCCGGAATTGGCGTCAACCTGCGCCATGCGCAAACGGGCGGCGTACTCGCCTTCTTTGTCGTCGCAGATTAGCGCCAGGCCTTTCGCCTTCCAAACGCCCTGCTGCTTGCGCTTCAGTAGCTGCGTTGCCAGATATTCAGAATAGTCGTAGTCAAGAATCTCTGGAATGATTGACTTGTTGAGCTCCGAACGTCCATCTCCCTCATTTAGCTGGCGCCCCGTT
>NZ_WXYI01000044.1:0-3309 GCF_009872315.1 Gordonia sp. YY1 | reverse complement strand
GACAGCAACCGTCAGCCTCGAAGTAAGTCAGACCCAGACCCGGTCGACCACCCACGCCCATTCTCACTGCCTCGAAGGCCTCGTGAGATGACGTCGCAGCCCTACGCCGTGAGCGGGTCGTCCTCGTTCGCGTCGCCGTCGTCGGCGAACTGCGTGCGGTAGAGCTCGGCGTAGCGTCCGTTGCGCGCCAGCAGCGTCGGATGATCGCCGCGTTCGACGACGCGTCCTGCTTCGAGCACCACGATCTGGTCCGCCGCGCGGATCGTCGACAAGCGGTGTGCGATCACGATCGAGGTCCGGCCCTCGAGGGCTTCGCCCAACGCTTCCTGAACGGCCGCCTCCGAGGTCGAATCCAGATGTGCGGTCGCCTCGTCGAGGATCACCACCGACGGCTGCGCGAGCAGTAGCCGCGCGATCGTCATCCGCTGGCGCTCACCGCCGGAGAGCCGGTATCCGCGTTCACCGACGATGGTGTCGAGTCCGTCGGGCAACGACGCCACCAGCTCGTCGAGACGCGCCCGGCGCAGCGCGTCCCAGATCTCCTCGTCGGAGGTGTCGGGTCGGGCGAGGACGAGGTTGGCGCGGACGGTGTCGTGGAAGAGGTGGCCGTCCTGGGTGACCAGGCCGACGGTGCGATGCACCGACGCGGTCTGCAGGTCGCGGATGTCGACGCCGGAGAGCTGCACCGAGCCCTCGTCGACGTCGTACAGCCGGGTCGCGAGACTCGCGATCGTCGACTTGCCGGCACCCGAACTGCCGACAAGAGCCACCATGCTGCCCGCGGGAACATCGAGGTCGACGTGGTGCAGAACCGTCGTACCCGCCCGGTTGTCCAGCTGCTCAACCTCTTCCAGTGATGCCAGTGAGACCTTGTCGGCGGCGGGGTAGGCGAAGGAGACGTCGTCGAAGCGCACCGACACCGGGACCGGCCGGCCGCTCTCGGTGCCCGGGACCGGGCGTGCGTCCGGGGCGTCGGTGATCAGCGGTGTCAGGTCGAGGACCTCGAAGACGCGCTCGAAACTGACCAGCGCGCTCATGATCTCGACCCGTGCGTTCGCCAGCGCGGTGAGCGGGGCGTACATGCGGGTGAGGAGCAGGGCGAGCGAGACGACCGCACCCGCCGACAGATGTTCGTTCACCGCAAGCCATCCCCCGAGCCCGTAGACCAGGGCGAGCGCGAGAGCCGAGACCAGCGTCAACGCGGTGAAGAAGTAGGCCTGCAGCATCGCGCGTCGAACACCGATGTCGCGCACACGATCCGCACGGTCGGCGAACTCGCGTGATTCCAGGTCGGGACGTCCGAACAGCTTGACCAGGGCGGCTCCGGGTGCGGAGAACCGTTCCGTCATCTGGGTGGACATCCGGGCGTTGTGCTCGGCGGCCTCACGCGACAGGGCGGCCATCCGGCGTCCCATCCGGCGCGCCGGGACCACGAAGATCGGCAGCAGCACGAGGGCGAGCAGCGTGATCTGCCAGCTGATGTAGATCATCACGCCCAGCGTCAGCGTGAGCGTCACGATGTTCGACACGACACCCGAGAGCGTGTCGCTGAAGGCGCGTTGCGCGCCGATGACGTCGTTGTTGAGCCGGCTCACCAGGGCGCCGGTCCGGGTGCGGGTGAAGAAGGCGACCGGCATCCGCTGGACATGGTCGAAGACTGCGCGACGCAGGTCGAGGATGAGGCCCTCACCGATGTTCGACGACAGCCACCGCACCCCGATTCCGGCCGCCGCCTCGGCGACGGCGATCAGGGCGATCGTCACCGCGAGACCCACGATCATCGCCTCGGACCCGCTGTCGGTGATGAGGTTGACGACGCGTCCGGCGAGGAGCGGCGTGACCACCGTCAGGACCGCGGTGAACACGGACAGCACGAGGAACAGCGCTATCCGGCGGCGATGGGGGCCGGCGAACCCGCTGATCCGACGCAGCGTCGTACGCCGATCCCCCCGCAACCGCTTACCGTCCGGCGAGGTCGACGACTTGTACATCATGTCCCAGGCGACCGACTCCATGCTCATGTCGCCCAGGGTAGGACTTCAAGTGAACTTGATGTCTACTCGTCCCTTCGGATGCGGGTGGAGGTGCATGCCGGGAGCTCGAGAGGCGTCCCGCCACCCATGCTCTAGGTTGGTAACTGAGGTCACAGACGGCGATCACGATCAGCGGATCGACCAGGGAATGTCAGGTCGGCACGGCCGACGGTTAGGGGCGAGGCTCGTGGCAGAACTCAAGCTCGGTTTCAAGGCATCGGCGGAGCAGTTCGACCCGCGCGAGCTGGTGGAGATCGCGGTCGCGGCCGAGGAACACGGACTGGACTCGGTCGCGGTGAGCGACCACTTCCAGCCGTGGCGGCACAACGGCGGCCACGCTCCCTTCTCGCTCGCGTGGATGGCGGCCGTCGGCGAGCGCACCAAGCGTGTTCAGATCGGCACATCGGTCATGACCCCGACCTTCCGCTACAACCCGGCCGTCATCGCCCAGGCCTTCGCGTCGATGGGCTGCATGTACCCGTGCCGCATCATGCTCGGCGTCGGCACCGGCGAGGCGCTCAACGAATACGCCACCGGCTTCCAGGGCGAGTGGCCCGAGTTCAAGGAGCGCTTCGCCCGCCTGCGCGAGGCGATCACGCTCATGCGTGAACTGTGGACCGGCGACGAGGTCAACTTCGACGGCGAGTACTACCACACGCAGGGTGCGTACATGTACGACGTTCCGGAACAACCGATCCCGGTGTACGTTGCCGCCGGTGGTCCGGTCGTCGCCCGGTATGCGGGTCGCGCCGGGGACGGCTTCATCTGCACCTCGGGCAAGGGCGCCGAGCTCTACACCGAGAAGCTGCTGCCGGCGGTGAAGGAAGGTGCGGAGAAGGCCGAACGGGACTTCGACGCCATCGACAAGATGATCGAGATCAAGATCTCCTACGATCCCGATCCCGAACTGGCACTGGAGAACACGCGCTTCTGGGCGCCGCTGTCACTGACACCGGAGCAGAAGCACAGCGTCAACAGCTCCACCAAGATGGAACGTCTCGCCGACGAACTGCCCATCGAGCAGGTCGCCAAGCGCTGGATCGTCGCGTCCGACCCCGACGAGGCCGTGGAGAAGGTCAAGTTCTACACCGACGCCGGTCTCAACCACCTCGTCTTCCACGCGCCGGGCCACGACCAGCGTCGGTTCCTGGAGAACTTCCAGCGCGACCTGGAACCGCGCCTGCGCAAGCTCGGCTAACTGTACTGACCCGCCAGGTTGGGTACGCGGTCGGCGGGTGAGTCGCCTCTGAGTGCGGTGTGGCTGCGTTCGTGATTG
>NZ_WXYI01000043.1:0-3641 GCF_009872315.1 Gordonia sp. YY1 | reverse complement strand
GTTCTTATTCTGGCACTGTATGCGTGCGGCTGTTTCCTCATGCGGGCCTTCCTGAAATCGGCTGATTCTACCGACAAAGAAGATCTTTACCCTGTGATTTGCTGGCCCTGGATTACACTTTCCGCCGTTGGCAGCGTGATCATTTCCCGCAATTTTAAGTGGTGAGATGGCGTTTGGGTGCCAAAATGGATGGCCTGCCAAATAGCACGAATTGCTAAAACCGATCAGGGGTAAGCTGGTATAGTTACCCCATCGAAACGAAACGGAGTTACAGCAATGAAAATCAAAATCACCAAAACCGACACTCTTAACGGCGACGGCTCAATTACCCTGGAAGAATGCGGCCTCAAAATCGGCGAAGTTCTTGAGGTCGATGGCCACTTCAATGACGGCTCCTACTGTGTGATCGCTCCGCGCAATAGCGAGTTTATCCAGGCTGGTGACAATATCAGCGTGAGCAAAGAAGAATGCGAGGTTGTAGAATAATGAGCAACAAGATTTGGGTACTGACCTACACCATTGGAACCAACGAGGGGCGCAAGTCGCGCCGCCTCATCTGCGACACCAAAGAACAGGCGATTATGCAGCAAACCGTTCTTGGTGGCGATCTTGTCGAATATTTCAGCAAGCCTGAAGCGTTTAAGGTTAACTGGCCGGAAGGCATGGATATCAACGGCGCGTTAGCGAGCCTGCGTGAAATGCAGAGCAACCCGAAGACGTGGAGCGATTTTCAATGCCTGCGAGCGGAGCCGGAAGTGAAGGTTGACCCGTTCACCAATATTCGGGCGCAGCACGCGGAGTGGTCGGATCGCCAGTTCGGTAACGTCGGGCCAGTCGGGCCGCTCAAACACCTTGCGAAAGAGGCGATCGAGGCCGCCGAAGCTCCGGATGACATTAGCGAGTTCGGCGATATCCTCATGCTGGTGTGGGACGCAACGCGACGCGCCGGGTTCAGTGATGAGCAACTGGCTGAAGCGGTGGCGGAAAAGCTGGAGAGGAACAAGCGCCGGGCGTGGGGCGAGGTCAAAGATGGCGAACCTTGCCACCACGTAAAAAATTAACGAAATCGAACGCCATTTAAAGCGCCTGTAAGCCATTCTGGCTGGCGCAAATTTAAGGAGTGCGATTTATGCCTGAATACTCAAAAGTCGAAGATATGCCGATTGGCGCAACGATTACTGGTATCCGTATGAGCGATTCGGACGACACCATCAAGCCGCTGACATTGGCAGTAACGCGGGTGGAGACGGGCAGCAGAAAAGGGGTCATCTTCAGCTACAAAAAATGGGATCGTCCGCTGCGTGTAGAGGTATTCATTGCTAGCGGAACCAGGGTAGAGTGGGAGAAGGACAAGTGTTCGGACTGAATGAAGCGCAATATAACGCCGTGAAGCGCATAGCAAAGCAGATGGCCGCAGAAACAAAAGACGCCATCAAGAAGGACAAGAAGACCTACGATCAGGTAGCCGCGAAGATGATCGATAAACATTGGGCGCAAATCAACACGCTGGTTACTCGCGGCCAGTTTATCTGGATAGCTGGCTACCTGGAAGGCCGGTTCGGTCGCAAAGATGGAGAATACGAATAATGGCGGATTTATCATCAACCAGAATGAACTCTAGCCTTGAGAATTGGGGCGAGCAACTGGAGCTAATTGTCGAGCTAAACGGTAAATCATTCGATATCACAGAGAGTGAAATAGAGGCGGCTTACTATGCAGGAAAGCGAGTCGATGACTTCTACTACGAGGAGTGGGAGCCGGAATAAAGGTCAAAAAGTAAGCTAACTAATCAATCGCCTATTGACGCATTCACGCTGACCGGGTATCGTTAAAAGCGTAGACACAAGAGGCGGTAAACATCCGCAAGTCTCGCCCCGCTTTGGGGCTTTTATTGGGGGGTTATGATGCAGTACAAGGTCATACTCACAGCAAGGAAAATGGGCGGCTTTTGCAAGTCCTGCATTCAAGAGTTCAGCATGACGATTGAGGCGAACGACACCGCCGACGCGGTGGAGAAAGCAAAAAAGCAATCCGGAGTCAATCTGGATACGCATAAAATCAACATCAACTACATAAGTGAAGTCAATCAATGTTAACTCTGTTTATTGCACTGTTAATGCTGTTCATAGGCTATCATGTTGGCGCGGCTCATCTTGTCGAGCGCCTTTCAAAGCGGGTACATGAAGGCACTTTCGCTGCCATGATGTACAATAAGAAAACTGGACGTTGGGAAAAAATTGGCGATCCGGATGGTATCGCAAAACGAATTGCTTTTTCGCCGCTTCCGTATGTTGACTGCGAGCCATTCGTAAAACTCCAGAAGACGCTGAAACGGCGAAATAAACTGATATGATACAAGAACCCGCTTAGGCGGGTTTTTTTATGCCCGCAATCTGATATACTCGCAAATCAACATAGAAGGAGGGTACAAAATGTCTGAAGAACGTAGAAAACGCGTAACGAAATCGCACTTTGCAGGTAACTTCAAAGCGCTGTATGAAAAAGAATTCGGCGTTGTGCTGGGGCGCACGGCAGAGATGACGCCGGAACAATTTTTTGATATCGCAAAGCGTTACTTCCAGTGGGCCGAAGATAACGCAATCAAGGCTGCGGAAACGGCAACGTTTCAGGGCGACGTTAACGAGTGGGGAGTGAACAAGCCTCGCATTTTCACGCTCACAGGGTTAAGCCTGTTTTGCGGCGTGAACCAGTCAACGCTTGGGCGCTACCGTCACGATCCCAACTATGCTCCCGTCATGGAGTTCATCGACTCCGTGATCTATGAGCAGAAATTTCAGCTTGCTGCCGTCGGCATGATTAACGCTTCTTTCGTCGGAAAAGAGATGGGGATCGATAAGCCGCCAGTGCTGAACATCGACGCTATCGCCGGGGATAAGAACGAGATCACCGAAGAGAAGCTAGAGAAGGCAGTGACCAATATTCTTGATAAGCTGTAAGGGTCAGATATGAACGAAATGATCATTTGGGAAGACCTGTCGCCAGCAGATAAGCTGGCAATTAAGGCGCTGAGTACGCGCAACTTTTCGCTATTCCTGAAGATTTGGTTCCAGATCATCCAGGGCGAAAAGCTAATGTGGAACTGGCATCACTCCTACTTTTGCCACACGGTTGATGAAATTATCGCCGGGAAGCGCAAGAGCACGATCGTTAACGTTGCGCCAGGCTCCACAAAGACGGAGGTGTTTTCAATCCACCTCGCGCCGTATGCGTATCTCAAGTGCCGTAAGGTTAGAAACCTTCAGATCTCGCAGGGTGACGCCCTGTCAAAAGGCAACTCGGATCGCGTGATTAAGATTTTCTCTTCTGGCGAGTGGCAGGAGCTATGGCCATCAAAGTTCGGGCGCAAGCAGATCGATGAATTTCAGGTGATGGACGATAGCGACCGCGTAAGGCTGGAAATGGTCTCCCGTTCGTCCGGCGGCCAAATCGTCGGTAAGCGTGGCGGGGACATTAGGCCGGGGTTTTTCGGCCCCCTCCCCCTCGGTGCTTTCTCTTTTAAACATCTCCGGGCCCCCGACACCAGCAGAAATATCGTGTGGCGTAGTCTTCTTTGAAAAAAAAAAAAAAGTGTAGAGACAGGGAGTAAAAGCGGTGGCGAAGGTGGATTAGTGGACGTAGAA
>NZ_WXYI01000042.1:0-4818 GCF_009872315.1 Gordonia sp. YY1 | reverse complement strand
CGGGGTATTTCCGTGGTGCGACCATACTGGTCATCCTTCCGGGTTTTGATTGCCTCCATCAAACCCGGGGCGCTTCATTCGGGCAGTGAGTACAGTGCTTTGCCGACCGAGGCGTGAAAGTCTCTGTGCACCTTGACAGTTTTGAAGATCGGTACGTCGTAGTCGGCCGGTATCGGTAACAGGTGGGCGCGCTCGTCTGTGTCGAACAGCACCGCTGGCGCGGCGGCGGTGGTGCCGTGAATCCGCAGCCCCGCGGTGCTCTGGCACCACGCCACCGCGGCGGCCTGGGCATCGGGCAGGCTCGAGAATCGCTCACCGGCCCAAAAGTTGTTCTGCACGTAGTGGATGGTGCGTTCTACCCGCGGCTTGTCGGTTGGTGTGGCGACTCGGGCGGTGTCGGTGACGAACCCGGAGCTTGTCAAGATGTCTGTGTAAGAACGTGACTCCTGATTTTCTTGTGGTCTGTGGGGTTTAGCTGAGGTGGGGTTCGATCCGGTCGGGGTAGGCCAGTGCGAGTTGTCCGAGGGCCTGTTTCCAGTTGGTGACGACCTGGCCCTCGACCAGTCGCCCGAGGGCCTTACGGGGCTGTGACCGCCTGGTCCCGCGTTCTTTGAGTCGTTGAGCGGCTCGTTTGTCTTCGATGTCGCAGATGGCCAGCCACAACAGTTTGCGGACCGCGATGTCGTTGGGGAAATGGCCGCGGTTCTTGATGACCTTGCGCAGTTGGTAGTTCAATGACTCGATCGAGTTGGTGGTGTAGATGACTTTGCGCAGCCCGGGAGGGAATGCCAGGAACGGGATGAACCGATCCCACGCGCGGTCGAATGCCAATGCCGCACTCGGATACTTGACCCCCAGCTCTGAGTCCCGGAAAGCCTCCCACTCACGCCGAGCGGTCTCGGCATCGGGGGCGGTGTAGATCGGTTTGATCGCCCGGGCCACGTCTTTGCGGTCTTTGTAGTTCACGAACCGCATCGAGTTGCGGATCAGATGCACCACACAGGTTTGCACCGTGGCCAGCGGCCAGGTCGCCTCGATTGCCTCGGGCAATCCGGTGAGCCCATCACAGCACACGATCAGCACGTCCTTGACGCCGCGGTTGGCCAGATTCGCACCCACCCCGGCCCAGAACTTGGCGCCTTCTTCGGCCTGTATCCAGATTCCCAGCACATGCTTGACGCCGGCCATGTCGACGCCAATAGCGATGTGGGCGTGCTTGTTTCGAACATGGGCACCGTCTTTGACCTTCACCACCAGCGCGTCGAGGTAGATGACGGGATACAACGGCTCCAGCGGCCGGTTCTGCCATTCATCGACCGCATCAAGGACCTCGTCGCAGATCTTGGAGATCGTCTCGTGCGAGAGATCGGTGCCGATCGTGGAGGCCAAATGGTGTTGGATATCGCGCAACGTCATGCCGCCGGCGTACAGCGAGATGATGATGTCATCGAGACCGCCAAGCCGGCGGGAGCCCTTCGGGACCAGCCGCGGGGTGAACGTCCCGTCACGGTCACGAGGAATGTTCAGCTCGACCGGCCCGGCCTCAGAGGCCACCGTTTTCGGGCTCGAACCGTTGCGGGCGTTGGGCAACTCCAGACCGGCCGGATCACCCTTCTCATAGCCGAGGTGATCGGTCAGCTCGGCCTTCAAACCGCGTTCGAGGGCCAGCTTGATCAGGCCCGGGATCAATCCGCCCTCGCCGGTGATCTGGACCTGTCCGGTATCGAACTGGGCGAGCAACTCATCGACCATGCCCGAGGCGTGTAATGCCTCGGCGACTTCCGCGGTCGAGCAGGGCTCGGCCAGCTCAGGCAACGGTTCGTCGTCGTGAGCTTGCTGCTTGTCGTCTAACGCCATGCTCATAGATCTTCCTCTCACTGATGAGCACTTGGACTTACACAGACCATCTGACACCCCCGAGTACACGGCGGTGAACACCAGCGCGAACACTTTGCGGCGCTTACCTGTTGCCGCATCATCGAGCATCCCGAGGTAGCCGAAGTCGATCTGGCACTCCACCCCGGGATCCCCATCGGCCACCCGCACCGTGGTCGTGGTGCGGCGATACCCACAGCACTCGGTCGCGAACCGCACCAGCGTCCGATACGGGACCACACACCCCTGACGGGCCAGCAGGATGTGAATCTTCGTCACCGTCAACGGTTCTGGATTCTCCGGCGTTCCTCCCCTCACCCACTGCGTGATCTGTTCGCTGAACGGCACCAACGCTTCCCACGCCTGGCCATGACCATTCGGCCGCGCCGGACGCACCCCGGCCACCACCGCACCGAGCAACTCATCGGTCAGTGCCGACGCACCGACATCGCGCGTCAACCCCGCCGCCTGCGCCGCCGCGATGTAGCGTCGCACCGTCTTCCTATCGACACCCGCACGCGCGGCGATCGTGCGCAGACCCGGCGCCGGTAACCCCACCGCAAGGCCCAACCACAACCGCAGGACTTCTCTGATCTCTTCCACTGCAACCTCCCGGTAGCCCATGCCGTCGGCCCCTTCCGTGAAGACAGCTTTCCTACTTGTCGGGTCGTTGGCACATTCAGGGATGTGGCGTGGCTACCTGGCCCCGGATATGACCCGCCCGCAGGTGATCGCGGACTCGATCGCATCACCCGCCGACTCGGTGGCGTGACGAAGTCGTGGCGGTTTGACCGGATGGCCACCGTCTGTCACCCGGCCAGCGGCGAGGTGACCGCCGAGTTCGCCGCGGTCGCCAAATACTACGGGGTGTCAGTCGCAGTGTGCCCGCCCCGACGCGGCAACCGCAAAGGTGTGGTGGAGAAGTCCAATCACACTGCAGCACAACGCTGGTGGCGCACTCTTCCTGACGAGACAACGGTGGAGGCCGCGCAAACCGGCCTGGACACGTTCTGCCGCACCCGTTCGGATGCGCGGATACGGCCGACCGCCGATGGGCGGGCATCGGTGATCACGGCCGCCGCCCGTGAACCCCTGACCGCGCCGCCAGCAGCCCCGTATCCGGCGATCCTGACCGTGACGGCGCTCATCGAAATTCCCCAGTGATGCTCATCTGAATTCCCCACCCGTGTGGCTCCGCCAGAGTAGGCGGGCCTCCCGTGATGCTGATGGTCTCTGACCACTCACCAGCAACCTCGGGAGGCCCGCTTTCATGTTGACACGGGAGAACGATGTGGAAGTACATGCACTGCACAACCGGGGGTGGACGATCTCGGCGATCGCCCGCCACACCGGCCACGATAGAAAGACGATCCGGGCCTACCTCAACGGTGAGCGCACCCCGGGCCAGCGCAAGAGGCCGGCGGTTGATCCGTTCGACCCCTACCTCGACTATGTCCGGGCCCGACTCGACGAGGACCCGCATCTGTGGTCACGCACGTTGTGCGATGAACTCGAGGACCTCGGCTACACCCAGTCGTATCAGACCCTGACCCGCCAGATCCGGACTCGCGGTCTGCGACCGAAGTGTGCGGACTGCGCGCAGGTCACCGAACGGGCGAATGCGATCATCGAACACCCGCCGGGTGAAGAGACACAATGGGATTGGGTGGAGTTGCCGAATCCTCCAGCGCAGTGGGGTTGGGGTTCGACCGCATTCCTGCTGGTCGGGTCACTGTCGCATTCGGGGCGGTGGCGTGGCTATCTGGCACCGGATATGACCCGCCCGCAGGTGATCGCCGGTATCGACCGCATCACCCGCCGCTTGGGTGGGGTCACCAAGTCGTGGCGGTTCGACCGGATGGCCACGGTGTGTCACCCGGCAACCGGCGCGTTGACCGCCGAGTTCGCCGGCGTCGCCAAGCATTACGGCGTCTCGGTGGCCGTGTGCCCACCCCGGCGCGGGAACCGCAAGGGTGTGGTGGAGAAGTCCAATCACATTGCCGCGCAACGCTGGTGGCGCACACTTCCTGACGAGCTGACCGTCGAGCAAGCCCAGACCAGTTGCGACACGTTCTGCCGGACCCGCTCGGATGTTCGGGTGCGCCGAACCAAAGATGGGCGCTCGAACGTGGCCACCATCGCCAAACGCGAACCCCTGAGCGCCCCGCCAGCAGCTCCGTACCCGACGACGGTCACCGAGGTGCGGAAAGTGTCTCGCCAGGCGCTGGTGGCATGGAAGGGCAACCAGTACTCGGTGCCCCCGGAGTTGGCGATGAGCGACGTGCACGTCAGTGAGCGTCTCGGTGACGGGCATATCGACATCGCCACCGACTCGGGCATCGTGATCGCCCGCCACCGCCTGGCCACTGCCGGCTCGGGAGCCCAAGTGCGTGACCACGGCCATGTCGTCGCCTTGGACACCCTGGCCCAGGCCGGCGCCTCATCGAGTCGCCGACCGCATCGCCGCAAGGAACGCATCCCACCCGGCCAGACCGCCCGACAAGCTGCAGAAGCGCTGCGCCGCGCAACCGCCCACCCCGCCACACCGACCGAGGCGTCGGTGATCGATCTGAGCGTGTACGAACGCGCCGCACAGAACAGGACCCAACTCCCATGACCAACAAGACCGACGAAACCACCACCACCTCCAATCCGAACAGTGATGCACCGCAGTCACAATCGGCGGTCTCGGTGTATCAGCAGCTACGTGGGCATCTCGCCGCACTCAAACTCGACTCCGCCGCGCAAGCCCTACCGCAGGTGCTGCAGACCGCCGCCGAGCAGGAGTGGACGATGACCTACACCCTCGAGCACCTCCTCGGCATCGAGGTCGATGCCACCGAGGCCCGCCGCCTGGCCGGGCGGCTGCGGTTCGCCTGCCTGCCCACCCCCGCCACCCTGGACGGGTTTGACTACGACGCCGCCCCCGGAGTCGACCGAGCA
>NZ_WXYI01000041.1:2576-5184 GCF_009872315.1 Gordonia sp. YY1 | reverse complement strand
TGTTTTGTGGTGTGTGGGTGTTGTTGGTAAGTCCTCGGCCGATTAGTACCAGTCACCTGAACACATTGCTGTGCGTACAGTTCTGGCCTATCAACCCCATGGTCTGTAGGGGGCCTTAACCCCGCAAAGGGGGTGAGAAACCTCATCTTGGAACAGGCTTCCCGCTTAGATGCTTTCAGCGGTTATCCCTTCCGAACGTAGCTAACCAGCGGTGCCCCTGGCGGGACAACTGGCACACCAGAGGTTCGTCCGTCCCGGTCCTCTCGTACTAGGGACAGGTTTCCTCAAGTTTCTTACGCGCGCGGCGGATAGAGACCGAACTGTCTCACGACGTTCTAAACCCAGCTCGCGTGCCGCTTTAATGGGCGAACAGCCCAACCCTTGGGACCTACTCCAGCCCCAGGATGCGACGAGCCGACATCGAGGTGCCAAACCATCCCGTCGATATGGACTCTTGGGGAAGATCAGCCTGTTATCCCCGGGGTACCTTTTATCCGTTGAGCGACACCGCTTCCACTTGCCGGTGCCGGATCACTAGTCCCGACTTTCGTCCCTGCTCGACATGTACGTCTCGCAGTCAAGCTCCCTTGTGCACTTACACTCAACACCTGATTGCCAACCAGGCTGAGGGAACCTTTGGGCGCCTCCGTTACCTTTTAGGAGGCAACCGCCCCAGTTAAACTACCCACCAGGCACTGTCCCTGAACCCGATCAGGGTCCGAGGTTAGAAGTCCAATACGATCAGAGTGGTATTTCAACAACGACTCCATGAACACTGGCGTGCCCACTTCACAGTCTCCCACCTATCCTACACAAACCGAACCGAACACCAATACCAAGCTATAGTGAAGGTCCCGGGGTCTTTTCGTCCTGCCGCGCGTAACGAGCATCTTTACTCGTACTGCAATTTCGCCGAGTCTGTGGTTGAGACAGCAGAGAAGTCGTTACGCCATTCGTGCAGGTCGGAACTTACCCGACAAGGAATTTCGCTACCTTAGGATGGTTATAGTTACCACCGCCGTTTACTGGGGCTTAAATTCTCAGCTTCGCTCCCCGAAAGGAACTAACCGGTCCTCTTAACCTTCCAGCACCGGGCAGGCGTCAGTCCGTATACATCGTCTTACGACTTCGCACGGACCTGTGTTTTTAGTAAACAGTCGCTTCTCTCTGGTCTCTGCGACCCACACCAGCTCAGAGAGTAAATCTCGTCACCAGGATGGGTCCCCCTTCTCCCGAAGTTACGGGGGCATTTTGCCGAGTTCCTTAACCACAGTTCTCTCGATCGCCTTAGTATTCTCTACCTGACCACCTGTGTTGGTTTGGGGTACGGGCCGTGTACCAACTCACTAGAGGCTTTTCTCGGCAGCATAGGATCATGGAATTCACCGCAACGGCTACGCATCACCTCTCAGGCTGTATGTGTTCCGGATTTGCCTAGAACACGCCCTACAGGCTTACACCAGTACAACCACTGACTGGCCCCACTACCTTCCTGCGTCACCCCATCGCTTGCCTACTACCAGCCAAGGTCCCATGCATCACCCCACCCGGCACCCGAAGGTGCTCCTGGGGGATCTGGATGGTTAGTACAACTGATTCAGCATGGGCGCGGATACACGGGTACGGGAATATCAACCCGTTGTCCATCGACTACGCCTGTCGGCCTCGCCTTAGGTCCCGACTCACCCTGGGCGGATTAGCCTGGCCCAGGAACCCTTGGTCATTCGGCGGCAGAGTTTCTCACTCTGCTTTCGCTACTCATGCCTGCATTCTCACTCCCACACCCTCCACCACTAGATCACTCTGTGGCTTCCACGGATGCAGGACGCTCCCCTACCCACCCACACACCTGGTTGATTCTCCGTAGAAAACCAACGGGCTATTGTGTGAGTGCCGCGGCTTCGGCGGTGTACTTGAGCCCCGCTACATTGTCGGCGCAGGATCACTTGACCAGTGAGCTATTACGCACTCTTTCAAGGGTGGCTGCTTCTAAGCCAACCTCCTGGTTGTCTTCGCGACCCCACATCCTTTTCCACTTAGTACACGCTTAGGGGCCTTAGCCGGCGATCTGGGCTGTTTCCCTCTCGACTACGAACCTTATCGCCCGCAGTCTCACTGCCACACTCTCACTTACCGGCATTCGGAGTTTGGCTGACGTCAGTAACCCTGTGGGGCCCATCGGCCATCCAGTAGCTCTACCTCCGGTAAGAAACATGTGACGCTGCACCTAAATGCATTTCGGGGAGAACCAGCTATCACGGAGTTTGATTGGCCTTTCACCCCTACCCACAGCTCATCCCCTCCATTTTCAACTGAAGTGGGTTCGGGCCTCCACGACGTCTTACCGTCGCTTCACCCTGGCCATGGGTAGATCACTCCGCTTCGGGTCTAGACCCGGCGACTCAAACGCCCTATTCAGACTCGCTTTCGCTACGGCTACCCCACACGGGTTAACCTCGCCACCGAGCACTAACTCGCAGGCTCATTCTTCAAAAGGCACGCCATCACCCACCCCGAAGGCGCAGGCTCTGACGGATTGTAAGCGTCCGGTTTCAGGTACTATTTCACTCCCCTCCCGGGGTACTTTTCACCTTTCCCTCACGGTACT
>NZ_WXYI01000041.1:0-2476 GCF_009872315.1 Gordonia sp. YY1 | reverse complement strand
ACCCTCGAACACACACGCGCCGCAGAACATACGCCTGCAGAAACACGTGATGTTGTGTGCTCCTTAGAAAGGAGGTGATCCAGCCGCACCTTCCGGTACGGCTACCTTGTTACGACTTCGTCCCAATCGCCGATCCCACCTTCGACAGCTCCCTCCACAAGGGTTAGGCCACCGGCTTCGGGTGTTACCGACTTTCATGACGTGACGGGCGGTGTGTACAAGGCCCGGGAACGTATTCACCGCAGCGTTGCTGATCTGCGATTACTAGCGACTCCGACTTCATGGGGTCGAGTTGCAGACCCCAATCCGAACTGAGACTGGCTTTAAGGGATTCGCTCCACCTCACGGTATCGCAGCCCTCTGTACCAGCCATTGTAGCATGTGTGAAGCCCTGGACATAAGGGGCATGATGACTTGACGTCATCCCCACCTTCCTCCGAGTTGACCCCGGCAGTCTCCTGCAAGTCCCCGGCATAACCCGCTGGCAATACAGGACAAGGGTTGCGCTCGTTGCGGGACTTAACCCAACATCTCACGACACGAGCTGACGACAGCCATGCACCACCTGTACACCAACCACAAGGGGGGCTATATCTCTACAGCTTTCTGGTGTATGTCAAACCCAGGTAAGGTTCTTCGCGTTGCATCGAATTAATCCACATGCTCCGCCGCTTGTGCGGGCCCCCGTCAATTCCTTTGAGTTTTAGCCTTGCGGCCGTACTCCCCAGGCGGGGTACTTAATGCGTTAGCTACGGCACGGAACTCGTGAAATGAGCCCCACACCTAGTACCCACCGTTTACGGCGTGGACTACCAGGGTATCTAATCCTGTTCGCTACCCACGCTTTCGCTCCTCAGCGTCAGTTACTACCCAGAGACCCGCCTTCGCCACCGGTGTTCCTCCTGATATCTGCGCATTTCACCGCTACACCAGGAATTCCAGTCTCCCCTGTAGTACTCAAGTCTGCCCGTATCGCCTGCACGCCTACAATTGAGTTGCAGAATTTCACAGACGACGCGACAAACCGCCTACGAGCTCTTTACGCCCAGTAATTCCGGACAACGCTCGCACCCTACGTATTACCGCGGCTGCTGGCACGTAGTTGGCCGGTGCTTCTTCTCCAGGTACCGTCACTTGCGCTTCGTCCCTGGTGAAAGAGGTTTACAACCCGAAGGCCGTCATCCCTCACGCGGCGTCGCTGCATCAGGCTTGCGCCCATTGTGCAATATTCCCCACTGCTGCCTCCCGTAGGAGTCTGGGCCGTGTCTCAGTCCCAGTGTGGCCGATCACCCTCTCAGGTCGGCTACCCGTCGTCGCCTTGGTAGGCCATTACCCCACCAACAAGCTGATAGGCCGCGGGCCCATCCTGAACCGCAAAAGCTTTCCACCAAACACCATGCGATGTAAGGTCATATCCGGTATTAGACCCAGTTTCCCAGGCTTATCCCAGAGTCCAGGGCAGATCACCCACGTGTTACTCACCCGTTCGCCACTCGAGTACCCGCAAGCGGGCCTTTCCGTTCGACTTGCATGTGTTAAGCACGCCGCCAGCGTTCGTCCTGAGCCAGGATCAAACTCTCCATGAAAAAACAGTGAAACAAAACCAACCCAAAGGGCCAGCGTTTCAACACAATCAGGAAAGCAAAACCTGACCAATCCAAAACTAGCTACCATGTGGCACCCAGACGGGGCCGAGCGCCACACACAAAAACAAACATCTACATCCATAAAGAATGCTCGATGCCAATAATGGCATCAGACAATTCATCATCACACTATCGAGTTCTCAAAGAACACACACCCACCAGATACACACCCCGCCAAGGGCTTTCACCAGCAGACTTGTTCTGACTTTCCGCAGCAACCCCGTCTCCGGGGCAACTCTTCCAGCCTACCAGACCCCAACCCCAGTCCGCAAACCCGAAGATTTGACGAACCCAGGAGATCTGACAACCCCACACAACGCGACCGAGACACCAAGTCTCAACCACAAAGTTCAGGGGCGGCCAACGACAAACCCGGTCTCCACTCCCCGCAATCAGACCCTCTCAGGCCCTCCGGGGCGGCGCCGTGGCGCGCTGACTGGACATAAGTTACGCACGTGGGTCCCCAACGTCAAATCGCCAGGTCAGCGGGGTGATTGAGGATCGGCGCCTAGGTCGGCATGCCCGACTGCGGCGGGCCGCGCGACATTCGGTAGAGAATCCCCGCGATCGGCAGGGGACCGTCGCCGGCCGACCTGGTTCCACTCCCCATCCCGCAACCGCGCGACCTCCGCGCAACTCCAGTTCGACACCGCGCCCGGCCGGGCCGTCGCCCGCGCGTCGGCTGCGCACACACCACAAGGGGCACATAGCAAGAACCCCGCCCGGGAGTCCCGGGCGGGGGTTCTTGTGGTGGTAGCGGGGACAGGATTTGAACCTGCGACCTCTGGGTTATGAGCCCAGCGAGCTACCGAGCTGCTCCACCCCGCGTT
>NZ_WXYI01000040.1:0-5735 GCF_009872315.1 Gordonia sp. YY1 | reverse complement strand
AAAGAGCTTTTGGCGTTAATTTCAAGTATGCACTCACTATCAGCACTCGCGGCATACTCGCTCACAAAAACCCGGCACCTTTTAGAAATTTCCCTGACCCAATCCCAAAACGCAACATGATCAAAGTCAACACCGTAGCCAGTTGTTCCATGGTATGGTGGATCGCAGTAAACAGTTGCGTGATCTGGTATCTCAAGATCAGAATAGCTTACGCTTGAAAACTCAACTCCCCTCAATAACCTTGCCTGATTAATTATTGAGCGCAAGGCTTCTTTTTGGTAATTCCTTTCTCCGGCTCTTGTCTGGCATATTCCAGCATAACCACCAAACCACTTTCCGGAATATGAACAACCTATTCCAGCCCAACCGATCATTTCATCACTTCCGTTAAGGTTTTTTAACTCCGCATATTCATGCCGTGAAATTTCTGGCGGAACCCATCCATCAACAACGGCCTTAAACATTGCTATTACATACTTGTTTGCGTCATTTGCAATTCTGCGATCGGCCTTTACGCAATCGATCATATTCATGCCACCAGCGAACGGTTCAACGTATACGCTTCCAATCTGACCCATCGCATCAAGAATTCTTTTTTTGAATCTTGCTTTACTCCCCATGTACTTCATTATTTCACCTCCGGAACGCAGGTCGCGTAATCCTGGCTGATGTAGATCGTGCGCTGAACGCGAGGTTCATGCTCGCCGAGTTCCTGAATGGTAACATCGTTGCTACCTACCAGGCACGGAACCGATCCGAAAATAAACTCGCCAGTCTGCTTGTCGTTGATTTGCCAGGTTCTACCATCCGCCTGTTTAATGACAACGAACGGCGTGTTGTCCGCATTGAATTCGTCAGGGTGACGACCGTAATAGTGCATGATCGCAGCTTCGGCAGCGGCGTAAAACTTGTTAGTCCCTTCATTGGTCGCCTCGTCGCGGATGGCCTTGATACGCTCTTCCGGCGATCCGATGATGTAGGAAAAGCTGTTCGAAATGGTAACTGTTCGCATTATATTTTAACCTCGTTTCGTTGGATAAAGTCGGCGACGTAATGGCATTCGATCGGGTTCTCGATACCCGCCAGCACCTCGCAGCGACCGTTATTCAGTAGCTGGCAATGCTGGCACTCCGCACCGCCAACACTGGCAATGACAATGGCGATCCCATTGCATGAACCGCCGAACATTCGATGAGGGAAGGGGTAAGCATCGCAGGTGCAAACCACCTCCCCGGCCCGCCGTTTCCTCATACCTGGCCCTTCTCGATGAAGAAAACCCAATCACGAGCGTCAACCGCAAAGCGTGCAACGCCGTCGAGCACCACGAAGACAGTAAACCCATTGACGCCGCGACCCTTCTCGATATCGGTTACGGTACGGAACAGATCGCTTGCGCCATATTGAATTTTATCACCGACGACTACATCCGCAAATGCTTTCATGGTTAATCTCCTGATTGATTCGCGTTGAAGTTTCATAGCTTTGGCCCCTTTGGCTCAATTCGTTTCGTTGAAGTCATCATAGCAAAGCCGATCGGGTTGGTTTTAACAAAAAATGCTATTCCTGCGATTGCTGATTATTCAACCGATTCGGAATAGTGTAATAGATTGTGATTGCACCTGATTCCCTGGTGATTAGTTTTGACGAATCATGATTGCTTTTGATTGTTTCATTCTGTGCAATGATTTTGGGAGTGTTTCAGGATTTGCAACGAATTGCATAAATGTATGCACCATGCACGCAATTTGCCGCTCGAAGCGGTCAAAACAGGCAGCTATTTGTGGCGGCTTTGTGGTTATGTGGTTTTATGGGGTTGCTTTGTGGCGGGAAAAATCTTACCGGAAATCCGCGCAAAAAATGAACAATAAATACATATAGAATATACGTAAGTATATATAAAATAAGAGTATTATTATTATATACCTATATCTATTTCTCTTTGTGGTAAGATTTATCCGCGTGCTGGCTTACTCGTTCGCTGCCGCGCCAAAAAATTTTTGATGTTCCGCGCCGCCGTCGTGAAATATATAAAGGGGCATATATAAGGGGGTTAGTTACCGAGTTACCACAAAAACGGCAAACGCAGTTGACACAAGGCTTTGATGGGGTATTATTCACGTATGATTGAGCTTACACCAATCTAACCACAAACTTTAACAAAACCACAAAGGAGCCACAAAAATGGCGAGACCAAAGGCACAGGACAGGATCGAAATCACCGATCCCGGCGAGTTGCTCGACCTGGCAAAGTCGGCAGCAAGAAAGCGGATGGATGTCACTGGCGAAGACCGCGAGCAGATAGAAGCGATTATCAAAGAGGCATACGACAAAGCCTGGGGAGGCGGTGAGTACCTGCGGGCGAGATTCATTGCTGCGGGTCACGATCTGCTTATCAGCGATTCAGAGTACCGCCTTGCCACCAGGGGGAGTGGACTGTACGACTCGACGATCTCAAGCGCACTGAAGCGGTTCGCAAAACCAGGGGAGAAAATCAGCAGGCGCGTTGTGAATGGGTTCTACCACATCACGATCGCAGAAGACTTGTCGAAGGAGGCGGTGGCGAAAAGTCATGAGGATTCGATCCGGAAGGAGGAGCGGGAAAGGATTAAAGGTTTAGTGGCCGCTCTTGCCGTAGACTTCGCCGGGGATGCCCTGACCGGGATTTACAAGGCAAATCTGTGTGCGGCTATCGATCTTGGATTGACCGCCAGCGATATCAGCCAGGAGTCCAGTCATGAAGAGTAAGACTTCAATAGCCCAAACACTCATGCGGCAATATAGGGGCATGATAAAAACAATGGATCGGGTTGCACTCCAGCAAGCTGTAAAATATTGCTACCGTGCACCGGACTCCTTGACCTACAGGTTTAAGGATGACTCCGTGATATGGTTCCACAAAGGTAGCGCAATCATCATCACAAAAGAAGAAGCACTAAAACTATGGAGGAGAGTATGAAGCTATATCCAGACCAAAACGACCCGGCGGCACCGATGCGCCTGGGAGACACGCCAATCAGCGAGCAGGAGGTTATCGCAGCCATTGCCACTGCATCGGACGACGAAAATCCAACCGCCCTGGAATGCGTTACAGCCGACTTGCTTGTAATGTCATTTCTTCCGGAATCTGAATCTTACATTCAGCATATCACCGAGACAGGCGAGGCTGTTACGAAACCGGAATTCATCGGCGCGTCGAACGTCCTGGCTATGATGGCCGATGAGGCCGACAACATCATTAGCCTGGATTATCCACAATGAGCGCCTTTATCCTGTTTTCCATCGGTGTTAATTGCGGATTGCTCCTGGCGGCATTTATCATCCACCTGAGCAACAAGTAGCACTTTTTGTTAAAACCCGGTCAGGGAGATAGGGTATTATCTCTTCATCGACAACGAATGAGGAAACCGAAATGATTACTCTGATTACCTGGGAACACGAAAGCAGCAAGCCAGAAGTGCGCGAGTTCGAGACCGTGGCGGCTTGCTACAACCTGGCGGCAAACAGTGGCTTTTACAAGGCGCAGATCGTTAACGAGTTCGGGGTTGTCGATTATGAATTTTAAGGCGAGCGATGTAAAACCTGGCGCGGTCTACGGATCGCGCCTCAACAACCGCCTTTGGCGCTGGGATGGCGAAACTATGTGGACTAAAGGCGAGGGCGATGTTATTTGGCATGAATGCGGCTGGCCCCACCCCACAATGAGCCGACTTGATATCGCTTATTATCTTTCAGTTGGCGATATGCACGAGGTGGAAAGATAGCACTTTTTGCCAAAACGCCGATGGCGAGATCCGGTATTATTTACCCATCGACAACGAACTGAGGTGATGAAGATGGATAAGGTTATCAAGATGAGCGAAGTTAAGCCGGGCATGATGGTTAAGTTTGCTGGCAAGTTTCGCCTGGTTCTCGCAGCAGATCGCAAGGCGAACATTCTCACAATTCGCGTTAATGGAAAGGCGCAACTCTTCGCGCCGCAGTCCGACATTGATGTTGAAGTTCGTATCAAGTAAGCAGCCGGGAGATGAAGATGAGCAAGAAGAATCCATATTCAACCAGCAACTACCATAACGAACACGTCATGCGCTGGCACTGGCAGAAACTCAAAGAGCTCTACCTTGCACGCCAGGGCAAATAATCACAATAGAGCCGCTTCGGGGGCGCTATATTCCAACCATCAACACGGCTCACGCCAGGAGGATTGGCAATGCCACGATTTTCAGCAACAACAAAACTTCGCACCTTCGCCGGGATGCCGATCCCATACTCATCAACCAAAGCCGTCCAGGGCGGCGAGCACGGCGTATACTTCCACTGGTGCGGCAAGTGGCGCTTCACCGTCATTCTCGGCTTTTACGTCACCTGCGATCGCGTGGATATTGCCGACCATTCCGGCGGGAACCAGGTTCACGAGTTCAAAAGGCACGAATAGCACTTTTTGCTAAAACTCGATCGGGGCAATGCGTTATTATTACCCCATCGAAACAGAGGAGCAAAAACATGATTGGCAACCACAACAACGAACTGAACGCAGCAGCCCACCGTCGCGCCGTCGAGCAGAACTTCAACGCGCTTAAAGTAGCCTGCGATGAGATGAAAGCAATGCTTGAACTGCCGTCATGGGATCCCCAACTAGAAGACTACTATGACGGCCTCCGCGTCAAGCGTGACGATATCATCAACCGCCTGCGCCTGGCCGGAATGTTTCTGTAAGGAGAGCGCAATGATTCACGAAATTAAGTCAAAAAAGCAAGTGGTGGCAACCATCAAGAAGAGGATGGTTGTTGCATTCCAGCTTAACATTACCGACCCCGACGACACGCAGTCGATTGACGTGCCGATTTGGGCTAACACGATCGCCATTGATGCCGACGGTGCAATTTGGGCCTATGAGTCTACAGCCGAAGAGGTTCGAATTATTGGAGACCAGGATGACGCATGGAGCGACTGGGGAAAGGCAAAAAACAGGATAGACCAAATCGGGGCAATGGCTCTCTTCCCTGATTGGGCAAAATCGAAGATTGACCTTCGCGGCCTGAAATAGCACGAATAGCTAAACGCCCGATCAATGGATCGGGCATAATGACCACACACCAAACAACGGAGATACACCATGAAGCAGATCGTCAAAAACGCGGTTGTCGCCATCGTCGGAACCAACTTCGAAGGCAAGAAAAGCCGCATTCACCTTTTGCACGTTGACAATGACGGCAAGATGCGCGGCGCATTCTACCTTGGAGATCGAGGTCAGCGCCTTCATAGCGATGAGCATCCGTTTCGGAATATGACCCACTTCCAGAATAGCCGGGACTATAGCCCAACATGGTTTCACGAATACCATTTCGAAGGCTTGATGGTTGAATCGTTCGTTGCCGATCCGATGAAACTAACAACACGCGATTACAAGCGCATGGCACGCAAGGCGCACAAACTCATGAAGCGCACGCCGAAAAGCCACGTCTGGCACATCTTCGCCAACCAACTGGAAGACCTGTCATGGTTGAAACAGTAACAGTGATTTGCACCCATGCTGGTTACGGGCCACTTATTCCGCTGTTCACGGTGGGTAAGGAGTATCAAGCCAGGTTCGGCCCCGGCCTGGATGAAGTCTGGATTTTGCAGGACGACAAGAAAACAACGGAGTTGGGAGAAAACTGGTTAGCTTGCCGTATGCCGGACGAGAAGATAGCGATGTTTCTTAACAGACCATATGAAAACAACGTTCTATTTGAGGT
>NZ_WXYI01000004.1:191286-345867 GCF_009872315.1 Gordonia sp. YY1 | reverse complement strand
GGTCGACTACGAGAACACCGCAGTCACCGAGCCCGAAGCCGCATAGAGGAGTCCTCCACGATTCCGGGGGAACCACACACCGACCGTTTTGATCGATGAGGTGGTCGAGAGGTGTGGTGAGCTCCGCCATGACTCCAAGGTACACGAACATATGTTCGAACGCCAGGTTTTTCCACAGTCGACGTCTCGGTCAAACCAGCGGTATGACAACGTCTTTCGCAATGCGAAAGCAACTCGCAACACTGACGCACCGTTCTGCGACCTTCAACTTGTGGTTCCTCCGGGACGCTCGACAGGTGATCTGTCGGAGTCGCTTGTTAGTCTCGCGTCCTCATCTGGCAGAGCGGATACGGGGGATGTCCCCCATCCGAAGGGAGTTCAGGGTGGCAATTCCTGTCGACCCGCAATTCTATGTGGGGCTTCTCGCTGCGCTCGTCCCGGCGTTCTCTGCGCTGGGGGCCTTGTACATTCGGCAGAAGCAACGCCGATCGCACTATGAACAGGTAGAGCAACTGATGGCGTTGCTGCCTGATGACGATGTCGATCCCGCCGTTGCGTCGCTCAAGCAGCGTTATCGCTGGGCCGAGGCTCTGCGTCGATTCGACATGATCACGCTGCCCCGTCCTCAGCGCGGGCGCGCATTTGTGTTCTCCACTATTGGCTGGGGTAGCGCCTTGATCGGTAGCGCCTATTTTGTCGGCGCTCTCGTACCCGGCGTGCTGACGGCTTCGTCGCGGGTACTGGCGGTCCTGTTCGCGCTGGGGATGCTTATCTGGGCCTGGCTCGCGTTGCTCACAGCCCACGACTTCCGGCAACCGGTGTACCGCCTCGCCGGCCTTCCTTTGCCCGCGTACTCCCCACATGCCACGCAGATTCGACGGATACGGGCAGACTACGGACTCTTTACGTCGCTCGACGACGCCGCCGAAGAGGCGACCCGAAAGCGGATTGAGCGAGGTCGTCGAGCTCGTCGGTGGTACACCCGTAGGCGCTACGAATTTCGTTCGGTGGCACTGGTTTTGAGAAGGCCTGTCGCAGTACGCGCGTTCCGCGTGAGTCGGCAGGCTTCCGCCAGAGGGGCACGATAGGCACGCTGGGTCAGACGAACCTGCACCGCGTGAAGAGTGGCCGTTGTGACGCGTGAACCTACGCCTGGACTTCGAAGGCCTTGAGAACCGTCGTCGTCCAGATCTGCTGTCCGGCAGGGCTCGGGTTGACGGTGTCCTTCAGCAGCGGCGCCAGCGACGCGTCGTCGGTGGGGAAGGCGGAGTAGACGTCGATCACCTGGATGCCCTCGGCGTCCATGGCCGACGCGAAGCCGGCGGTCTGTTCACCGGTGTTCTTGCCCTGCGCCGGGCTCTGCTTGATCGCGACGAGGTCGGCGTTCGGGTATTCCTTGCGGAGCTGAGCGATGAGCGGCTGCAGTTGTTCGGCGAGCGCGGTCTTCGGATCCTGCGTATGTCCGAAATTGAGCATGATCAGATCCGGCGAGGCATCCGCGGGAATCATCTTGTCGAGATTTTCGAGCGCGTAGTTCGCGTCTTTCCCGGAAGCGCTGCCATTCCAGAATCCGATCGGGCCGTTCGGGCCGTCGCCGAGTCCGACCATTGCGCCGTAATCGTTGGTCGTGGTGTTCCAGAATTTGGTGGCCATCGGCCGCTGGAGGGTCTGGCTGATCGCGGTGCCGACCTTGGGTGCCCAGCCGTCGCGGGCGGCACCGGTCGAATCACCGAGCAGCACAATTGTTCTCGGCTCAGCCGCATGCGCCTTGGCATCTTCCATGAAGGCAAGGGTGGCGGGCTGCTCGAGCGGGGTCGAGCTGGTCGGGGTCATTGCTGCCGTCGCGTCCGACGTCGGAGCGGTTCGATTACTCGACACGACGAGACCGACGACGAGCACCAGCGCACACACGACCATGACGATCCAAGCCCAGATCGGTGCAGAACCGGCAATGCGCTTTACGGCATTGAACATGTAACAAGTCTCCCAACCCGCGTTTCTCGTCTAGCGACTTTGTCACCATAGCGGCCATTTACCGGCCACGCGCGAGGCGTCGGGCTCGTTTGTTTCAACAATTACTCGGTGCGGGCAATCCAGCAACTCGGTCGCGGACCCAGGTCGCCATAGCGGGACCAGGGTTGACGATATGCCCCTGCTGTTCTTGCCGAACACTCAGTACCCGATCCCCGGCCTCGCATGCGCGTCGAAGTGTGTCTTCCATCACATCGAGAGGGATGACATTGTCGGCCGCCCCGTAGACCGCCAGGATCGGCACCTTCGTCGCGGTGCGGGGGAGGGTGTAGGCCGCGAGGCGCGCGTGCAGGGTCTGGGCGGCTGCCGGCGTCACGGCGCCCAGCGAGGTATCCGCGGGCACCGACAGCAACGACACCGCGGTGCGGTCATCGCCGCACACCGGCACCGCGGAGCTGTTCAGCGCGGAGAGGTGGTCGCCGGATTTCACCGCCGGGTCGGCCTGCGAGACCCCGTGCACCACCAGCGGATACAGGTGCTGCTGGGCGCGCGTGAGGGTGTTCTCCTGTGCGCGCGTCGCGAAGTACCGGGGATCGAGCAGTGGCGCGACGGCCACGACGCCCAGTAGTTCGCCACTTTCGCCGCCGTAGCCGGCGAACTCCTCGGCGGTCGACCAGACCGCCGCGCCACCCTGCGAGCGGCCTGCGGCCAGCCAGCGCGGACTGATACCGAGACCTGCGGACTGGGCCGCGCGGGCCGCGTCGATGACGTTGAATGCGGCGGTGCGCGGTTCGAGATACGGGTGCGGCGCCTGACGACCGGTACGCGTGCCGAGTCCCTGGTAATCGGTGGTGACCACGGCATATCCCGCGTCGAGGAAATCCTGGACCGCGGTCAGATCACCGAACATGTCCGCCTGGTCCGACGGCGCGCAGTCGGGGGTGATGCCGGTGGTTCCGTGCGCATAGGCGATCAGCGGCCAGCCGCCGGCCGGGGGAGTGGAATCGGGAACGAAAACCGCCCCGCTCACCGAGGTCGTCGACCCGTCGACGCCGGAAGTGGACCGATAGACCAGTCGTTTGGCGACGGTGCCGTATGGCAATGACCAGGAGTCGGGAGCGTCGTCCGTCCGAACAATCTCCCCGCGCTGCTCGACCGCCTCCGCGCTCAGCACGACGCTCGTCGACGACGCCGTCGAACTCGGCGTTCCGGCCGTCGAATCGCCCCCCGACGTCGACGCGCATGCCGAGATCCCCATCCCGAAAACGGACACGACGGCGACACATACGCCGACGTACCGCACTCGCCCCCACCTGGAATTCACCCGAGAACGGTAACCCGTCGATTCGGGCGGTTTGCGTCGACGTATTCGTTGAATGATTCTGGGTGGGTGGAGTTATCCGTCGGGGTTCGGAGAACAGGTGTGTCATCGGCTGATGGGCCGGTGCTGGTCGACGTCGATAAGGCGCGCGTGCCGAGTACTCGACGCCACGCTGAACCTCCTGCGCCGCAGCATAACCCGCTGGCCGTGTCCGCGCCGGACGACGACGAGGTCTACGAATATCTCGGTCCGCAGATGCGCTGGATTCAGCTGGTTCTGACAGCCGCGTTCGTGCTGGTCGCCGTCTCACTTGTCGCATTCGCGACGACCCATCCATGGCTCACGCCGGTTCTCGTCATTCTTGTAGCGAATGTGATCGGGAACACATTTTCATTGTTGACCGGCATGAACAAACGGCGGGTGACATGGTCGTCGCATCAGGAGCGCGTGACTTCCTGGAATCCGCCCGACGGCCGATATCCGAGCGTCGACGTCTTTCTGCCCACCTGTGGTGAGAGTCTGGAAATCCTGCGCAACACCTATGAGCATGTCGTCGCGATGAACTGGCCCGGGAAGCTGTTCGTCTACGTCCTCGACGACGCGGCACGCGAGGAAGTTCACGATCTGGCAGCATCTTTCGGTTTCGACTATGCGGTCCGCCCCGACCGCGGGCACCTCCGTAAGGCCGGCAATCTGCGACATGCGTCTCGGATCAGCCATGGGGAATTCATCGTCATCTTCGACGCCGATTTCTGTCCCCGCCCCGATTTTCTCGGCCATCTGGTCCCCTATTTGGACGACCCTCAGGTTGCGATCGTGCAGAGTCCGCAATGCTTCGCCACCACCGAGTCGATGAACTGGATTCAACGCACCGCCGGCGCGACGCAGGAATTCTTCTATCGCTGGGTGCTGCCGTCGCGTGATCGGATCGGCGCGGCCAACTGCGTCGGGACGTCGGCGATCTATCGGCGCAGCGCGATCGACCGGGTCGGTGGTTTCGCCGCGATCGAGCACAGTGAAGATCTGCACACCGGACGTCACCTGCAGCAGGCCGGCTACACGATCCGCTATGTGCCGGTGGTGTTGTCGCGCGGACTGTGCCCGTCGGATCTCGCGGGCTTCCTCAACCAGCAGTACCGCTGGTGTCAGGGGACGTTGACGCGCGTGCGCGCGCTCCCCGGACTGCAAACACCGCATTTCCCTTCGCTCCCTGAGGAGGCCCGGAGCTTGCGGAGGGCCGTCTCGAAGGGCACTTTCAGGCAACGCATCGCCCGGTGGGCCGGCGTCCTGTACTACATCACCACCGCGATGAACGTCTTCCTGCTCTTCCTGCCGGGCGTGATCATGGCGGTCTTCTATCCCGAGGATGTGCGGCCCGCGCAGCTGGTCCCGTTCCTGCTCGGCTTGTGGGTGTATGTGGTGCTGTTCCCGCTGGTGTCGCGTACCCGCTGGCGTTTCGAGGTGCTCCGTATCCAGATGGCCTACAGCTACGCGCATGCGGTGGCGATCTGGCACAAGATCGTCGGCCGTGAGATCGGCTGGGTGCCGACCGGCGTGATCGGCCAGTCGAACTCGCTGGCCCGCTCCATCTCCTGGCTCGGCGCCACGGTGCTCGGGGCGTCGTTGGTCGCGTTCTGGGTGTCCATCGTCTGGGACGTGATGGAGTACGGGCTGGCCCAGTTCTGGATGATGGTCGGCCTGATGCTCGCCTACACCTACCTGGCGTTGCCGCTGTTCGTCGAGTTCGTGAAGATCCTGCTGCCGCGGCGTTGTTCGCGCGTGGCTGAGGTCGAACCAGAGGAGATCGCAGCATGACGGCGTTCGGTCCCGAACCCGACGACACGCGCCCCGTAGCCCATCCCGAGCGCCCCAACCCGACGAACTGGAATCGCATCTCGGCGTGGGAGGTCGTCGGCTACACGCTGGTGATCCTGTTCATCGCGGCGCTGGCGCTCGGCTTTTTCGACATCATGCTCCCGTGGGACACCAAGTGATCGGCAGGGCGGGCTGATGCCGTACGAAGCCCCGACCCAGCCGATGCGTGCGTTGCAGGTGGAGCCCGACGCGGCGCCGACCTCGCCGATGCGGGTCGCGCCCACAACATTCTTCGACGACATCGCCGGCCTGCGCGGTATCGCGGTGCTGCTCGTGGTCCTGTTCCACTCGCACGTCCCGTACCTGACCGGCGGGTTCGTCGGTGTCGACGTCTTCTTCGTGATCTCCGGATTCCTGATAACCGGGCTGCTGGTCCGCGAGTACGAGCGCCACGAACGGATCTCGTTGCGCGGCTTCTTCGCCCGGCGCGCCCGCCGCATCATCCCGCCGGCCGCGCTGGTCATCGTAGTGTCGATCATCGGCGCCGCGATCTTCATGCCTCTGCTCAAGGTGTTCAAGCAGGCGCTCGATCTGCTCGCCGCGGCAGCGCAATTGGCGAACTGGCATTTCATCGAGCAGAACGCCGACTACCTGGCCGGCGCGATCGACGGCAGCCTGGCGACACACTTCTGGTCGCTGGCCATCGAGGCCCAGCTGTACTTCATCTGGCCGTTCCTGGTGATCGGCGCCGGTGCGCTGGCGACCCGGACGCGGCTGCGCGAACACCTCTCGGTCCGCTGGTCGGTCGGGATCGCGGTGCTGCTGGTCAGCGTGGCGTCGCTGGTGTGGGCGATCGTGCTGACGCCCACCGATCCCGCGACCGCCTACATGGCCACCTACACCCGCGCCTGGCAGTTCGGCGTGGGCGGCCTCGTGGCCATCGGGACGCCGGCTCTCGCACGCCTCGGTGGCCTCCGCGCGATCAATCCCGTTGTCCTCGTGCTGGGTTGGGCGGGCTTGGCCGGCATCGTCGTCGCAGGGTTCATCGTGAACGCCCACACGCCGTATCCCGGTACCGCGGCGCTGCTCCCGACCGCGGGTGCCGCCCTTGTCATCGCCTCCGGTTGTGCCGTGGGAACGGGTTCGCTGTTCGTCGGACGGCTGCTGGCGACGCCGCCGCTGAAGTTCCTCGGTCGGGTCTCGTATGCCTGGTACCTGTGGCATTGGCCGGCGATCGTGCTGTATGAGGCGGTCGTCGGGTCGTCGAGCTGGCCGGTGTTACTGGCCGTGTCGGCGGGATCGCTGGTGCTCGCGACCATCTCGACGCTGCTGTTCGAGGAACCGCTGCTGCGTAACCGCGAGCTCAAACGCAATGACTCGGCGTCGATCTCGCTGGGCCTGACCGGCGTCGTCGCAGCCCTGGCGGTCACGATGACCGCCGGCGTGATCACCGTGCAGGTGGCCAGCCGCGACACCGTCGCGAACGCGTCGCTCACGTATCAGTCGGTGTTCGGGACCGACAGCGGTGAGCAGTCCGGCCCGGTGACGCCCAATCCGTTCCAGGCGTTCGACGACCGGCCCGAACCGTTCGAGTGCCTGATCCCGGTGGGGGACACCGCGCCCCGCACCGACTGCGTCTTCGGTCCGGCCGACGGCATCCCGGTGGTGCTCTTCGGCGACAGTCACGCCGACCAGTGGGCGCAGGCGATCCGCAACCTCGGCGCCGACCACGGCTGGCGCATCCACCAGTTCACCAAGGCCGCCTGCCCAGCCCAGCACCTGCGGCCGCAGCCTCGCATCCCGGACCCGTACGTGAAGCCGGACTGCCAGGAGTGGCGCGAGGAGACGCTGAAGCGCATCGCTGAGGTGGGTCCGCGGATCATCTTCGTCTCGTCGCTGTCGACGTATGTGCCGGACCGTGTGGTCTCCGAGGCCGCGTGGACGCACACGATGATCCAGCTGCGGAACACCGGCGCCAAGCTCGTCTACATCGCCGACACGCCCTACCCGGGTTTCCAGGTGGCCGACTGCATCTCCGGCTCGATGGACGACTGGACCAAGTGCGAGTTCAACTTCGACGACTACCCGCGCATCGAGCCGATCACCGACGTCGTGTCACGTGACGAATACCAGGACGTGACAACGGTCAGCGTTAACGACCTGCTGTGCGAGGGCAACTCGTGTTTCGCCGCGCACAACAAGATTCTCTTCTACCGCGACGACTCGCACCTGACCGCCACCGCCGCGCGGGTCCTCGAGCCGGCGCTCCGCGCGCAGCTGGACAAGCAGAGGTTCGACTACAACGCGCGATAAAGCTGGTTGAGTAGGCGACGAGCGCAGCGAGGAGCCCCCCTGTCCATGGCCATGAGAAAGTCCCCACTGGTGGCCAGGTCGAGGTCCCCGCTGGTGGCCAGATAAAAGTCCCCACCCTGTGTTCGTCGTGTCGACCCGGAACTGAGGGCCCAGGCGATGACGGTGAAGGTGCCAACCGATCACCATCACCGCCTGGGAGTTCCATTGAAGTCTGCGAAGGACCGTATGGACATCATTTCTGCTTACCGAGAACTCGGAAGCTATCGCGCCGCAGCCGAGGTGTGCGGCACCACCCACAAGACCGTCAAACGTGTGGTCGACCGGTTCGAGGCCGACGATCAACCACCCGATCGCAAGGAACGGGCCCGCAACTACGACACCGTCGCCGAGCTGGTCGCCGAGAGAGTCGAGCGGTCACACGGCCGGATCACCGCCAAACGTCTGCTACCAGTAGCGCGAGCGGCGGGCTATGCAGGCTCGGCCCGCAACTTCCGTCGTCTCGTCGCCCAGGAGAAAACACAGTGGCGCCGTGATCACCATCGTGGGCGTCGCCCGGCAGTGTGGGCTCCGGGTGACTACCTGGTCATCGATTGGGCCGTGATCGGCGGCCTGCACATGTTCTGCGCGGTGTTGGCGTTCTCACGCTGGCGGTTCGTTCGGTTCGCCACCAATGAAACATCCACCACCACACTCGGATTCATCGCTGAAGCCTTTGAGGAGATCGGTGGAGTACCCAACAAGGTACTCGCTGATCGGATGGGCTGCCTCAAAGGTGGAGTCGTCGCCAACGTCGTCGTACCCACCCCCTCGTATGTGCGGTTTGCCACCCACTACGGGTTCGCCCCGGATTTCTGTCACGGCGCCGATCCGGAATCGAAAGGGATCGTGGAGAACCTCTGCGGGTACGCGCAGTCAGATCTGGCGCAACCGTTGTGGACCGAAGCCAAGATCGCCGCTGGTCGTGACGACGTGCAGCTGGATGTGCACGCAGCGAACCGGGCCGCGCGGGACTGGTGTGTCGAGGTCAACACCCGCCGCCACAGCGACACACTGTGCGTGCCTGCTGAGCAACTCGATGTGGAACGAGAAGTGCTGTCGACGTTGCCATCTCTGCGGGCCCAAGTCGGCCCACCGCCGGTCACCCGAAAGGTCGATCGCCTCTCATGTATCCGGTACGCCTCGGCCCGCTACTCGGTACCCAACCGGCTCATCGGCACCACCGTGACCCTCATCCAGGACGGTGAACGGCTCCTGATCGCCGAACCCGCCTCAGGCGAGGTGATCGCCGAACATCTGCTGGCCGCACCCGGAGAGGTCGTCCTCAACGATGACCACTACGGCGGGCCACGCACACCGCCCAGTCGTGCACCACGACCCAAAACCGCAGCAGAGAAGCAGTTCTGCGCTCTCGGTGAGGTTGCTGAGCAGTTCCTGGTCGGTGCCGCCGCGATCGGTAACACCCGCCTAAGCGGTGAACTCGACGACATCCTCGGGCTCGTCACCTCCCACGGCCACGAACAGGTGCTCACCGCCCTGACCAGGGCGGTGGCATTCCGACGGTTCAAGGCCGCCGATGTGCGTTCGATCCTCGATGCCGGAGCCGGCACCCCCAACCCGCGACCGGCCGGCACAGCACTGCTCGGGCACCTGCCTACCGCGCCCACCCGCTCGCTGGATGCCTACAAGCTCGGCGCCGGCGACAAGGAGGTGTCATGACCACCACAACATCGACATCAGTTGCACCAACAGTGCCGCCACTACCGGCCGACCTCGACCAAGCGCTACGCCGATTGAAGCTCGCCTCGATCCGCCGCACCGCACCCGAGGTACTGCTCACCGCGAAAACCCAGCGATGGACACCCGAAGAAGTGCTGCGGACCCTGGTCGAAGCCGAGATCGCCGCTCGTGATGCCTCCAACATCCGCAACCGACTCAAAGCTGCCGGGTTCCCGGTCACCAAAACCCTGGAATCGTTCGACGTGGCCGCATCCTCCATCCCGGCCAACACCTTCGAATACCTATCCTCACTGGAATGGGTTCGAGCCCAACACAATCTGGCCTTGATCGGCCCAGCCGGGACTGGCAAGAGTCACACCCTGATCGGGCTGGGGATCGCCGCAGTACACGCCGGACACAAAGTGCGGTACTTCACCGCCGCCGACCTCGTGGAGACCCTGTATCGCGGACTGGCCGACAACACCGTCGGCAAAACCATCGACACCCTGCTACGCCAAGATCTGCTCATCCTCGACGAGATCGGATTCGCACCACTCGACGACACCGGCACCCAACTACTGTTCCGGCTCGTCGCCGGCGCCTACGAACGCCGCTCTCTCGCGATCGCCAGCCACTGGCCCTTCGAACAATGGGGACGATTCCTGCCCGAACACACCACCGCCGCCAGCATCCTCGACCGGCTCCTACACCACGCCACCATCGTCATCACCGACGGCGACTCCTACCGCATGACACACCGAACGGAGGTACCACCCACCTAGAACATCCCGCACAGGGTGGGGACTTTTACCTGGCCACCAGCGGGGACATCAAACTGGCCGTTGACACCCCCATCGCTCCCTGAGGTGCGACGAGCGCTAGCGAGGAGCCTCGAAGGGCTGGCGAGCAGACCGCTTGAACCTTCTCGCAGCCCCCTGCGGCAAGCTATGGCGAGCGCCGGTATTGCTCCCTGAGGTGCGACGAGCGTTAGCAGGAGGCCCCCATCGCTCCCTGAGGTGCGACGAACGCTAGCGAGGAGGTCCCGTCGCTCCCTGAGGTGTGACGAGCGCTAGCGAGGAGCCTCGAAGGGCTAGAGACCAGACCAACCAAGCCCCTACTCCTCGTACCGCCGCCGTTCCTGGGTGCGCGTGAAAGTGATTGCGGCAATGCCCACTCCGAGTATCGACAGAATGTCCGACTCGGTGAACCCGTGATCGATGTTAATCGAGATCAGCACCCGTCCCTCGATCGGCCCGTTCCACATGAACCATGCGGCCGAAAGGGCAGCCATGACCCCAGCCGCGCAGTAAGTAGGACGCGCCAGGCACCACGCGCCCGTGACAAACAGGAGGTTCAGCAGGACCAACGCATGGAACACAGATGGGTCGACGGGCTGGGCGGGCATCGCACCAGTATCCCTGCCGTTGATACTCACGCAACCTGGTGGTGCCGACAGTGCCGGGCGACCCTCAACCCTGCGGGCCGCTACTCATCCAACGCGCAAGTCCGCTCCGAAAGCTTTCGGTGCTGGCAGGCGACGAATTGAACCGCCAGTCACGCTCCTTGTCCATCTGGAACCAGATAAAGCCGAGGACATTCGGTGCAGATTCGATGACTCGGAAAAAGTCTGTAATCCACTCCGCTTTGAGATTCGGGGTAGTGCCGTCGGCGCACCCAACTTCAGTGATAAGCGTGGGACGGTTCGAGCTCAACTTGCCCAGTACCTCGAGACTTTCGGAGAAGAGCTTATGGGCGGACTGCCATTGGTGGCCTGGTGACTGACCCCAGTTGTAACCGTCCAGGCCGAGGTAATCCACGACACCGTCTCCGGGGTAGCAATCGGTGAAGTCTCGAGTGCCCTCAGTGATTGCATTTGGCGCCCACACGAACTGAACGTGCGGTGCCTTGTCTCTGATGATCGCATGCATTCGCGACCAGGCGGCGCGGTAGTCGTCGGACGTGTTCTGGCTGGTTCCTATCGACCATGGATACCAGGTTCCGTTCATCTCTTGCGCGAACCTGAGCAGAACTGGATAGGGCCACGCTGCCAACTGTGCTCCCCAACGGGACAAGTCCGAATCGTGTTGACCAGCAGCGATGGTCGCGAGTGAGAAGAAGGACTGGTCGCTTCCTTTGCTGGGGTCCCAAGGTTCAAGAGTCAGGATGGGGGTTGCCTCACTGCCGCGTATGAGATCGAGGGTCGCGACGGGTAGTGAATCTGGGATTGCTGCGAATAGGTGCACTAAATAAGGCTTGTAACCGGCGAGAGATTCAAGTCGGGCAATCGAGCTGAACGTTGGCTGACCTGTATCAGTCACTGTCGGCATGAACGCTCCCCAGGACCGCCGATGACCAAGCGGTTGCTGCTGTGGATGACTGTCTACACTGCACGAAGTAACCCCGGCCATCGCCGTCGCTAGCGTGGCCATTAAGAACGTGCGACGCGGGAGTCTGGCACCTTGCTCTCTCGGCCTCACGTTATCGATCACTCAGTCATTCTTGCTGTCGCCGGGTTGGCTGGAGAACCTGGGGCCGTCGCAACGCGCAGCCAACGGGCTGTTCACGCTACAGAAACCAATTCTGGCCCGAGCTTCGAGTATTTGAGACAAATGAGACTCGAGCGCGCCGGAATTCGGACATTTGATAGTTCCCGTAACTGTTTAGAGAAACTAAGTCTGTGCGGTTTTGTCCCCCGATCTGGGGGCTTGTCATCGAAGGAAGGTGCATTGCGACAACGTCCGAATCCGTAGCTGGCGACGATCTATGAGATCCGTCACTATCCGTGCGATGTGGTTTGGCCTGCTGAAACGCCTGCCGCGCAGCATATTTCACTAGGGGCTTTGGTCCCTAGTGACTACGAGACGGGTCTGACGTGTGGATCGAGTCACAGTGGATAGGCCCGTAGGGGCGACCCGTCTTTGCTAGCTGGACGTTCCTACAAAATAGTAACCTGAAGTGTCGTCCGCCTGGACTACAAAAGCGTTCAAGTTGTACATATGACCGGTCTGAAATACGCTCGCTAACATCCGCGAAGCCAATTGCGGGCGGGCGTCGTCGACGCTCTGGTGGTTGGGCGTAGGGGCCGATCGCCGCCTTCGAGTTCATCAGTTTTGTTTTGGGAGGTTGGCTGTGGCCCATCGTCCGGCCGATGCCGCTTTGGGACGGAGTTCGGACCGTGTGCCCCTGCGACTGCGCTTCGCCAGCAGGGCGCGGGAACGTTCGCGTTCCTGGATTCACGGCTACGTGGTTCGGCTCGCGTGGAGTGACGCACTGATTGTTGCAGCTTCGGTCCTGCTCGCTCAGTTTGTGCGTTTTGGTGCCGAGAGCGCACTTGCCCCCAACGGTTCCGTGCAGGCGCCGGCGAGTCTCGTGTCGGTTGTCCTGGCCATCGGTTGGCTCCTGTCGCTGCGCGCGTTCCAGACACTTGACCGGCGAATTGTAGGGTCAGGCTCGCAGGAGTACAGCCGCGTCGTCACCGCGTGCCTTGCACTGTTCGGTGTCCTTGCGATGGTTGACCTGCTCTTCCGTTTGAATATCGCACGGGGATTTATTGCAATCGCGCTGCCGGTTGGCACCGCGGGTCTGCTGGTCTCGCGGTGGCTCTGGCGACAGCGACTCGGACGGCAGCGTTTGCGGTCAGAAAATGTAGAGCACGTGCTGGTCGTTGGTAGCGAGGCTTCAGCGGTTCCGCTGATTGACCGTCTACACCGCCAACCCAACCTCGGGTTCCGAGTTGTCGGGCTGTGCCTCCCCAGTCGAGCCGGTCAACGGCCCTTCGTGCCCGTCGGCGGCCGAAATATACCGGTATTTGGATCGTTTGATGATGTTTGCGAGTCGGTCCTCGAGGCCGGCGCCACAACTGTCGCTGTGACGTCTGCCGAAGCTCTGGGGCACGACGCGATGCAAGCACTGTCATGGGATCTTGAGGGGCTTGACGTCGACATGATGGTGTCGCCGGGAGTTACGGATGTGGCCGGGCCTCGAGTCATGGTGCGTCCGGTTGCTGGACTTCCCCTGCTGCATATTGACAAGCCGCGGTACGAAGGGGCGAACCGGTTCAGGAAGGCGTTCGTCGATCGAGTGGGCGCCGCAACGATTCTGACAGTGCTTTCTCCGGTGTTCATCGCAGTAGCAATCGCGATCAAGATTGATTCCAGCGGTCCGATCTTCTACCGCGCTACCCGGATCGGCCTGAATAATGCGCCATTCTCGATGTGGAAATTCCGGTCGATGGTGCAAGATGCCGACGCGCTCAAAGACAACTTGCGCGCCCTGAACGAAGGATCGGGCGTGCTCTTCAAGATGCGCGAAGACCCCCGAGTCACGAAAGTCGGTAGATTTATCCGCCGCTACAGTCTCGACGAACTCCCTCAGTTGCTCAACGTCCTCGGCGGGACGATGAGCCTCGTGGGTCCAAGGCCGCCTTTGCCAGAGGAAGTCGAGCGGTACGACGGCCGGGTGGCGCGCAGAATGCTGGTCAAGCCCGGAATGACAGGTCTGTGGCAGGTTTCCGGCCGTTCCGACCTCTCTTGGGAGGAGTCGGTTCGACTTGATCTGACCTACGTCGAAAATTGGTCGATCATGCAGGACGCGCTCATTCTGTGGCGGACAGCAAAAGCAGTGGTTGCGAAGGATGGTGCGTACTGATGCGGATGGTCGTTCTTGGTCTCGGATACTTAGGGGCAACCCACGCCGCGTGCATGGCTGAGTTGGGTCATGAGGTGCTCGGGATCGAAGTTGTCCCAGAGAAGCGCGCTCAGTTGGCTGCTGGCGAGGTCCCTTTCTACGAACCAGGCTTACCCGACCTCTTGAAGCGACACATCGACGCGGGTTCTTTGAAGGTGTCGGGCTCATATGCGGACGCGGCAGACTTTGCCGATGTCTTCTTTATCGCGGTCGGTACGCCACAAAAGAAGGGTGAATACAGCGCCGATCTCAGCTACGTCGACTCCGCTCTTGAGGAACTGGTGCCGCTCCTCACCCGGGATGCCCTGATTCTGGGAAAGTCCACAGTGCCGGTCGGAACAGCACTTCGCCTATCGGAGCGAGCCGATGAGCTCGCGAAGGACGTCCAAGTCGAGATCGCCTGGAATCCGGAATTCTTACGCGAGGGCTTTGCCGTCCAAGACACACTCCGTCCGGATCGAATCGTCCTGGGCGCTTTCGCTGGGGGTACGGCCGAAGGCACTTGTCGAGAAATCTACAAGTCGATGATCGACGCGGAGACGCCCTTCATCGTCACCGATCCTCCGACCGCGGAACTCGTAAAGACCGCTGCCAATGCCTTTCTGGCAACGAAGATCTCATTCATCAATGCGATCGCTGAGGTATGCGATGCGGCGGGGGCGGACGTTGCCGCTATCGCAGACGCGATCGGACATGATGCCCGCATCGGACGAAAGTTCTTGAACGCGGGTCTCGGGTTCGGTGGAGGATGTCTACCCAAGGACATTCGGGCGTTCATGGCTCGCGCGGGAGAACTCGGGGCTGCTGAAGCGCTTAGCTTCTTACGCGAAGTGGACAACGTCAACATGCGGCGACGCACCCGTATGGTGGAAGTCACCCGTGAAGTGTGCGGCGGAAGTCTTCTGGGCAAGAGAATCGCAGTACTCGGCGCCGCCTTCAAACCGGAGTCCGACGATGTACGCGACTCGCCAGCGCTCAACGTCGCAGGTCAGATCCAGCTCCAGGGAGCTTCGGTCTCCGTGTATGACCCCAAGGCTATGGACAACTCGCGAAAGTTGTTCCCCACCTTGGACTATGCCACGTCCGCTGCGGACGCTTGCGCCGCCGCCGACGCAGTTCTAGTCCTGACCGAGTGGCAGGAGTTCCAGATACTTGACCCAGAGGCACTCGGCCAACTCGTTCGACAACGCAACGTCATCGACGGCCGAATGTGCCTACCGTCCGAAGCGTGGATTGACGCCGGCTGGACCTACCGCGTCTAGGCCACAAGGCCAACAGACACTGAACACACCGCAGAGAGAGCATTGTAGGGAAATATGAAAAAGGCTTTGATTACCGGTATTACGGGTCAGGACGGGTCCTACCTCGCCGAGCTGCTGATTTCAAAAGGGTATGAGGTCCACGGTCTGATTCGCCGGTCATCCTCGTTCAACACGTCGCGAATCGACCACCTGTACGTTGACCCCCACGATCCGAGTGCACGCTTGTTCTTGCACTACGGCGACCTCACCGACGGTGCGCGCCTGGTAACTCTTGTGTCCGAGATCAATCCTGACGAGGTCTACAACCTTGCTGCACAGTCGCATGTACGAGTGAGCTTTGATGAGCCGGAACACACTGGAAATACCACCGGTGTCGGATCGATCCGACTCCTCGAGGCTGTACGCCTCGCCGGCGTCCAGTGCCGCTTCTACCAGGCATCCAGTTCCGAGATGTTCGGGGCATCGCCGCCCCCGCAGAACGAGGAAACCGCGTTTTATCCGCGTTCGCCGTACGGTGCCGCTAAGGTCTACTCCTACTGGGTCACGCGGAACTACCGTGAGGCGTACGGTATGTTCGCCGTCAACGGAATCCTGTTCAATCATGAGTCGCCGCGACGTGGCGAGACCTTTGTGACGCGCAAGATCACGCGCGCTGCCGCTCGAATCAAGGCTGGAGTCGAGCAGTACTTGTACATGGGCAATCTTGATGCTGTACGTGACTGGGGTTACGCGCCAGAGTACGTCGAAGGCATGTGGAGGATGCTCCAGGCTGACGAGCCGGACGACTTCGTACTGGCAACGGGCGGCAACTATTCCGTTCGCGACTTCCTTATCACTGCGTTCGAACACGCGGGGCTCGATTGGGAGGAACATGTCAAGTTCGACGAACGCTACCTCCGTCCTACAGAGGTCGACGCACTGATCGGTGATGCTTCCAAAGCGGAAAGTCTACTCGGATGGAAGCCTTCAGTGATGACGCCCGATCTGGCTCAAATCATGGTCGACGCAGACATCGCGGCGCTTGAGAACGAAGGCAAACCCTGGATCGACAAGCCGGCCTTGAAATACTGGGACTGAGAAGAAAGAAACAGAAGAAATGACGGTCGAAGGCTTCGTTCCCTCACCAATTGACCGGCGCGCAAAGACATACATCGCCGGGCACCGCGGTCTTGTTGGATCATCCGTATGGCGTCGGATGGGTTCGGAAGGTTTTACGAACCTCATTGGACGAACTAGTGCAGAGCTTGACTTGACGCACCGAGATGAAGTCTTTGAGTTCTTCAAATCTGAACGTCCAGAAGTGGTTGTGCTTGCTGCTGCCAAAGTCGGAGGAATACTAGCCAATAATACCTATCCAGTTGACTTTCTATCAACTAATCTGCAAATACAGACGAACGTAATGGATGCGGCACTCGCGATAGGAGTGCCGAGGCTGATGTTTTTGGGGTCGTCGTGCATATATCCAAAGTACGCCGAGCAACCAATCCGTGAGGATGCGTTGCTGACTGGGCTTCTAGAACCCACGAACGACGCGTACGCAATTGCGAAGATTGCTGGGATTCTCCACGTTCAAGCGGTACGCAGACAATACGGCCTTCGGTGGATCTCGGCCATGCCGACGAATCTATACGGCCCAGGAGACAATTTCTCTCCTGAAGGGTCGCATGTATTACCAGGTCTTATCAGACGATACGATGAAGCCAAGAATTCAGGTGCCACAACAGTAACTAACTGGGGGAGTGGTACACCTCGGCGCGAATTCTTGCATGTTGACGATTTGGCGTCCGCGTGCCTGCATCTACTTGACAATTACGACGGATCTAAACAGGTAAATGTCGGCACGGGATCTGATGTCACGATATTGGAACTGGCCGAAATTGTGGCAAACGCGGTGGGATATAGCGGAATAACACAATGGGACAAAACGAAACCCGATGGGACGCCGCGTAAACTTCTCGACATCTCAACACTTACCAGTCTTAACTGGAAGCCGTCGATTTCGTTGGAAGAGGGAATAGCGCAAACGGTAAAGTGGTATGTCGACAATCGGCATACAGCAAGCGCGAGGCGGCCTAGCGGAGCCGCAGAGAGCGTGGCTTCGGAAACCGTTGGAGGCTAGATCAGTTGAGGACGGTCACAATACTCCAGGAATATGTTCCTCAATACCGTGTGCCCCTATTCCAGGCGATGCAAGAAATCGGCATGGGATCCGGCCTACGAATTCAGGTCGCTGCTGGAGTTCCACACAAGTCGCTTCGCCAACGCTCCGACGGTGTGTTGGATGATGTTGACGTAAAGCTCAATCAGCGAGAGATCCGCCTTGGTGGAAGGCGCCTCGTAATGCGATCAACCGGAGAAGTCTACCAAAATTCTGACCTAGTCGTCGTGGAACAGGCCAGGCGAAACATCGATGTCTACATACAGCTCTTGCGGAGCGGCAAGAAGATCGCCATGTGGGGACATGGCCGCGACTATGTAGACTCACCCTCTCGTGTCCGGAAGGAGCTCTTGACGCGACTAACGAATAAGTCTGCATGGTTCTTTGGGTACACACACGAGAGCGTCGATGCGGTAGTGTCCAGTGGCTTCGACCGGGGTCGAACGACCAACCTGAGGAACACCATTGATACCAGAACGTTGCGACGCTACCTGGAATCAACAGATGATCGAGAAGTTGAAGAGATTCGCCGCCAACTCAAAGCAACGCATCTCGCAGTAACGATTGGGGCCGTCGACGAGTCGAAAAGGATCCCGTTTCTGCTCGATGCATGCGCCCTGGTCGCCTCGAGGTTGGACGGATTCAAGCTTGTAATCGCCGGCGATGGAGCTGATTCGTCCTTCGTTGTTGATCAATCTGCCCGACATGAATGGCTGATCAAACAGCCGCCAGTGCGCGGGAAGGACTTAGCATTGCTTCTTAAGGCGGCAGATGTATTAGCGATGCCAGGGAGAGTCGGGTTAGTTGCGGTCGATGCGCTCACAGCTCGAGTACCAACAGTTACCACAGACTGGCCCTATCACGCACCAGAGCGAGCCTACCTGGACGCTTCGACTTCGGTCGTCTCGCGAAATACGGTACGGGACTTCGCGAACGAACTAGAAATGCTCCTCCGGAACCCCGCACAGATTGAAAGCATGAGTCGAGCCTGCATTGCATCATCGGAGGGTCTCTCGATCCAAGAAATGGCGGAGAGATTCATCGGAGGAATTCTAGGCGCGCTGGAGCGTCAAGAATGAATCACGTCAATTATAGCTCGAATAGACATAAAACATATTCGAAGCGAGGTCCAGCATCGATCGCGGAGAATGTCAGCCCTAGGGATACCTTCTCCACGAAATTATCGCACTATGCAGTCGACGCTCGTGATGGTCTTATCCACAAGGCAGTCCGACTTCTCGACTCGGGCCTAATAAACCTCAGAGCGCGAAGGCCGGTTCGAGAAAAATCTGGCTTGAAACTCGATATGCCCAAGCCAGCGGCACCGATCGTCGTTTCCGTGACCACCTATCCGGCGCGGGTGCGAGAGTGCGTGAGGACTCTCAGAACAATTCTGATGCAGTCCTATGCTCCATATAAAGTTCTACTTGTCCTCTCTCGCGAGCAGTTCAGTGGAGTAGTTCCAGTAGAGTTTAAAGAATTTCACGAGTCTCAGGTAGAGATCATTTTCGACGAAGGTGATATCAGAAGCTACAAAAAGTTGCTACCAGCTCTAGAGAGATATCCAGAGTGTATAATTGTCACAGCCGATGACGACGTCCTCTATCCGCGCTGGTGGCTTCCTGAGTTGGTTGCCGAGCATATGAGCGCCCCCACGACGATCCTCGGCCATAGGGGCGCGCGAATCACAGTCGACGAAGGCAGGATAGCGCGATACGTTGATTGGCCGCGTGCGACCAGGAATACCCCTTCAACTGTGACGTTCCTGACCGGAATGGGAGGTATTCTCTACCCGCCAAACTCCCTGGACGATCATGTTCTCGATCGCAAGCTTGCAGCGTCTCTCTGTCCGGACGCAGATGACATTTGGTTTAAAGTCTGTGCTCTTCTAGCCGGAACGGACGTGCGGAAGGTGTCTGACGGCGCAGGAGAGTTTCACGTTCAAGGAAAGGCGCAGCTCACTGCACTCCACCGAAACAATGTAGGAAGACATGAGAACGATCGACACCTGAAGAAGGTATTCGAGCACTTCAAGTTAATCGACGGAATTCTCGCCGACAGTCCTTCGGACCGAGTCCGATGAGCACCAGTCGAATTGTGGTTGTGAGTCAACTACCGCCACCGGTGCATGGTTCTACTGTAATGACAGCAGTCTTTATGGGATCCATGGATCGATTGGGGGTGGAAGCCAGTCTTGTTGATAGGAGATTCAGCGCCGATCTTGGTCAGGTCGGACATGCCTCGTTCGGCAAGCTCGTTCGGGCGATAGGGCTGTTCTCCCGCTTACGCCAGGCTGCGAAAGTCAAGAGACCGGATTATGGGGTCGTTTTTGTGACCAACAGGCCTGGGTCATTCCTTGTCGACTGTGCCGTGGTGGCAATACTACGAATGTACCGAGTGCCAATTATTCACTATGTGCACACCACAGGCTTCTCAAAACTCGCGAGCCGGGGTCACGCCTGGAAACAACTTGTCCGCGCTGTGCTGAGTTCTGCTGACACGGTTGTTACCTTAGGTCCATCTTTGGCCGATGATATTGCGCAATGGGTAAAGCCTGCACAAATGTGCTTTATCCAGAACATTCCACACATGGCTCCCTCGAGTATTTCTCCGGCGAATCAAGGTGGGCCTATAATTTTTCTATCTAACCTCATCCGCGAGAAGGGTGCGGATACTTTTGTGCAGGCGGCGTCTATACTTGCTGCCAAAGTGGATCACCAATTCGTGATCGCGGGCGGTGAACCAGATGATGAGTTTAGCAAAGAACTTCGAGCACTAGTTGATGCATTAAGTCTGGGTTCGCGAGTCCGTTTTCTTGGTCATTTGGACAGCAATAGTAAATGGCAACTCTTAAGAGATTGTGCAATGCTTGTTTTTCCGTCTCGGTATCCGTTTGAGGCGCAGCCGCTGACTCTTGTGGAGGCGAGACATGTTGGAGTGCCGACGGTGGCAACCGATGTCGGTGGGATCCGAGATCTCGTCGACGAGAGTGGCTGGCTGACACTCGATCCGATAGGTACATCGGAGTCCATCGCGCAGGCAGTTCTGGCAAAGCTAAGTGAGTCGCCGCCCAGGTACCGCACCGGAGATAACGGTAGGCAGTGGACAAGTGTTTATGACCAAGCATGGCTTTCTGTCTTGACTAACGAGCCGGGAGACGGGTCTAAATGTCGATCTGATCATCAGGTCGCGGGACGGACTACCTGCACTGAGCGGGTAAAGGATGTCGACGAGGATCAGCGAGGGGGCAAACTCTAATGAACTGTGATCCTTACGAGTCAACGAGCGACGATTTCAGCGAACTGGCCGAGAATCCGTCACCCGGAATCGCTGTTCCTAGGGGGACGACGATTGGTGGAGTCGAGTTTTTTTCTGGCACACTTGAAAGTGCGACATCAGTCGTCTTGCGTTCGGTGGGCTCTGACATAGCCTGCAGCTTCAGGTTGTCAAACGCCTATTGCCTTGTTGAGGCTAACAAGAGTCCCGCATACATGAAGGTACTCAATGGTGCTGGGTGCACATTCCCAGACGGCGCCCCGATCGCATTCCTGTTGAACCGGGCTACGAATCGCGGTGCTGAAAGAGTGAGGGGTGCGGATCTATTCAGAAACGTCATCGAGCAAGGCCAGGCATTGGGTGTCCGGCACTACTTTCTCGGCACAACTGACGTTACTCTGCAAATGCTGACCGACAAGATTCTTTCAAAATACCCTCGCGCACTAATTGCGGGGACATACTCGCCGCATTATGGGACGTTCAGCTCGGCTGATATCGAGCGTTACGCAGAACTTGTAAGGGCGTCCGGGGCAGACATTGTTTGGATCGGGCTTGGGTCACCAAAGCAAGACTTCGTGGCTCAAGCGCTCAGTCAGGCAGTGCAGATGCCCTGCGTCGCAGTCGGAGCTGCATTCGACTTTGAAGCTGGAGTTGTGCGTGAAGCCCCAGACTGGTTTCAGAAGTTCGGAATGGAGTGGTTCTTCAGATTATGCCAAGATCCGGCCAGGCTTTGGCGACGATACTTGTTTGGGAACATTCAGTTCATTTGCATCATACTTCTCGAGCGGCGGAGAAGTTTCACGACACTCAAACGCAATAAGACGTCCCGGCGGAGTGTCGCTTTCAATGAAAGAGGTCCGAGCGGCGAATGACTATGAATGATTATTTGGCTGAGGATGGCGAGAAAGTCAACGAAAAAGTACTCATGGTTGTACCGACGATGGGTAGCCGCATGAGTTGGCTGAACGATTGCATTAAGTCAATAGAAGGTCAGTCGTTGAAGCCACGCATCATAGTCGTCGGCCCATCCGCGTCCTCGCTGCCTGAGTACTGCAGCGCACGGGGTATCGAGTTTCTGCCTGATCCGGGGAAGGGTCTGAGTGGAGCGATCAACCATGGATGGTCGAAAGCGAGTAAGGATACAGAATACCTAGCGTGGCTGGGCGATGATGATCTCCTCGCGCCCGGCAGTCTCAGTCAGGTTGTGTCGGCAATGGAGAAGTCCGCGGATTCTGCTTTTGCTTATGGAAAGACACGCTACATCGACGAGGTTGGTCGAACTATCTATATCTCGCGGCCTACGAAGTTTGCGCCGAAGTATATGAAGTTTGGCAAGGACCTGTTGCCGCAACCGGGATCAGTTGCGCGGGCTAGCGCGATTACCTGGTCTCCTCCGATTGATGAGTCGCTGACGAATGCGATGGATCTCGATTTCTACCTTCGTCTATCCACGGCGGAGGGTTGGACGTGGAGTTACGTACCAATCGAAGTTTCTGCATACAGGATCCATGGTGGTGCGATCACACAGGAGAAGGGAGTGCGTGACGAGTCGGAGGTGGTTCGAGACCGGTATCGGAGCCTGCGATCCGCCAGCGTCGCACGCCGTCTCTATGGAGTGCGAAACTTTGTCGAGAGAGCCCTGACTTGGGTCCAATGGCACGTGCCAAATCGGAAGTCCGTCACCGATAGCGGTGCCTACTGTCTGCCAGGCTGGTTCGATGACTTCGAGGTGCGCTGATTCCGGGGCCTGAGGACGGTTTACGAGTCGAGGGAGAGGCGAATCGAGTGCAATTACGAAATCGTGATTACACGTTTTCGCTGGAAGACGTGGTGTTGGTTTGCCTTGTCGCGGCAGGCTCAGCGTTCTTAGTGGTCCCATTCGGCCCGTTTACTCTTCTCGGTGCTATCTCGGTGATAGCGCTGCCAGCTACGTGGGGCCGCTGCCCAGGGGGCAGGACTCCTCCTTGGCTCTTAATGTGGTTGCTAGCTAGTCTGATTTTGGTGGCGCTTGGATCGGTACTCCACTCAAGGCAGGTGTTTTCGACCGCCTTCCAGTTTGCTTATCCGTTCACTGTCTTTAGTGTCGCTGTGCTGCTGTTGTGGTTGGCCCGCGAGTCTGAGAGACGGTACGCACTGTTGGGCTTAGGCGTAGGTCTTGGGTTGTGTTTGGGGTTTTTGATTCAACCGGTTGGGGTAGTTGAGGGAGAGCCCCTCAAAAGCAGTTTGGGAATAGGCCTGGCGCTCATCGGGTTCTCGCTGTTCGCATACCTTCGACTGCCCATTCCCGTAGGGAGCGCTGGGGCCGTCCTCGTGGGCACGATGTTCATACTCGGCGATGTCAGGAACCTTGGTGCCGCCTGTATCACGGCCGGCGCGGTGTTGTTCGGCGCAAGCGGTATGCGTCGAAAGATGAGATTGGGTGGCCTATGGACAGGAATTGTTGTCGTTCTCATCGGAGTTGTTGCTGCGCTAGTTACCGTTCAGGTCTATTCATTTGCGGCAAGCTCGGGTGTACTAGGTGACGAAGCGAAACTGAAATATGAACGGCAGCACTCGGTCAGTGGCGGTCTGTTGGTGGCCGGCCGACCGGAGGTTGTGATTTCGTACACTGCGATTGCGTCAGAGCCGCTCGTTGGCCGTGGCGCGAATCCTCGCGCGACCTTTACTGAGAGATCGGACGCAATCAACCTGCTTCTGAAGTCGGGCCGAGCGGTCACTGATAATGATGTCGAACGACTAACTGGGCATATAATTAACAGTCATAGTGTCGCACTTTCATGGTGGGTAATGCTGGGCGTCGGGGGCTTCTTCGTTTGGTTGGCATTTCTGGCCTTACTATTGGTGGCCAGTGTATTGGCACTCATCGGTAGATCTTCGCTAGCAATCCTTATAACCTTCGCCGCAGTTCAGACATCCTGGGACATGTTCTTTTCTCCCTGGAATGCCCGAAATGAGTCACTATGGGGAATCTACGTGGCAATCGCTGTGTATTGCATCTGGCGTTTTGCGAAGTCTGACAAGCGGTCTTCCGCAGTGTCTGTGGTGGGAATTGAAATTGAGCACCGTTAAACTGCCTCGTCCGACCACGGCAGCGAGTCGTGATCTGTGGGGTTCGCTCGGCGTGAAGCTGATCTTCTTGCCGATTACTGCTGTACTGGCGCTCGTCGCGCTGAACTCTATTTCGGTGGCGTTCTCGGACGTAGGAGTTGGACTATATGGACTGGTCGTCGTAATACCGTTGGTCATTCCTTTTGCAGACCTGGGTCTTGGAGGAAGCGTTACCGAAGTTGTAGCGGCTCGCCGGTTGCGCCAGGAGCATTTTGTTCGCCAACGTATCCGCAACGCGACCGCAATCTTGGTCTGCATTGGATTGTCCGTAGCGGTCTGCGCCATTCTTGTGGGTTCGGTCCAGGGGTGGTCGATAGTGATCGGGATTGACGGTCGCGACGCAAACATCGCGTTCAGTCTTGCTCTCGCTCTGTTCGGGCTTTGTATCCCGCTGGCGCTGGGATATCGTATTCTGCTTGGTCTGCAGCGTAATACGACTGTAGTGGCGATTCAATCTGGCGCCGGTGCGCTGGGGTATATATGGATCATTATCGCCGCGAAGACTGGATGCCCGCTATGGCTATCGGTAGTCGGCCCTCAACTTGTGGCGCTCGTTTCAAGTGCTACCGCGTTCGCGATTGCAATTCGAGTTTTCAGTCGCGTTGATGAGTTTGGTACCGGTGATGGTTCTGACTTTTCCCTCTTCAGAATGGCTCGATCCAATCTTGTTGTTCTCATGTCGATCCCCATCGCTTACCAGGGGGGCCGGTTCCTCCTTGCTCATTCCGGGAGGATTGAGGAACTGGCACACTATACGGCAGCCTTTGCGTTCTATGCCCCAGTTGCTGCCCTGGTGGCATCGGCAGGCCAGTCCCTTTGGCCGAGGTTTAGCGGTATCCAATCAGGTTCGTCGGCGGAATTCAAAGACGCTCTGCGCTCCGCGGTGCTACTCTTCACGTCCTTTGGATCGGTTGCTCTTCTATGCCTTTCTCTGGTGGCGAAGCCGATTTCACAGATTGTCTTGGATGAGATCGATGTCCCGTGGGCGTTATTCTTCTGGTTCGGCCTACTTGCATTCTTTGTGTCAGTGCAGTATCCGTTCGGAATGGCCTTGATGGGTCCATCTGGCGTTCGTTTTCAATCTGTCTGCTTTGCTCTAATGGCGGCGTCAAGTATTGCCCTGTCGTGGTTGACAATTGATGACTTGGGTTCAGTTGCTGCCGTTATCGGCCCGTTGATGTCATTGGTCCTCGTGGTACTCGTTCCGGCCATCACTCGAACGATGGTGTTGGGAAGGAGATGATGACTGAGTGCTTCTTGCGCGTATGTGGAAAATCGTGATGAATATTGAGACAACTGGTGTCACCTGTTGGGTTTCTTTGTCTTCCGGGAGGTTTTTATGAACGACGATTCTAGGTTTAGGATTTCGCAATCCGACGCAGTTGGTCGGATGTGGGTTCGTCGACTGTTTACAGATTGGTGGGTTGTTGTAATTGCGAGCCTGATGGCGGCTTGTGCTGCCCTCGCGTTCAGTTGGACCCAGCCGGTTGTATTTGAGTCGTCAGTGACCCTGTATGTCACGTCAGGGACTGATGGTGAGAATCCGAATGCCGCTTATCAAAGTTCGTTGGCTTCTCAGCAGCGGGTCGAGTCGTATGCGCATCTCGTGAGGACTGAATCGTTTGCCGCTCGCACACTCGCGCTGTCTGGGCTATCTGACGTGACGCCAAAGGATGTTTCTGGGTTGCTGTCGTCTGACGCACGCCTCGACACGGTATTGCTTAGTATCTCCGCTCAGGGTCCAAACCCGAACCAGGCGGCGCACTTGGCCAACAGTGCGGCACGCGCGATGCTCGAGTACGTGAAGGATCTAGAGACTCCTGCTTCGGGTGGGCCGGCTCTGGCGAAGTTGACTATCGTGTCGCCTGCGACGCCAGAATCGGTTCCGGTATCCCCTCGAACGAAGCGAAACGTTGCTTATGGTGTTGCGGTCGGCGCAGTCATCGGCCTCTTACTGATCCTACTTCTCGTTCGGTTCGATACTCGAGTCCGAAGCAGCGACGATCTTCGTGAGCTTAGTGACTCTCCGACACTGGGTGCCATTCCTTCCGATCCTACTCTTGGCAATGTTTCTAGCCTGGATTTCGGACGTGGATTCAGTCCGGCCGCAGAGGCGTATCGTCACCTCCGGACTAATATCTCGTTTGTGCGTGTGGATGATCCGGTCGGATGTCTTGTTGTTGCGAGCGCGTCGCCGGGTGAGGGTAAGACAACGACGTCGATGAACCTGGCGGCTGCGTTCTCTGAGTCTGGTCTCAAAGTGCTGATTATTGATGCTGACCTCCGGCGCCCCCGACTGCATGAATGTTTCGGAGTCAGCCGCGAGATTGGTCTGACCAGCATTCTGCGCGATGATATTCCTCTCGCTGACGGTATTCAGGGAACTGGAATTCCGGGGTTGGATATTATTGCGAGTGGGCCGACGGCGCCTAATCCTGCCGAGCTTTTAGGTTCGAATCGGGCGGAGGTTGTTTTTTCGGAGGCGAAGCGTGCGTACGATATGGTCATCGTCGATGTGCCGCCGATTCTTCCCGTTGCTGATGGTCTGATCGTGTCGAGATACGCAGGGGGTGTGTTGGTGGTTGTGCGGACGGGCTTCAGTTCTATTCATGACCTGTCAAAAGCCGTCGATATACTTGACACTGGCAACGTTGATATTTTTGGCTTTGTTCTCAACGATGTCGCCTCGGATTCGGGTAGCTACCGCTACGATTACGTGTCAATTGATAGTCGCGACAACGCTTAGCTGTCGTTACTGATTGTGTTCCGGCATCTGCTTCCTCGCTTTGGTGTGGATTTTCTTCGTTCGTGCATGGCATGTGTTTATCGGCGGGGGGGGGCGATCGCTGATCCAGATTGTCGGCTGCGGTTCGGTAAAGGTGGTCGGCTACGGAGGAGTGGGTGTGCTCCAGAAATTGTGGGTTAGCTGGCTGCATGGCGTCGGTCGATCCCGTGCTCGACGAAAGTAGCTTCCCGTAGAACTACGCACCGCTACCCCGGGTCGCGGGGCCTCTCTGTTCGAGATGGTCATCCCGCTGGTGGTGCGTCCTGTATGAAGGAAATTTGACTGTGAACCTTACTGGTCACTTACGGATTGCCCACCGTGATGGTTATCTCAATCGTGTTGTTTCATCGAGTTTAATCCCGCGCCGTGCCCGCACCTTCTTGTTGAATAAGTCGGGGCACAAGATCGCCTGGGGTGCGGCGATTAATCCGCGGTGCTTCCTTGGCGCGAAGTCCGGGCTTGTGGTGGGATCGGGTTCCTTCATAAATTATGGGTGTTTCTTTGACCTCGGGGCGGAGACAATCATTGGACGAAGAACTCACCTCGGCTACGAAGTCATGGTGATGACGTGCTCTCACGAGGTTGGTGACTCTGACCGCCGATGTGGTTCTTCGACCGTATCTAGTGTCAGAATAGGTTCCGGATGTTGGATCGGCGCGCGCGCCGTTATTTGTCCCGGCGTTACCATCGGAGACGGTTGCGTGATTGCTGCGGGAAGTGTTGTTGTAGAAGATTGCGAGCCAAATTCCCTCTATGCAGGTGTCCCGGCCAAGCGGAAGCGCTCCTTGGATTGACGGATGAAGTGATTAAATCCTCATCGGCTAGGTGACTCTGGGACTTCTGCTCGCGAAGAGGAGGGGGCTATTTCCGTGCAGTGAGATGGTGCCGTCGGAGGCCAGTCATGCCGGCGCCGACCCGCCTCCGACCTATGGGCGCGCCCTCATGCTATCTGGCTATCTGACCGGCATGCACGGGTCGGGGCGATCCTGCCAGCCACTTGAGAGCATGGCACCACACGCATTGCCACCGCCGAAGCGTGCAGACCCGATCCCGGTAAGGTCGCCAGTCGTGGTCGACGCCAGCGATGGAGCACAGCTCCGTCTCGGGGTCTAAGAGCGGTCGTGTCTCGGGGACCTTGATGTCGCGGGGGATACGGACCTGGCGACCTCCCCGTTGGGCAGCTGCATGTAGATGCGGATGCGTCGGCTCATGTGGTTCGGACGCAGTAACCATGGGGGTACCATGATCGGTGACCGGTCGTGACGTGCTGCGGACCACAGCTGAGACTTATGCGGGCGTCGATGCGGCGACAGCAGGCGGAGATGCCATAGGCCGCCGACTGCGGGTGGGCGCCAACGGAGCCCGACCTCCTAGACCTGGCCGTCGAGTGCGACGAGGTGATCTACTGCCAGCGCCCGTCGGCGCCTGACCTCACTGACCGGTCGTTGCTCGGCGATGCCTGGGATACCGGGCCGGGGCTACTTCCGCGGGTGGTGTTGGTGATGCGCACCCAGTCACTGACCTGGAACTCAGCCATCAGATCCCCGCTTCGAATTGCCCGCTGTCATCTCAATGCAGTGTGGCCGAGGTGATTCGGTAGCCATTTGAAAATCCGTGAGCATCCTCGTGTGGTTACTCGACCTCGGCGTCTGAGTGAGTGCGGACGTCGACAACTTCGACGTCCTCGAAGTTGTGAGACAGGACGACTCACACCTTCTGCTCGTTGTTCATGGTCTGGAGGGTAATGTGCGTCTTCGGCCGTCTCCTTTAGCTGTCACCGCGACATGTAAAGGTTCCTTGCATCCGCGCGATACCGGGAGTTATGGGCGGTGGCGGGTGTCGTCTAGACGGGCGAAACACTCGCCCCGACTTGCACCGCTAGGACGGCCAACCGACGATGTCTCAGTGAACAACCGAGTCGCCTACCTCGACGGCATCCGCGCCTGCGCGGCACTCTATGTCCTCATCCATCACGCATTCATGACCGCATACCCAGATCGAATCACCGGAGTAGTGCCCGGATGGACAGGCAGGGTGTTCGGCTGGGCAATCTGGGGCCACTTCGGTGTGACGGTCTTCATCGTTCTTGCCGGTTACTCCCTCGCACTCGGAGTGGCAAAGCACGGCGGTAATCTCCCCGGCGGATTCCGGGGATACATGACGAAACGATCGTGGCGCATCATCCCCGCATACTGGATTGCCCTGGCCGCCACCATCATCCTGTCGGTGACAGTCATCGGAACCCAGACCGGCACTCACTGGGACCAATCAGCACCGTCAAGTCCGAAAGGCTGGCTCGTCGACTTTCTGCTACTGCAAGACATCGTGCCGGTCCGGAATGCCGCCTACACATTCTGGTCAATCTCGGTCGAATACCACATCTACCTGCTACTGCCGCTGATGCTGTTGGTTTGGCGTCGCATTAACTGGCCAGCCGCAATCGCCGCCGGAGTCCTGGTCGGAGTTATCGGGATCGTCGCCGCGTTCGGAGACGAACGCATCTGGCGTCTACACCCGAGCTACTACCTCCTGTTCGCCCTTGCGGCTGGAGCGTGTATCTGCACAATCCAACGCCCCGACATCGCAGTTCGAATACCGTGGCGTTCAATCGGCATCCTGTGCGCTGCGACCGGGGCCGCCACCTTGTGGGTGTTCGGGTATGCGCGGACACTCGACGACTACTGGTGGCTCGACGTCCTGTTTGGAATCGCGACGATATGCCTCATCGTGTCGATGCAGCTCGGGAGGGCATCCTCGGCCGAAAAGGTTTTCAACTGGCGGCCGTTCGCGACTGCTTCCGCTTTCTCGTATACCCTCTATCTCATCCACGCGCAACTGCTGCAAGTCTTCTGGCAGTTGGTGATCCGGCCGTTCAACCTCGCCGCCACATGGCAGTTGGTACTCCTATGGCTGGTGGCGTGCCCGCTTATCGTGCTGATCTCGTGGGGTGCGGCACGATACATGGAGGCCCCGTTTGTGCGACTCGCAGCGAAGAGGTCGCGGACAGGTACGACCCTGCCGGGTCCGGTCAGCGAACCCCGATAGCGGGCCCGCGCACACCAGTTGGTGCCGTCGAACCTGAACGTCACCGAGTTGTGGTACCCCGCTGTCGTCGTGGGTGTCGCAGCGGGACCGCAAGCGAACTAGCAGGTCGTCGGACACATATAGGTGCGGCTACCTGTGTCATCTCAAATCCACTCGATCGTGAGTGTCTGGCCTGCAAGACCTCCGGTGGACGAGCGGGTAGCGCTGATACTGAGTCACCATCCGCAAAGCGCCGTTCGTGGCAGTGAACAGTACCGCGCCACTGGTTGATAGCGTCGAGAGGCGCTCGTCGTGAATCAGCCCGCGGCCGAACCTGTCGTCTGAGCGGATCACTTTTCGTGCCGGTGTCATCCTGAGCGAAAGTGCCGGTCATTGGCGTGTCGGCGATAGCTAGAGCATTGAGTTCGACACCCAGTGACCCGCCGGCGCGGATTGCCCGCGCAGATCCCAAGGAGCTTGGTGTTTTTGAATGTCAGCACACTGAACAGAATTCGCGCCGCCGACTCCGCCGACAAGACGTAACCGGTGTTGCCAGGCCCCGTGTCGTAAACCAGCGACTGGAAGTGGGATGTATTCACAACGCCGCGACTGCGGGGGAGACTAAACACGGCGGCGTTGGCCTCGTTGACTTCGCACTTCTCCACGCGCGCGTGGTCCAGAGCAATCTGCCAACACGAATCCAAGAGCAACTGTGTATTCGGGGAATGGCACCTCGAACCCGTCGATCCGCCCTGTGCGTGATGTGGATGGCAGGAGTGGTTAAGAAATCGCGACGCGCATAGAGGTGCTTGGCGTGGATACGGAGTGCTCCAGCGGTCTGATCCAGCCAGATCACCAGGCCGCGCAGTAGCACCCCGCGCAATGATGTGTTCGGCGTCGACACCCCAGATGGGATTGATTACTGGGTTGTCTTGGATGATGCCGACACCGGCATAGCCTTTGTCGCACGTTAGTCGGTGCAGGTCAAAGTTGTAGGCATCATGCCTGATGTGGGTGTCCGTATGGAAGCCGATCGCGACTGCGGCGGTGCTCTTCATCGGTCTGGTAATTCGTACTCGTACTCGCGGGTGACGTCACCGCGGGTATCGGTGGCGATGGTGCCGTCCTCGTTGTAGGTGTAGGTGGTCTCCACGCCGTTGGCGATGACCGCCTCGACGTTGTCGTCCGCGCTGTATTCGATCTCCACGTCGGGAACACTGAACATACGAGACGTCGGGCGCGCCATTCGGCAGCGGGTCAATATAGGCCCGTTCGATGTTGGTGTTCGCGCCGAGGTTGTGCAGATGTGTTGCGGCGAAGGGGGGAATGCGCGCATCTCACCGAGTCGAGGACGAGTTCGGTAATGCTGGTTCCGGCGATGTTGACGGCCACCATGCTGTTCTCGCCGGGGGGCGCCGTGACTCCAGGGGCGGGCCAGCCGGACATCGCGAAGCTGGCGATCCGGAAGCTGTCGGCGGTGAGGAAGACACTGGTCGTCGGTGGCGAATTCGGCTGCCGTGATTGCGTGGTAGTACCCGTTTGCCGATCCGGTTTGGACGCCTACAGGTCCGCCACTGGCGCGGATCGTCAGGCGTGATGCGGGTGCCGTTCGAATCGAGCCGCACGGGAAAATCCCCGGCGGACCCGGGGGGATGAAGGGTGCCCCCACCAGGGCTCGAACCTGGGACCTGCGGATTAAAAGTCCGTAGCTCTACCAACTGAGCTATAGGGGCGTACCCCGGTGAGCCGGGGCGTCGACGAGTTTACAGCTTGCCGGCACGGGGTGAACGGGGGCCTGTGGGTGTGTCGAGCCTGCCGCGGGGCTGTGTCCGATGGGGCTGTGAGGGCACCTTCTCTTCGAGGCAGTGAGAATGGGCGTGGGTGGTCGACCGGGTCTGGGTCTGACTTACTTCGAGGCTGACGGTTGCTGTCATGAGCGAGATGTGTCGGCCCGGAACCTCCGGTCGGCTACCCGCGCCATGAGACCTGAGGGCCGGGGCGGGTGTGACTTGATTAGGACCCTGTCTGGCTGGTGGGCCGTGACTCTTCACTGTCCTGTCCACCCGCCCCGGTGAGGTCATCCAGCACACGAGTGTGAAGGAGACATCACCACGATGACCCCAACCACGATCGATACGCAAGTGGTGGTGCTGGGCGTGGATACCCATCAACGCACCCACCACGCCGCCATTGTCGCCGCCGACGGCCGTCCGCTGGCCGATCGGGAGTTCCCGACCACCGCTGCCGGCTACACCGAGATGTGGCAGTGGGCCTGTGGTTTCGGCCGGATCGAGTACGCCGCGGTGGAGTCGAGCGCCTCCTACGGGGCCGGATTGACCCGCATGCTCACCGATCAGGGGGTCGCGGTGATCGAGGTCAACGCCCCGGACCTACCGCGCCGTTACGCCCACGGGAAGACCGATCAACTCGACGCTTATGCCGCGGCGATGGCGGTCATCACCGGCCGCGCCACCGCGGTCGCCAAAGACACCCGCGGCGCGGTCGAATCGGTCCGAATGCTCACCGTGGCACGGACTTCGGCGGTGGAAGAGGCCACCCGGATCGGTAACCAGATCCGCGACCTGTGCACCACCGCACCAGTGGAGTTCGCCGACCAGGCCCGCCAGGCACGCACCATCACTGCGCGGACAGCGTTCATCGCGGGTCTACCGGTGCCGGCTGACCAGGGTGATCTGTCCGGGCCGGCCGCGGCGTTCGTGCGTGCCGCGCGTTCACTGCTCGAGCGTCACCGACTCGCCCAACGCGAGGTCCGTTCGTTGACCCGCGAACTCGAGAGGCTGTTGGCCACGGTGGTGCCGACCCTGTTGTCCCGACCGCAGATCGGACCGGTCACCGCCGCACGACTGGTGATCACCGCTGGTGACAACGTTGAGCGGATGCGCACCGAGGCGACGTTTGCCAAACTCGTCGGCGCCGCACCGCTACCGGCATCCTCGGGCAAGACCAGCCGTCACCGACTCAATCGGGGTGGAGACAGGCAAGCCAACAGTGCTCTGCACATGATCGCGGTCGGCCGGATGAAATCCCACGCACCCACCCGCGCCTACGTCGAGCGGCGTTCCGCGGAACACAAAACGAAAAAAGACATCATCCGCTGTCTCAAGCGCTACATCGCCCGCGAAGTGTTCCGCGACCTCACCACCGACCTCGGAACCCTTGACAAGCTATAGGACCGGCTCGCTTCGCTCGCACCTCAGGGAGCGAGAGATGGCTCGCAAGCTCGCTCCTCAGGGAGCGGTGGCGCGACCGCTCCCTGAGGGATCGTGAACTAACCTGCGGGCCAGTACTTCTTGCGCAGTTCGCCCTTGACCAGCTTGCCGGTGGGCGTGCGCGGCAGTTCGTCGACGAAGTCCACCGACCGCGGCGCCTTGTACGCGGCGATGCTGTCCTTGGTGAACGTGATGAGCTCGTCCGCGAGTTCGTCGGAGGGCTCGTGTCCCTCGGCGAGCTGCACACACGCTTTGGCCACCTCGCCGAGGTCGGGATCGGGGACACCGATCACCGCGACGTCGAAGACGGCGGGATGGTTGATGAGGACGTTCTCGGCCTCCTGCGGGTAGATGTTCACCCCGCCGGAGATGATCATGAACGCCTTGCGGTCGGTCAGGTACAGGTAACCGTCGGCGTCGACATACCCGACATCGCCTGTCGTGGACCAGTTCTCGTGTTCCGGGTGCTGGGCCTTGCGGGTCTTCTCCGGATCGTTGTGGTACTGGAAGGTCACATCCTCGCGTTCGAAGAAGACCTGTCCGACCTCGCCGACCGGGAGCTCCTTGCCGTCCTCGTCGCAGATGTGGATGACGCCCAGCAGCGGCTTGCCCACCGAGCCGGGGTGATCGAGTGCTTCCTGCGGGCCGATGAACGTCGCGCCGGCGGCCTCGGTGGAGGCGTAATACTCATGGATGACCGGGCCCCACCAGTCGATCATCGCCTTCTTGACCTCGACCGGGCAGGGTGCCGCGGCGTGGACCGCGATCTTGAGGCTGCTGACGTCGTAGGAGTTGCGGACCTCCTCGGGCAGCTTCAGCATGCGGATGAACATCGTGGGCACCCACTGGCTGTGTGTCACCTTGTAATTCTGGATGGCGGCCAGTGCGGCCTCGGGCTCGAAGCGGTCGAGCATGATCACGGTGCCGCCGACCGAGTTGGTCACGCCGCAATAGCGCAGCGGCGCAGCATGATACAGCGGTGCGGGGGACAGGTAGACGGCGTTCTCGTCGAAGCCGTACATCGGCGCGAAGATCGCCGTGTAGGTGTCGGGGACCTGATCGACCTGGCCGTCGGGCATCGGGGTCTTGATGCCCTTGGGGCGGCCGGTGGTGCCCGACGAGTAGAGCATGTCGGTGCCGCGCGGCTGATCGGTGCGCGGTTCGGCGGAAGCGTTGGCGAGAACCTTGTCGTAGCTGTCGAAGCCCTCGAGATCGCCGCCCCACACGACCCGGCGACCGGTGCCCGTCAGTGCCTCGATCTCGCCGGAACGCGAGACGGCGTCGGCGACCGAGGCGCCGGCGAACAGGACCTGGGCGTTGCAGTCGTCCAGGATGTAGTTGGTCTCGGCTGCTGTCAGGTGGTGGTTGATCGCCGTCACGTACAGGCCGCTGCGCAGGGCCGCCCAGTACACCTCGAAGACACGGAGATCGTTGGCGGACACCACCGCGATGTTGTCGCCGCGCTTGAGGCCCAGCGACTCCAGGTAGTTGGCGAGCCGCGTCGAGTTCTCGTCGAGCTGACGGTAGGTCAACTGCTCGCCGGTCGCGGCGCGGATGACGGCGGGCTTGTCCGGAGTGGACTTGGCGAAGACTCCAGGGAACAAGGGTGCACTCCTCTGACGAAGGGGACATTCACCCCGAACGTCCGTTATCTAACGATCGTTCGGAGTGTCGTGAGTCACAGTACCCCAGGTCCCGCGACGGACCTCATCTCTGGCGGGAGAAGACCCGAATCCGCGCTCAGTGCTCGGCGAGGAACCGGTCCGTCGTCCGTTCGGCGAGCGCGGCGATCGTCAGGGCGGGAGTCACCAGTCCGACGGCACCCGGCACGAACGAGCCGTCGACGACGTAGAGGTTGTCGTAGCCGCGGATCGCACCGTCCATCGACGCCGCCTCGCCCATGACGACCCCGCCGAGTCCGTGATATATACCCGCCGAACCGAATCCGACGGCGCGGGAGTGGTTCGGGACGCCGTTCGCGCGCCGGCTGGGGCGGAGTGCCTTTCGCTCGCCTCGACGAGCATGCGGGTGGTGTGGAACGAGCCGACCGCCATGAAGAGATGATCGGCCTCGGCGGTCACCGTCCGGATCGTGCGGCGGACGATGTCCCAGTCGATCGCGAAGTCGAAGATAGTTCGGGTGGTCGAGGATGTCGGCGGGCAGTGGCGAGACGCCGAGGGTGCGCTTCGCGCGCGGGTAGTACGTGGATAGGAGTTCGGAGTAGTTCGCCGCGGCGGGGAAGATGTGCTCGAAGTCCTGACGCCGGGGGACCGGGGTGAACGATCCGAACGCCGGCGAACCGCCGCCGACACCGGCGCCGTAGACGGCCTCGATTCCGTTTCCGACGACGTGGTCGAGGACGCCGGGGTACGGCTCGACGGGGATGGCGGTCGCGCTGTTGGCGTCCGGACTTGTTGCCGAACCAGGCGGCGCGCTTGTCGGGGCTGGAGAAGGTGGCGAAGGTGCTGCCGTCGGGTCGGATCGGCCAGCGTTGGCCACACTCGAACACCGTTGTGGCGAAACCGGATCACGGAGTCGCAGGCGGCGACCGAGCCGCCGAAACCGGTGCCGATGAGTGGGATACACCACGCGATGCCTCGTCGCCCGCGCTCGAATACACTCCCGCTTGTGACGACTCCGCTGTCGATCGAGGTGGACCGCGACAGCGTGGCCATGGGCGACGACGTGCACTCCCATACCCGCCGGATCTCGGTGATGTCCGGAACCACGCTGAGTTCTGTGCTCGCCGAGGCTGCACCCGAGATCCGTTCGCGCGGCTGGAGCTGGGTGGCCGAGGTCGACGGACGGACGGCCGCGGTCTGGTCGATCGATCGCGGCGTCGAGATGCTCGTCGAAGACAATGTGGTGATCGCGGACAATGCGCCGCGTCGGATCTTCTTCCGCTATTTCCTGCAGATCGATCCCGAGTGGCTGTACCGGCGGCTCGTCGACGGCGCAGAAGCGAATCGATATGTGCTGGAACGTGAATACCAGCCGATCGGCGACCGGCTCCGTGAGGAGGAGGAGCGGCGCCGAGAGCGGGAACTCTCGGGGCGGCTCCTGGGCGTCGAATGTTCCGCGGCGCTGCGCGGCCTCGGCGTGGAGTTCGACCTACACAACGATCGGATGGCGCGGTTCGATGTGTTCGGGTCGTTGTGGCGGGTGCGGCGTATGGACACGATGACAGTCACCGCCCGCGGGGAGAACAGATTCTTGTCGTCCATCCGGCCGGTGGCTGTGGCCGAGGTCTGGCTGGTGGCGGCCGTAGGGGAACGGATGCGCCAGGTCCGGGGCCTGTCACCGGCCCCGGACCGACTGTTGTCGCACCCGGATCTGTACCCGATGTCCCTGGGTGTGTTCCGGGAACCTCGCTGGTCGACGAGGGGGCACCCCACCGTCCAGCTCACCGGTGTCGAGGCGGTCCACGCGTACCGGATTGCGGCGGGGCGCACGATCGCCGAGGTCATGCAGATCCTCAACGCGCGGTGATCAGTCCTTGGCCCGCACTGATTCCTCGACGAGATCGAGGACCGCGTGCAGATCGTCGGTGGGCTGACCCGACGCCAGTCGGGTGATCAGTCCGTCGAGAACGAGATCCAGATACTTGACCAGGACGTCGGTGGGGACATCGTCGCGGAGACGCCCGGCCTGACGTCCGCGTTCTAGGCGGGAGAGTGTCGCCTGTTCCAGTTCGGCCGACCGTGCCATCCACTCGGCCCGGAAACTGTTGTCGGTGCGCAGCTTTCGCGCGATCTCGAGTCGGGTCCCGAGCCAGTCGAAATCCTCTGGCCGCGTGAGCATGTCACGCATGACCTGCACGAGACCCTCTTCGGCGGCGACATCCGCCATGCGTTCGGCGTCCTCGTGCGCGAGCGCGAGGAACAGCGCCTCTTTGTCCCGGTAGTGGTGGAAGATCGCGCCGCGGGACAGACCCGTGGACTCCTCGATCCGCTTGACCGTCGCACCGTCGTATCCGTACTCCGCGAAGCAATGCCGCGCGCCGTCGAGAATCTCCCGACGACGCGCGGCAAGGCGGTCATCACTGACCTTGGGCACGTCGCGTGCTCCTGTCAGCTCTTGATCATGTTCCGCAGCACGTACTGCAGGATGCCTCCGTTGCGGTAGTAATCGGCTTCACCGGGGGTGTCGATGCGCACCTTGGCATCGAACTCCACCTTCGAGCCGTCCTCCTTGGTGGCGGTGACGTGCACGGTCTTCGGGGTCTTGCCCTCGTTGAGCTCCTCGATACCGGTGATGTCGAAGGTCTCGGTGCCGTCGAGGCCCAGCGACTTGTGCGACTCACCCTCGGGGAACTGCAGCGGGATGACGCCCATACCGATCAGGTTCGAGCGGTGGATGCGCTCGAAGCTCTCGGTGATGACCGCCTTGACGCCCAGCAGGCTGGTGCCCTTGGCCGCCCAGTCGCGCGACGAGCCGGTGCCGTACTCCTTGCCGCCGAGCACGACGAGCGGGATGTTCTGCTCGGCGTAGTTCTGCGCGGCGTCGTAGATGAACGACTGCGGTGCACCCTCCTGGGTGAAGTCGCGGGTGTAGCCACCGGACACACCGTCGAGCAGCTGGTTCTGCAGGCGGATGTTGCCGAAGGTCGAACGGATCATCACCTCGTGGTTGCCACGACGGGCGCCCAACGAGTTGTAGTCCTTGCGCGCCACACCGTTGGCGTCGAGGTACTGCGCGGCGGGGGTGCCGGGTTTGATCGTCGACGCGGGGGAGATGTGGTCGGTGGTCACCGAGTCGCCGAGCTTCGCGAGCACGCGAGCGCCCTTGATGTCGGAGACGGGTGCCGGCTCGAGCTGCATGCCCTCGAAGTACGGAGGCTTCCGCACATAGGTCGACTTCTCGTCCCACTCGAAGGTCTTGCCCGACGGCGTGGGCAGGTTCTGCCAGCGCTCGTCGCCCTTGAAGACGTCGGCGTAGTCGGCGGCGTACTGCTCCGGCGAGATCGACGACGCGATGGTCGCCTCGATCTCCTCGTTGGTCGGCCAGATGTCCTTGAGGAAGACGTCGTTACCGTCGGTGTCCTTGCCCAGCGGGTCGGACTCGAAGTCGAAGTCCATGGTGCCGGCCAGGGCGTAGGCGATGACCAGCGGCGGCGAGGCCAGGTAGTTCATCTTCACGTCGGGGTTGATGCGACCCTCGAAGTTGCGGTTGCCCGAGAGCACCGCGGTGGCGGTCAGGTCGTTGTCGTTGATCGCCTTCGAGATCTCCTCGGGCAGCGGGCCCGAGTTGCCGATGCAGGTGGTGCAGCCGTAGCCGACCAGGTAGAAGCCCAGCTTCTCCAGGTAGGGCCACAGGCCGGCCTTCTCGTAGTAACCGGTGACGACCTGCGAGCCCGGAGCCATCGAGGTCTTCACCCACGGCTTGGAGGTCAGGCCCTTCTCGACCGCCTTCTTGGCGAGCAGCGCCGCGCCGAGCATGACCGACGGGTTGGAGGTGTTGGTGCAGCTGGTGATCGATGCGATGGTCACGATGCCGTGGTCGAGGATCATCGAGCCGCGCTCTTCGGAGTCCACGCGCACCGGCTTCGTCGGACGGCCCTCGGCGCCGTTGGCGGCCGAGTGCAGCGGTTCCGCGTCATCGTCGGCGAAGGTCAGCGTGGCCGGGTCGGAGGCCGGGAAGCTCTCTTCGACGGCCTCGTCGAGCTTGGTGTGAGCCGGGCTGTTGCCGTTCTCGACGTAGTTGTGGATGTCCTTGCGGAAGGCGTTCTTGGCGTCCCACAGCTCGATGCGGTCCTGCGGACGCTTCGGGCCGGCGATCGACGGGACGACGTCGGCGAGATCGAGCTCGAGGTACTCCGAGTACACGGCCTCCTCGGCGTCCTTCTCGAGCCACATGCCCTGTTCCTTGGCGTAGGCCTCGACGAGGGCGAGCGTCTCTTCGCTGCGGCCGGTGAGGCGCAGGTACTTCACGGTCTCCTCGTCGATGGGGAACATCGCACAGGTCGAACCGAATTCGGGGCTCATGTTGCCGATGGTGGCGCGGTTGGCCAGCGGCACCTCGGCGACGCCGTTGCCGTAGAACTCGACGAACTTGCCGACCACACCGTGCTTGCGCAGCATCTCGGTGATGGTGAGGACCACGTCGGTGGCGGTCACGCCGGGCTTGGTGGCACCGGTCAGCTTGAAGCCGACGACACGCGGGATGAGCATCGAGACCGGCTGGCCGAGCATCGCGGCCTCTGCCTCGATGCCGCCGACGCCCCAGCCCAGGACGCCGAGGCCGTTCTCCATCGTGGTGTGCGAGTCGGTGCCGATGCAGGTGTCGGGGTAGGCGACGCCGTCACGGACCATGACCGAGCGCGCGAGGTGCTCGATGTTGACCTGGTGGACGATGCCGGTGCCCGGCGGGACGACGCGGAAGTCGTCGAAGGCGCCCTGGCCCCAGCGGAGGAACTTGTATCGCTCTTCGTTGCGCTGGTACTCGATCTCGACGTTGCGCTCGAAGGCCTGGGCGTTGCCGAAGGCCTCGATGATCACGGAGTGGTCGATGACCATCTCGGCGGGCGCGAGCGGGTTGACCTTGTTCGGGTCGCCGCCGAGTTCCTTGACGGCGTCGCGCATCGTGGTGAGGTCGACGATGCAGGGAACGCCGGTGAAGTCCTGCATGATCACGCGGGCCGGCGTGAACTGGATCTCGACGCTGGGCTCGGCGTTCGGATCCCAGTTGGCCAGGGCCTCGATGTGCTCGGCGGTGATGTTCGCGCCGTCCTCGGTACGAAGGAGGTTCTCGGTCAGCACTTTGAGGGCGTAGGGGAGCTTCTCGGCGCCCTTGACGGCATTCAGGCGGTAGATCTCGTAGCTGTTGTCGCCGACGTCCAGCGTGCCGCGGGCGCCGAAGGAATTGATACTCACTTCTAAATCCACTCTCCTCGTGTGCCGACGGGCCGCGTCGGCGATGCTCGATGAATTGTTGAACCGGCGGGCTGCACCGGTGCCATCGGGTGTCCGCGAGACGACCCGCGACAACTTCGTCCAGCCTAACAGTACGAGCGTACTGTCCCAGCGGGGTGGCGACGACACGCCGTCGAGGCCGCACGCGTAGGCGAATACCCGGACGACTCCATTGTGTCGTACGGTGCAGGGCGAAGTCCGGTGAGCGTCCGCTTTGCTCGCCGCGGGGGTTACCGACAGACAGGGGTGAGGCCGTATGGGTCCCGAGCCGACGATGCTGATGCTGGCCGCTCCCGCGGAGAACAGCGAACTCACCGGGCTGGTCGGGGTCGACATGGCGGAGCTCTCGCGCGACATCGCCGACGACGGCGTCGCGGGTGCCACCCCCGAGCAGGTGCCCGCGATGCGCGAGGTCATCGAGTACGCCAAGAGCAAGGGGCACGACGTCAGCTTCGTGGTCATCGAGCAGACGCAGCCGCGGTTCACCCTGTACCGCGACATCGCCAATCAGCTGCAGGAGCAGGTCGGTGGCACCGTCATCGTGCTCGGTCCCAACTCCGTCGGCAGCTCGTCGCCGGACTTCAGCCGGGTGATCCAGGAACAGGCGACCCAGAACCTGGCGCTCACCGACCCGCCCGGGGCAGCCCGGCAGATGATCGACTCGATGACGGAACCGCACGTCGACTGGACCCTCGTCGGCCTGGTCCTCATCCTCGTCGTCGTCCTCGGTGCGGTGGGCGCGCGATTTCGTACCCGACGCGCCCGCGCAGCGGCGGCGGGCGGCCCCCTCGGTCCGGTGAACCCGACCGGTGCGCACACGTCGTCGGTCGACGACCCGGACGCGTCTCGCGACGGGGCGACTGCCGACTCCTCGACGTCTTCCTGACGCCCGGTCTTCACTTTCGTCTGCGTCACTGACGACCGCTCGTCGCGGTCCGGTGGCGCCGGTGGCGTCGTGCTCGCCCCCGAATCGGTTCGTCCACCGGTTTGTTGCGAATTCGAGACCTGAGCCGCACTGGTGAACTATCTGCAGTTCACAGCATTTTCCCAGGTAATCACGTCTTTGTAATTCATTTCGTTAGGTTTTCTCGTGTGGTTGATGTGACGTACGGTTCTGATGTCGCATGTGTGACCTGTGTTCCCTATAGGGGCATCTGCGACCCATGTGCAGTGTGTGGTCGGGGCACAGTGGCCGTTCGATCAACATCCGGGATCGGGCACGTCCCCGGAAGAACCGCGAGGAGTTCAGGTGAGGCGAGGAAGAACAGGTGCGTCCTGGCCGGCGCGCGTCACGGCGGCCATGGCTGCCGTTCTCATCTGTGCGGTCGGCGCCGGTCATGCGGTCGCCACCCCGAAGAAGGCGCCCGAGTCGCCGGTGTCCGGGCTGATCAACGAGATCGCGGCGGTCAACCAGGACATCGTCGACCTCGACCAGGCCCTGGCGATGCGGCAGGAGAACGTCAACCGCGCGATCGTCGACTTCCAGAACTCACTCGCCCAGCGGCGACTGGCCACGGTCGCCGCGCGCGGTGCGCGCACCGAACTCGACCGGGCCGGCCAGGCCGTCGTCGAGGCGCAGAAGGCCTTCGACGGGTTCGTCCGCCTCGCCTACCAGCAGGGCGCCGAGCAGGGTTCGATGTCCAACTACGTGGCCTCTCCGGACCCGCAGGCGGTCCTGGACCGGATGAAGCTGCTCGACCAGGTCGGCAAGAAGCAGCAGGAGACCATCCGTCGACTGCAGGTCGCCCGCAACCAGAAGGCCAATCGCCTCGCCGCGGTCGAGGCGACCCGCCGGCAGGCGTCGTTCGCCGCCAAGAGCGCCGAACAGCGCAAGCGCGACGCGCTGGCCGCGGTCGCCGAGGCCCGGACCGCCGTCACCGAGCAGCAGCAGCGCAAGGCGACCCTGGTCGCCAAGCGGGACCGCGTGCAGAAGAAGATCGACTCGATCCGCGGCTACGTCCCGAAGAAGAACGCCGCCGGGCCGTCCACCCGTGAACTGCTGTCCGACCTCTTTCCGTCGGCCCCGGCCGCCCTCCCGGATCTGCCGACCACCAACGTCTCCGACAACGAGCTGCTCGCGATCGCCGCGCGTGCCGCCGCGAAGATCGCGGTGGAGGTGGGATCGGCGGCTCTCGGCGTCGGCCTCGACATGGGTTCGCAGATGCTCTCGGGCATCATCGGGGAGCAGCGGCTCCCGCAGTCCGAACTCCTCAACGAGCTCGGCCTCGGTGGCGTGGACCTCACCGGCAGCAGCGGCAACGACAGCCTGAGCTCACGGCTGGGTTCGGGCAGCCTGGGCTCCCTGTTCGGCGGTTCCGGTGGCGGCGGCGGATCGGGCGGCATGGTGCGCCCGGGCCTGCGCGGCCCGCAGGCGGTGGAGATCGTCGTCAACCGTGCCCTGTCGCAGCTGGGTGTCACCTACGCCTGGGGCGGTGGCGACGCCAACGGTCCGACGCAGGGCATCCGCGACGGCGGTGTCGCCGACAGCTACGGCGACTACCGCAAGGTCGGTTTCGACTGCTCGGGCCTGATGATGTACGCCTTCGGCGGCGTGGGCATCGAACTGCCGCACTACACGGGCTACCAGTACACCTCGGGTCCGCACTTCCCGCTCTCGCAGATGCGTCGCGGCGACATGATCTTCTACGGTCCCAACGCGAGTCAGCACGTCGCGCTCTACCTGGGCGACAACAAGATGGTCGAGGCCCCGCAGTCCGGTGATGTGGTGAAGGTGTCGCCGCTGCGCACCAGCGGTGCGATGCCGAACGTGGTCCGCCTGCTCTGAATGCGTCTGACCGACGAGCCGTGGATCTTCTTGGCAGCTTTTCAGTTCGCACGGCTAGGCTGGCACAAACACGCGGGGGTGCCTTCGGTCCCGGCGTGTCCTCACCAGCGAGCAGCAGAGTTCAGATGAACAGGAGCACGGGTTGACCGAATCGCACTCCCTCGACAAGGCGGCCACGGGGGACCCGGCCGCGGCAGGCGCCGATTCGTCGGTGCTGAGCGACGCCGACGTCGCCCTGCTCGAGCGGGCCATCTACGAGGTCAAGCGCGTCATCGTCGGTCAGGACCAGCTCGTCGAGCGAATCCTCGTGGGTCTGCTCGCCCGCGGGCACATCCTCCTCGAAGGTGTTCCCGGCGTCGCCAAGACGCTCGCGGTCGAGACCTTCGCCAAGGTCGTCGGCGGGTCTTTCTCCCGGGTGCAGTTCACGCCCGACCTGGTGCCGACCGACCTCATCGGTACGCGGATCTACCGCCAGGGCCGCGAGGAGTTCGACACCGAGCTCGGTCCGGTGGTGGCGAACTTCCTCCTCGCCGACGAGATCAACCGTGCGCCCGCCAAGGTGCAGTCCGCGCTGCTCGAGGTCATGGCCGAACGGCACGTGTCGATCGGCGGAAAGACCTATCCGATGCCCGACCCGTTCCTCGTGATGGCGACGCAGAACCCCATCGAGAACGAGGGTGTCTACCCCCTGCCGGAGGCACAGCGCGACCGCTTCCTGTTCAAGGTGCTCGTCGACTACCCGTCGGTGGAGGAGGAGCGCGAGATCGTCTACCGGATGGGCAATGTCCCGCCGACGGCCTCGCAGGTCCTCGACCCCGCCGCGATGCTGCGGCTGCAGAAGACCGCCGCGAACGTCTTCGTCCACCACGCGCTCGTCGACTACGTCGTCCGCGTCATCAACGCGACGCGCCGCCCGGCGGAGCTCGGTCTGAGCGACGTCGCATCGTGGCTGTCCTACGGTGCCTCGCCCCGCGCGACCCTGGGTATCGTCGCCGCCGCTCGCGCGCTCGCGTTGGTCCGCGGCCGCGACTACGTCATCCCGCAGGACATCGTCGAGATCATGCCCGACGTCCTCCGTCACCGTCTGGTGTTGTCATACGACGCCCTGGCCGACGAGATCGACGCCGACCAGGTCATCACCCGGGTCTTGCAGACCGTGGGACTCCCGCAGGTCGGCGCGCAGCCGGTGGCGCAGAACTCGTACCAGTCGGGTCCGGGCCCGCAGGGCCACGCCGCCGGCGTGCCGCAGGGTGCCAACGGCTATGCCGCGCAACAGGTTCCGCAGGGTTCCGGTCCGGTGAACCCGAGTTCGCGGTATGGCGGCTAATCGGGACCTGCCGAGCCTCGGTGCCGGGTTGCTCGAGGAGCCCCAGCTCACCGCGGCTCTGAAGATGTTGGAGCTCACGGTTCGCCGCAAGCTCGACGGTGTGCTGCAGGGCGAGCACCTCGGACTCATCCCCGGACCGGGTTCGGAGCCGGGCGAGGCGCGCGCCTACCAGCCGGGGGACGACGTCCGTCGCATGGAGTGGTCGGTCACCGCGCGGACCACCCAACCGCACGTGCGCCAGATGATCGCCGACCGCGAGCTCGAGACCTGGCTCGTGGTCGACGCGTCGGCGAGCCTCGACTTCGGCACCGTCGGCTGCACCAAACGAGACCTCGCGGTGGCCGCGGCAGCCGCGATCGTGCACCTGACCACCGGCGGCGGTAACCGTCACGGCGCCCTCGTCGTGACCGGCGACGACCTCGTGCGGGTACCGGCGCGGGCCGGTCGCGCCCATGCACAGAACCTGCTCAAGGCGATTGCGACGACGCACCGGAGTGCTCCCGGTGTCCGCGGAGACCTCAAGGCCGGCATCGAGGCACTGCGGCGGCCGCAGCGCCGTCGGGGTCTCGCGGTCGTGATCAGCGACTTCCTCGGGCCGATCGACTGGGAACGATCGCTGCGCGCGATCGGCGCCCACCACGAGCTGCTCGCGGTCGAGGTCCTCGACCCGCGCGACCTCGAACTGCCGCCGATCGGCGAGGTCACCCTCGCCGACGCCGAATCGGGGGAGATCCACGACGTGACGGTCACCGAGGACCTCCGACGCGACTTCGCCGCGGCCGCGCGGGCGCATCAGCAGCGCGTGCACCGGACGCTGCGCAGCTGCGGTGGCGCCACGCTGACGCTGCGCACCGACCGCGAGTGGATCGCCGACACCGTGAAGTTCATCGCCCAGCGACGTCGCGGCCTCGCCGCCGGGGTGGGGTAGACCATGCTGTCCAGTCCCTGGTGGTTGTTGCTGCTGCTCGTCGTGGCGCTGCTCGGCGCAGCGTACGTGTACATGCTGCGTCGTCGTCGGAAGCGGGCGCTGACCTTCGCGAACCTCGATCTCCTGAAATCCGTCGCACCCGCCGACCGTAACCGGTTCCGCCATGTGCCGATCGCGTTGCTGATCATCTCGCTGATCTTGCTGACGGTCGCGCTGTCGGGTCCGCAGGCCGACCGCAAGGTCCCGCGCAACAAGGCGACGGTGATCCTCGTGATGGACGTGTCCCGGTCGATGAACGCGACCGACGTGGCGCCGTCGCGCATCAGGGCCGCCCAGCAGTCGGCGAAGAAGTTCGCCGACGAGTTGACCGAGGGCATCAACCTCGGGCTGATCTCCTTCGCCGGGACCGCGGCGAGTCTGGTGTCGCCGACCCCCGACCACAACGCGACAAAGGTCGCCGTCGACAAACTGAGACTCGACGACAAGACGGCGACCGGCGAGGGCATTTTCGCGGCACTGCAGCAGATCAGCACGCTCAACGCCGTCCTCGGCGGTGGTGAGGCGGCCCCGCCGGCGCGGATCGTGCTCCTGTCGGACGGCAAGGAGACCGTGCCCGACGATCCCGACGACCCCCGCGGCGCCTTCACGGCGGCCCGCAAGGCCAAGGAGGAGAAGATCCCGGTCTCCACCATCTCCTTCGGAACCCGGACGGGCACCGTCGAACTCGAGGGCGACCGGGTGCCGGTCCCCGTCGACGACGATTCGCTCCGCAAGATCGCGAACCTGTCCGGCGGCGACTTCTTCACCGCGGCGAGCCTCGACGAGCTCAACAAGGTGTACGAGAAGCTGCAGAACGAGATCGGCTACGAGACCCGGCGGGGGGACAATTCGAAGCCGTGGCTCATCGCAGGTACGTTGTTCGCGCTGGTCTCGGCGTTCGCAGCCCTGGCGATCAATCGCCGGCTGCCCTGACCTGAACCCACTGGTCCGACCCATTGGCGTGCCACGTCCGCCGACCACCGCGACGCCGCCCCCAACAGAACGGATAGGTTAGACACCCATGACGGCATCCAGCAGCGAAGCGCAGAATCCTTCCCGGTCGGTCCTGGTCACCGGCGGCAACCGCGGGATCGGCCTGGCCGTGGCCCAGCGCCTGGCCGCCGACGGCCACAAGGTCGCGGTCACCCACCGCGGGTCGGGTGCGCCCGAGGGGCTGTTCGGCGTGAAGTGCGATGTGACCGACTCGGAGTCCGTCGACGCGGCTTTCGCCGAGGTCGAGGCCCACCAGGGCCCGGTGGAGGTCCTCGTCGCCAATGCAGGGATCACCGACAACATGCTGCTCATGCGCCTGTCCGAGGAGTCCTTCGAGAAGGTCCTCGACGCCAACCTCACCGGCGCCTTCCGTTGTGCGAAGCGCGCCACCAAGGGCATGCAGCGCGCGAAGTGGGGCCGCATGATCTTCCTCGGCTCGGTGGTTGCCATGTCGGGTATCCCCGGCCAGGTCAACTACGCGGCGTCCAAGGCCGGCCTGATCGGTATGGCACGTTCGATCGCCCGCGAGATCGGGTCCCGCAACATCACCTCCAACGTCGTCGCACCGGGATTCATCGAGACCGACATGACCGCGGCGATGGAGGATCGCTACATCGAGATGGCCAAGCAGGCCATCCCGCTGGGCCGTACGGGCAAGCCCGAAGACGTCGCCGCCGCCATCAGCTTCCTGGCCTCCGACGAAGGCGGCTACATCTCCGGCGCGGTCATCCCGGTCGACGGCGGCATGGGCATGGGCCACTGACCCACCCGGGTCAGACCCGCCACCGGCCACACCACATCTCAATCAACGTCGATCTCAGGAGCACATCTTCGTGAGCGGAATCCTGGACGGGAAGACCGTCCTCATCACGGGCATCATCACCGATGCGTCGATCGCCTTCCACGCCGCCGCCATGGCGCAGGAACAGGGCGCGACGGTGATCATCACCGGCATCCCCGAGCGGCTACGGCTGATCGACCGGATCGCGAAGCGGCTGCCCAAGGAGGTGCCGCCGGCCATCGGCCTCGACGTGACCAACGAGGAGGACCTCGAGGCGCTCGCCGGCAAGATCCGCGAGATCGCCCCGCAGGGCGTCGACGGAGTCATGCACTCGATCGCGTTCGCGCCGCGCACCCTGATGGGTCCGGACGCCAAGCCGTTCCTCGAGGGGCCCGGCCCCGACGCCGCGAAGGCCTTCGAGATCTCGGCCTGGAGCTATGCGTCGCTGGCCCGCGCCGTGCTGCCCGTCATGAACGAGGGCGGCTCCATCGTCGGCATGGACTTCGATCCGCGCACCGCCATGCCGTTCTACAACTGGATGGGCGTCGCGAAGGCCGCCCTCGAGTCGGTGAACCGCTACGTGGCGCGAGAGGTGGGCAACGCCAAGAACGTTCGCTCCAACCTGGTCGCCGCCGGCCCCATCAAGACCCTCGCGGCCAAGGCCATCGCCGGCACCGCGACCGATGATGCCAAGCAGCTCAACATGCTCAACGAGTACTGGGACGGTGCCTCGCCGATCGGCTGGGACGTCGACGATCCGACCGTGGTCGCGAAGTCGGTCTGTGCGTTGCTGAGCGACTGGCTGCCGGGCACCACCGGCTCCATCGTCTATGTCGACGGCGGCGCCAGCCACAACACCTGGTTCCCGGAGGGCATGACCTCCGGGTCGTGAGCCCGGGGAGACACGCAGTGGAGACCGCTTTCGATTCCGTCCTGTTCCTGTCCTTCGGTGGCCCCGGGGGGCCCGAGGAGGTGATGCCCTTCCTGGAGAACGTGACCAGGGGCCGGGGGATACCACGGGAGCGACTGGAGTCGGTCGCCGAGCACTACCTGCATTTCGGCGGGGTGTCGCCGATCAACCGGCTCAACCTGGACATGATCGACGGCCTGCGCGCCGAACTGGCACGCCGCGGTCTCGACCTGCCGGTCTACTTCGGCAACCGCAACTGGCACCCGATGGCCGAGGACACCCTCGTCGAGATGTACCGGGCCGGGCATCGCCGGATCCTCGTCTTCCCGACGTCCGCATGGGGCGGCTACTCGGGATGCCGTCAGTATCACGAGGACATCGACCGCTCGCTGACGGCGCTCGCCGAACGCGAACCCGCGAGCACCACAGGCGAGGGCGCTGTGGTGCTGCGCAAGCTGCCGCAGTACTGGTCGCATCCCGCATTCACCGCAGCGGGTGCAGATGCCGTTCGTCGGGGGATCGAGGCGCTCGGTGAGTCCACCGACCCGGTGCGCCTGGTCTTCACCGCGCACTCCGTCCCGAACTCGGCCGACGCCGCCTCCGGGCCGGCCGCCGAGGGTGGCGGTCTGTACTCCCGCCAGGTGCTGGCGGCGTCGCGGGCCGTCGCCGACGCGCTCGGCATCGACGACTTCGACCAGGTCTGGCAGTCACGGTCGGGACCCCCGCAGATCCCGTGGCTCGAGCCGGACATCTGTGACCACCTGGAAGATCTTGCGGCACAGAGCGTCCGACGGGTCGTGGTCTATCCCGTCGGATTCATCTCCGATCACCTCGAGGTGATCTGGGACCTCGACAACGAGGCCGCCGAGACCGCGCAACGACTCGGCATGCAGTACGTCCGCGCCGACACCGTCGGTACGGACCCGCGGTTCGTCGAGATGATCGGCGAGCTCGTGGAGAACTATGCCACCGGCGGTGGCGACCTGGCCGCCATGGGCTGCGGCGACAACGGTCGGGTGTGCCGGGACCGGTGCTGTGTTCCGGCCCGACCGTCTCGGCCTCGGCCCGCAGACGCCTGACCGCTCGCGGGCGTCGAATCGACGTCGCGAGCACGTGCGCCGTTTTCTCGGAATAGTCGTGTGGGTCGTTCGACCAATTCTGGTCGACTACAGAAAACGCACCGGGACGATTTCTTGGTTCTATCCCAAATCGATCTCGGTAAACATTACTTGGTCGTCCGACCCATTGTTAGCCGGTTAAATCGAAATATAACAAAAGCGTAACGTAATAGCCGATGTGTGCCCTGCGTCACGATTCCAGTGGAAGCCTGCATATGCGCACGTCCAGTCCGGGGCGGCGACTGTAGGAGAGGAAACACCATGGCAGAAGGACCAATTCGTCTCGAGATCGATGTGCTGGGTCCGATTCTCGAATCGATCTTCGGTGGCTCGAGCGGCGGTAGCAGCGACGAGCCGACGACGCCGACCCTGCCGGTATAGAGCGATCTCACGGTGGGCCGTGTCGACGACGCGGCCCACCTACGCGCGCCTATTCCTTAGTTGCTCCCATGGGATTACCGAGTTGAACCAGACGCTTGTCCTGACCGGCGACGATCTCGAGCCGGCCATCGAATTGCTCGCCACATGCATCGGGGAGATCCCGCTGTACAGCTGGCTGCTCGGAGAGCGCATCACTGATACCGACCTGCGCAGATGGCTCGCGGAGATCCTCGTGCGGCCGATGCTCGACGCGGGCTGTGTCATCGGCTCCCGCCACGACGGGCAGCTCGTCGGGATGGTGATCTGGCAGCCTCACGACGTGGATCTCTCCCCGGACGGGACCCCGCCGCTGACGCCGGCCGATTTCACCCGGCTTGCGACCGTTCCCGGGGTGCGGGAGCGGATGGTCGAACTGCTCACCGGTCCTCAGTTGCCCCGTCCGGCAGCTGACGCGGTGGACCTCCGCATCGCGGCGGTCTCAGCCGCGGCCCGCGGAAGCCGGGCGATGACCGATATGATGCGCGAGGTCGAGAAGTTCTGTGTGACGACCTCCCGCCCGTACTATGCCTGGACCGGTTCGCCCCGACTGCGCGACTGGTACTCGCAGGCATGGGGAGCCTCCGTGTTCGCCGTCGAGGAGTGGAACGGAATCACCATGTACGGCCTTGTGTCCGAGCGTCCACCCCGGCCCCGACCGGAATCGGCGCGGTACCGCGAGATCTCGAGCCCTCAGCGCCGCAGCAGTTCGCCGATCGTGTGATTGACGGCCGCGGCTCGTGCGGTGCGCGTCAGCGTCTGTAACCCGCGCAGGGCGGAGTCACCCGAATCCCATTGGCCCGCACTGTCCCCGATCTCCACCCGGCGGGCGCCGGCCAGGTCGACGATCGCCTCGACCTGGGCGGCGGTGTCGATCAGGCGGGTCGAGCGGGCGTCGAGCGCATGCGGCGGCAGGGCGACGCGATGTCGGGCGGTGAGGATCGCGAGCTCCTTGCGGAGGTCGCCCGCGTCGAGCGATCGGCGTCCGCCGAGGCCGCCGATGATCATGGCCGCATCGCGGACTGCTTGCCGCAGATCGTATTCCAGGTCACCCGCAGACGGTCCGGACGACACCAGATGGTCGAGGTCCAGCCGATCCGCATACCGGAAGACCGTCCAGCGGCACGTCACGTACGGGGGATCGATGCCGAGGGTGGAGAACTCGGGGACGAGTGCGAGGGTGCCGGCCGTGTCCGAGTCGTCGACCAGGAGAACCTCGCCGGTGATCAGTGCCTTCGAGGTCGCGGGACCCGGTGGCAGTCCCTGCGGATCGCCGGTGGACGGCAGGCGCACGGCCAACCGTCGGGCTGACTTCAGCAAGCCCAGCAGGTCGAGTACGCCGCTGCCGTTGTGCATGTTGCTGCCGGATTCCGTTGCGGACGTGGACTGTTCGCTCTGCACCTCGTGCCGGTCGGCGGATTCGGCCAGTGCCTCGATCACGTCGTCGGGGGAGCAGCGTCCGGTCAGCCACGCAGCCGCCCAGGCGCCGAGGGCGCAGGTCGGCCACGCGACGATGTGAGGGAGGATGTCGCTGCGATTCATCAGGAGACAACGATACCGCCGTCCCCCTCCCGGTCGCCGGGCGTGGCAACCCGCTGCCGGTGTCCCGGGCGCATACGGTGTTGGACGCAGATGTCCAGGGACCGGAGAGGTGGAACGCGATGGATGACCGGTACGGACGCGATGTGCTGTCCCAGCCACGCCGGGCCAAGCCGCGTCCGGTGGAGGTCGCCGCCGACCGGGACCTCGTGGTCGAGGACGCCGCCACCGGATTCTGCGGTGCCGTCGTCGGTCTCGAGAAGAGTTACGCCGGCGACCTCGTCCGCCTCGAGGACCGGCACGGCCGGACCCGGGTGTTCCTCATGAACCCCGGCGCATTCCTCATCGACGGCCGTACCGTGACCCTCGTGCGCCCGCGCACGCGCGGCCCCCAGAAGCCCGCGACGACGGCGTCGGGTTCGCGCGCCGCACCCCGCACCCGCGCCCGCACCGCGCGGGCGAGCCGGATCTTCGTCGAAGGCGTGCACGACGCGACCCTGCTCGAACGAGTGTGGGGCGACGACCTGCGGGCCGAGGGCGTGGTGGTCGTCAGCCTCGACGGCCTCGACAACCTCGAAGAGGCGCTCGCCGAGTTCCAGCCCGCCCCGCACCGGCGCGCGGGGGTACTCGTCGACCATCTCGTCGCCGGTTCGAAGGAAGCCCATCTCACCGCCGAGGTCGGCGAGCACGTGCTGGTGTGCGGCCATCCCTTCATCGACGTGTGGGAGGCGGTGAAGCCCGCGTCGGTGAACATCACGGCCTGGCCGAAGATCCCGCGCGGCACCGACTGGAAGACCGGCGTGTGCGCCGAGCTGGGCTGGGGTGACCCCCGAGACGGATGGCGCCGGGTGCTCGGCGGAGTGAGTAGTTTCCGCGACCTCGAGGTGGATCTGCTGCGGTCCGTCGAGGAACTCATCGACTTCGTGACGGCCGCGGAAGAGGCCGGCTAGAGCATTCCGCATGCTCGCGCGTCCGAGGACCGGAGGGCCCCCGACAACTCTGGCAGACTGGACACATGAGCGCCCTGCTGTGGTTGGCGGCCGCGATCGTCCTGGTGGTCGCGGAGATGTTCGGTGGCGAACTGGTGCTGCTCATGCTGGCCGGTGGTGCTTTTGCCGCGGCCGGTGTCGATTTCGTCTGGGAACCGCCCCTGTGGGTCGAGGGTCTGGTCTTCGCCGTCGTGTCGGTGCTGCTGCTCGTCGCGGTCCGTCCGGTTGCCAAACGCCACATGCTCAACCGTCCCGCCGTGCTCATGAACACCGAGGCCCTCGAGGGGCGAGCGGCGATCGTCACCGAGAAGGTGGACCAGCACGACGGCCGGGTCAAGATCGGGGGCGACATCTGGTCCGCTCGGACGATGGATCCCGCAGAGGTCATCGAACCCGGAACCCATGTGACCGTCGTGCAGATCGACGGTGCGACCGCGGTGGTGTGGCGCCCCTGATCCCTCGACCCTGACCTGCTCGACGTTTCGCGAGGAAGGTGAATGATGGACGATTATCAGATCTTCGGCCTGGTCGTGGTCGTACTGCTGGTTCTGCTCGTGGTGGTGGTGCTGGTCAAATCGGTGGCCCTGATCCCGCAGGCGGAAGCCGCGGTGATCGAACGGCTCGGCCGCTACACCCGCACCGCGTCGGGACAGCTCACCCTGCTGTTGCCGTTCATCGACCGGATTCGGGCGCGCGTCGACATCCGTGAGCGGGTCGTGTCCTTTCCGCCGCAGCCGGTGATCACCGAGGACAACCTCACCCTGTCCATCGACACCGTCGTCTACTTCCAGGTGACCAACCCGCGTTCGGCGGTCTACGAGATCGACGATTACATCGCCGGCGTCGAGCAGCTCACCATCACCTTTACGTTGGAGTACGTCCGGGGCGGTCGCCTCGGACGTTCGTCCGCGGTTCGGGGCGTGGCTCGACAATCACCTGTTGTCGCTGGTGGCTTGGCGTGGAAGGTCACCCCGGACCGTGACGGGTCGTTTCGGCCGCTGATTGAGATGTGTTCGCGAACTTGTCGCTGTGTAAAGGTGTGCCGGCGAAACCACCCTGACGAGCCAACCGCACACGGAAGGACAGTATGGACGAAAAGATCTGGGTAGGAATTGATGTCGGTCGGCATGCGCATCACGCCGCCGCGGTCGATGAGGCGGGAACGGTGCTGTGGTCTCGGCGGCTTCCCAACGATCAACCGGCGATCGAAGCGCTCATGGACCGGGTCGCCGACATGAAATTCGTGGTGTGGGCGATCGACATGACCGCACCGGAATCGGCGCTGCTGAGGGGTGTGCTGGCTGCGCGGCGCCAGCAGATCCGCTACGTGCCCGGCCGGGTCGTGCACAGCATGACCGGTGCGTTCGCGGGTGAGGGCAAGACCGATGCCCGCGATGCGGTCGTGATCGCCCAGACAGCCCGCCTACGTGGCGATCTCGCCACCGTCTCGGCGCCCGACGACGTCGCGATCGAACTCGACCTGCTGACCGGACATCGCAACGACCTCGTCGCTGAACGTACGCGAGGCATCAACCGCCTGCGCGGCCTGCTGACCCGCATCTTCCCTGCACTAGAACGGTGTTTCGACTACTCGACACTGACCGGTCTAACGTTCCTCACCCGCTTCGCCACGCCATCTGCGATCGCTGCGGTCTCTGACGACGAGATCTACGACCACCTGCGCAGTCACGGCGTCCGCCGACCCACGATCCCGAAGATGATCGACAAAGCCCGTGCCGCGGCGGCCGCGCAGACCGTCACCCTGCCTGGCGAGGCGACCACAGCCCTACTGGTGCAACACGCGGCTACCTCGTTGGTCATGCTGACCCGTCAGATCGCCGACCTGGATAAGCAGATCACCGAGGTGTTCCGCCGCCACCGTCACGCACGGATTCTCGAATCCGTGCCAGGCATCGGCACCCGAAGCGGCGCTGAGCTCGTCGCGATCACCGGCGGCGACCTCACTTCGTTCGGCTCGCCCGCCAGACTCGCCGCCTACGCCGGTCTTGCTCCGGTACCGCACGACTCCGGTAACCGCCGGGGAGCCTTGCGTAGACCCCAGCGTTACCACAGAGGACTTCGCAAGGTGTTCTACATGGCCGCACTCAACAGCTCGCAACGCGACGGCCCGTCCCGCGAGTTCTACCAGCGCAAACGACGCGAGAAGCGTTCCCACGTCCACGCTCTCATCGCTCTCGCTAGACGTCTGGTTGACGTGGTCTGGGCACTGATCCGCGACGGTAGGGTGTGGTTGCCGCGGCCGACCGTCGAGCGGGTGTCAGTCGATGAGGTGGGCGCGATGGCTGGATGACTGGCGGGGCCGGTCAGATCTCGGCACGTGCGTGCGTACTAGCGGGACACTGGATGCGTGTCGGTTCGGGTACTCGGCCACCAGCTTGCTCTGCCGACAAGTGTGGCGATGGTCGGCACAACGATGGTGCGGACGATGAAGGTGTCGAGCAGCAGGCCGATGCCGATGATGAGTCCGACCTGGGTCATGATCGAGATGGATCCGGCCATGAGTCCGAACATGCTGGCAGCGAAGATGAGGCCGGCCGAGGTGATGACTGATCCGGTGTTGGTGACGGTTCTCAGGACGCCGATGCGGATGTTGTTTTGGGATTCTTCGCGTAGGCGAGAGATAAGAAGCATGTTGTAGTCGGCGCCGACCGCGACGAGGACTATGAAGGCCAGTAGTGGTACGGGCCAGGCGATATCGGTTTTGAGGATGTGTTGAAAGATCAGGACACCGATACCCAGTGCCGCGGTGTAGTTGAGTATGACGGTGCCCAGAAGGTATAGCGGCGCGATGAGTGCTCGGAGTAGGAGTATCAGGATCAGGCCGACGATGGTGAGGGTGGCCAACGCTAGGAGTCGGAAGTCTTCGGTGAGTAGACGTTGCAGATCGGCGTTGATGGCGGGGAACCCGGCTATCGCGATGTTGGAGTCCTGCAGGGTTGTGTTCGGTCTGGCGGCGAGTGCGACATCGGTGATTGTGTCGGCCAGTTGCATGGCCTCGGTGCTGTAGGGGTCGAAGCTGGTTTGTATTGCGTAGCGCACGGTATGGCCGTCGGGCGAGACGAACTGGCGAGCGACGTCGACGAAACGGCGGTCTGCGTTGGCCTGAGGTGGGAGGTAGAAGCCGGTTGCTGAGTTTGTTCCGGCGGTCTCGCGGGCGGAGGTTTGTAGTTGTGTGGCTAGCGCGGCCATCCCGGCGAGTTGTTGAAGGTTGCTGTCGATCAGCGCGGATACACCGGCGGCGAGTTGGCGTGATCCCGCCGCGAGTTGACTGATACCTGTTTGCAGTTGGGTGAGCTTGCCGGGAAGGTCTTGGCTGCTGATGCTTCCCAGCGTGGAGCCCAGTGAGTTGACGGTGGAAGTGAGTTGGTCGGTGACTGTTGAGATCGGTGTATCCAGCTGCGCGAGTTGTGTTGACAGCGTGGCGATCTGGTCGAGGGTCCCGTTGCTCAGTAGGGCGTCGAGATTGCGGGTCTGCGCGCGCAGAGCTGCGCACTGCGGGACTTGGGTGCACCAGGGCGCATTATCGAGGATGGGCAGGATCGAGGTCACTGTTGCCAGGGCTGCAGATGTTTGGCGGGTGAGCGCGGCCAGCTGTGGGGCATTCTGAGAAGCGCGATCGAGCGCTGGTGCAGATGCGGCGAGTTGGCGGAGTATCGGCTGGTACTGCTGAATTTGCTGCCCTGCTGTGCTTGCCTGATCGAGGATGCCGGCCAGGGGGGCCAAGTTGGTGCGTACCTGGGTGTCGAGCTGAGTAAGCCCGTCGGCGAGTTGGAATGCGCCGGTACGGAGCTGTTCGAGGTCACCTCGGCGGTTCTGGCCATCGTCGACCGCACCCGCCAGCCGGTCCCCGATCTGACCGTTCTGCCAGGACAGCTCGGCTTGCTCGAGCTTGTCCCCGGTGGGACGGGTAACACCGATGACTCGAGTCACTCCGGGGATCTGGGATACACGTGAGGCCATTTGCTCAAGATCGGCCAGCCCGCTGGCAGTACGGAGATCGATCGGTGCATCTACAACGAGGAACTCAGTGATAGTGACGTCTTGAGGGAAATGACGGTCGAGCAACGCGTAGCCTTCGTTGCTGTCGGTTGTCGCGGGCTGCCCCTCACGATCGTCGAAGGTGATCTGGATGCCCATCGCGAAGACGCTAAGCACGATTAGCCCGACCAGGGTTAGTGCCAGCAGAGGCACAGGACGCCGCACGACGAGCACGGCGACGCGATTCCAGTACTTTCGGGTCAGATCTCGTCTGGGTGCGCCCCAGCCGAATCGCGCCGCCCACAGCAACACCGGTGGTAGCAGGGTGACCGTGGCGAGGAATCCGATGAGGATGGCGATCGCGCATGCCGGACCCAAGGTGGAGAACACGCTCAGCTGACCAAACACCATCGCCAAAAAGGCCAGCGCCACCGTGGCAGCTGAAGCCAGGATGACCCGTCCGATAGTTGCTGTCGCGTCCACGAGCGCAACCTCAGTGGTAGCGTCCTGGCGTAGCCGTTCGTGATAGCGACTGATGAAAAAGACTGAGTAGTCGACCCCGGCTCCGAGCAGGATGACGGTCATGAACGCGACGGTGAACTGCGATACCGGCATACCGAGTTCGCCGAGTGCGGACAAGACCCCGCGGCCCACGCCGAGGCTGACACCGATCACCAACAACGGCACCAGCGCGGTGAACAGCGATCGGTAAACGATCAACAGAATGATCGCGATAAGCGCCACCGTCGCCACAGTGATCACGACTAAATCGCTTTCAGCACTGACGATCTGGTCACTGAAAGTGGCCGTCGGCCCGGTGACATGGACAGTGGTGTCCGTACCGTCAAACACGCGCTGCGCGGTTTGGCGCACGGTCTCCACAGCATGCGTGGCCGTTGGCCCTCCCAAAGTTCCGGTGACCCCGACAGGCAAGTACCAGGCTTGCCCGTCCTCACTCAAGGCCTGGCCGGCCGTCGTCGGATCGGAGAGCAAATCCCGCACTGACTGCACATCGTCGAAATTTTCGCGCAACTGCAGAACGAGCATGTCGTAGCGTTCCCGCGCCACGTCGGTGAACCCGTTCGGGTTCTCCATGGTCACGAAAACAGTGGTCTTGGCGCCCTTCTCACCGAACGCACCACCCATCTGATCGAGTGCTTGAAACGATGGAACCCCAGCAGGGATCGGATCAACAGACTGCTGCCGCACCACCGTCTCCAGCTGGGGAAACAGTATCGCCAAGACGATACCCACAGCCACCCACGCCCCGATGACGAGGAATCTGTGCGCCAAGGTGAACCGTGCCAACCGCCCCAATGTCGTGCTGTACTCGCTGCGTTCCGCCAACCGGCGCGCCGCCAAGCGCCCACCACTTGGACGTTGGACCACCATACGCAGCACCTCACCCTCGACCCAGCCCGTCTACGAAACCGACGGTATCGTTACGGTACTAGCAGTACCGTAGATGGGGAAGGAGGTCAGGAGGTTTGGTGTCGCCGGTGGGCCATGAGGAAATCGTCGACAAGCTGTTCGAGATCGCCAACGGTCATCGACCGAATGCCCGTGAGCTTGGCAAAGACAAGGGGGCCCGCCAGTTGAGTGACTGCCATGGTCAAATCGAGGTCGCCGAGCTCCGCCGTGGCCACGTCACTCGTCAAAACTCGATCGAATGGTTCTCGATACTGCTCGACGACTCGACGACGCAGTGGCGCGAGCGCGTTCTGATCCCCGTCGGATTGCCCGGATTGCCGGGGCTGCTCGGGAAGCATTGCCAACCATGCCAGCGTCGTCAACTGCAGCGGTGCCTGCTCAATAAGCTCAGCCTGCCGCTGCATCAGCTTCAGCAGGTCATCACGGATCGACGTCGTCGTCTCGGGGGTCTCGGCCTGAGGCAACAATCGCTCGAAGGCAGCCGCCACCAGATCTGTGGAGCTCTCGAAGTGACGATACAAGGTGGTGCGAGCAACACGAGACAGTCGAGTGACCGCCTCCACGGTAACGGCTTCGACCCCGCCACTGTTCAGCAAGGTCACCGCAGCATCCAACAAACGCTGACGCGACCGAACCCGCCTCGGGTCAACATCGTCGGAATCGATGGTTTCCACCTGGCCACTCCCTATATAGCCAAAATCACGAACCCCTGACTGCACAACAATACCGTCGGTAACAGAGCGAAACTGCCAGTGGCGGTACCGATTGAAGGCTCAGAAAGGTCACTTATGAGGGGCGACAAACCACTACCAGCACACGCACCATGGTGCATGGGATGCGGCGAAGACAACCCCAATGGCCTGCACCTCGAGGTACACCTGCACGGCGACCACGTCTACGCCGACCTGCAATTCGACGAGCGCCACTCAGGAGCCCCGGGACTCGCCCACGGCGGAGCCATCTCAGCGGCATGCGATGACATCATGGGTTTCACCCTGTGGATCGCCGAGACACCCGCAGTCACCCGAACCCTCACCGTGGAGTATCGACGCCCGGTCCCACTGCACACCCCCGTGCACATCACCGCCTCCCTCGTCGACGAAACCGACCGCGCGCTCTTCATCGAAGCCAACGGTACTGTCGGCGACACAACCTATTTCGCCGCAGAAGCGGTCTTCGTAAAGGTCGACTTGAGTCATTTTCTTCGTCACGGAGACTGGGGCGCCACAGCAGACCTCATCACCAGATTCTTTCAGGCCGACTAGCGACCGCCAGGCACGCCACCAAGCAGAAGAGTCGCCCCGCATCCACCAGCTGGCCCATCCTTGCGCACCCGCATTGAGATCCACGCTGCGCAACGTGGTCGGCGGCATGACCCTCGAGGAGACCCTCACCTCGCGCGATTCCATCAACGGGCAGCTGCGCGGAGTGCTCGACGAGGCAACCGGCCGGTGGGGTCTGCGCGTCGCCCGCGTCGAACTCAAGTCGATCATGCCGCCGCCGTCGATCCAGGAGTCGATGGAGAAGCAGATGAAGGCCGACCGCGAGAAGCGCGCGACGATCCTGGCCGCGGAAGGACAGCGGGAGTCGGCGATCAAGACGGCCGAGGGCAACAAGCAGTCGCAGATCCTCGCGGCCGAGGGCGCCAAGCAGGCTGCGATCCTCGCCGCCGAGGCGGACCGGCAGTCGCGCATCCTACGCGCGCAGGGTGATCGCGCGGCGTACTACCTGAACGCGCAGGGCGAGGCGAAGGCCATCGAGAAGACCTTCGCGGCGATCAAGGCCGCCAAGCCCACCCCGGAACTGCTTGCCTACCAATATCTCCAGCAGCTGCCGGAGATGGCGAAGGGCGAGGGCAGCAAGGTCTGGGTCGTGCCGTCCGACTTCGGTTCGGCACTGCAGGGTTTCGCGAAGTCCTTCGGCGTCCAGGGCGACGACGGTGTGTTCCGGTACGAGCCGACCGACTCGCCGCCCTCGCAGATCGACGAGTCGGAGACCGAGGACTGGTTCTCGCTGGCCTCCGACCCCAAGGTTGCGCAGGCCGTCGCCGAGGCCGAGGCGGTGGCCCGCAAACCCGTCGCCCCGGAGATCGGTACCGGGATGGGCCGGTCGTCACGGCACCCGTCGCTCGATGCCGCGATCGAGGAGACCGGTACCACCCCCGGCACTTCCGGCTAGGTCACGACAGCTGGGACCGGACGCGCGTATCAGGTCGTGATGAGGTGTTCGATGCCCGCGAGTCCGATCGCCCACAACACCGATGCGAAGGTGCCCATGATGAACTGCTCCGAGGCCTGCGGGGCAAGTAGTTCGGGATAGCGCGCGAGGCTCTTCACGGCGAGGATGATCGCGAGTCCCTCCGGCCATCCGACCATCAGCGTCGTGACGACCGCGAGTCGCTCGAGGTAGCCGATCACGCGTCCACCGCGGAGCGGGCCGACCTCCGTCGGGTCGGACGGTTCCGTCTCGGTGGTGTCGTCGGTGTCAGGGTCGTGCGGTGGCGTCGGACCCGCCCGGACGCCGCCGAGTTGCAGTACCGCGCGCACCACCGGACCGCCACCGGTGATGGCCGCGATCGCCGCGATCACCGGAGCCGCCGCGGCGGCGAATCCGGCGGCGGGTCCGGCCGTCGCCGCGACGATTGCGGTCGCGGCCGCGAGGCCCAGCAGGACGATCAGGCCGATGGTGTGGATGATCGCCGCCGAACGCGGCACGGCCAGTCCATCCCGGGCACGTCCGCGCATCCAGTGTTCGACACCGAGCCAGAGCACGGGCGCGACGACGGTCAGCACGAGGAGGACGAGTGCGGTGCCGGTCATCGCGCGAGCTCCGCGTCCGAGGCATGACGATCGGCCTCGGCGAGCGCGTCGGCGAGGAGGTCGAGCGCATCCGGTTCCAGATCCCAACCGGCGGCGCGGAGCCGTTGGCTCATGGCCTGCGGCGTGATGTCGAGGGCGCCCGCGGCGTCGGCCTGGGTGAGTCCCCGCCGCATGAGTGCCACCGCCTCGATCCCGGCGGCACTCCGGGTGGCGACGATGTCGCTGATCAGGCGTCCGGCGGTCTGTGCGTGACGGCACCATCGGGCGTCGGGTCCGCGCACGCACAGCGGTATCCGCTGTCGTTTGGCCGCCTCGACCGCGTCTCGGGCGTAGAGGAAGGCGGTTCCGCGGCCGGCGCGGGTGGAGGAGGGCAGCGGCTGTTCCACGCCGCCGGTGCCGATGCCGACACTCCAGTGGCCGTCGGCGGTCAGTTCCACGGCGAGATGTGCCAGGGTCATCGGATCGTCGAGAACACCCTGGATCTCGTCGCCGGCGGTGCGCTCGAAGGAGCGCACCGTGTCGACGTCGCCCAGGCGGGTGAGCACAGCGTCGACGCGATCGATGTCGGTGCGGCTTCCCCGCTGATCGACGGTCATGACGAACATCACACAAGCCTACGAGCTTGATCGAGCACGATCAAGTCCTAGGACTAGATGGATCAAGTGAGGGAGCTTGATGATCCCTTCTCAAGCCTGGGTGCTTGAGGGCTATCGGACGCGACCGGCAACCGGGCGTCGAGGATCAATCCCGCGATCCCGACCGCGAAGAGTGCGCCGCTGACCAGTAGCTGCAGCGGATCGGTCTCGCCGGTCAGCGAATCGCCGAGCATCACCACGGCCGCGGTGCCCGGAGCCATGCCGATGATGCTCGCCACCGTGAACGGCACCGGTCGTACCGAGGACAACGCCGAGCAGTAGTTCGCGACCGAGAACGGGCAGGCCGCGATCAGGCGGAGGGAACCGACGGCCAGCCAGCCGCGACGTTCCAGGCGGTACTCGACGGCCTTGACGACCGGCTTCTTGAGGAACGGCCGCACCCGGTCGCGTCCGAGTGCCCGCACGAGACCGAAGGCCGCGACCGCCGCGATCGACGACGCGATCATCGCCCCCACGAAGCCGACGACCGGACCGAAGAAGATCCCGGACATGACGGTGAAGGTCGAGCGGGGGATGGGGGCGATCGTGACGACCGCATATGCCGCGAAGAACAGCCACGGAAAAGCCGGCCCGAGGTCGTCGCCCCAGGCGCGGACGCTGCCGATAGAGGGCAGTGGGATGAAGTAGGACCCGAGCAGGACCAGTGCCACGAGAGCGGCGGCGGCGAGTGCGCGCCGCACGACCCGACGGTCGAAGACGACGCGCCGTCGGCTGCCCGCCGCGTCGGGGGTCACCTCGGTGACGGGGGCTGGCTCGGGCACCCGGACACTCTACTCTGGATCCCACGAGACCCCTCGACCCTGCGACCTGCACGCACCCCGCTGGGTGGCATAGCTCACGCCGACCTTGTTGATGGGCCGAGCGAGCGATCGGCTAAGGTCGTGTACGCGCTCGCACAGAGCACTCACGGAGGTGTGCTTCCCCACATGCCACAGCAAACTGACCAGCCCAAACCCGAGTCAGATCTCGACGGCGCCTACCAGGCGTGGTCGAAGGCCGCCGCGGCCGTTCTGGCGAAATCGCGTCGGGTCGACGTCGACGAGCTCCCGGATACTCCGGAAGCCCTGCTCTCGACCGACACCGCCGACGGGCTGACCATCCGGCCGCTGTACACACGTCGCGACGAGACGACCGAACCAGGCCTGCCGGGCCGGTTCCCGTTCGTCCGTGGCGCCGATCCCGCTCGTGACGTCACCACCGGGTGGCGCGTCACCGAGCGGTTCGGCGACGACGCGACCCAGGCCGAGGACGTCAACGAACTCGTTCTCGAGGCGATGGCCAACGGCACCAGTGGACTCTGGCTGTCCGTCGGCAAGCCCGGTGGCGGTCTCGGTGTCGCCGACCTCGCCACTGTCCTGCGCGGCGTCTACCTCGACCTCGTGCCGGTGACGCTCGACGCCGGTACCGAGGGCATCGCCGCCGCCCGGGAACTGTTGTCGCTCAAGGAGAAGGCGCAGGCCGCCCCGGTCGCCGCACCTCCCACCGCGGCGACCACGCACTCCTTCGGACTCTCGCCGCTGACCGCGGCGTTCTCCGGTCGTGCCACCGTTGACGCCGACGAGGCCACCGCGCTCGCCGCGTCGAACCTCCCCGCCGGGGTCCGGACCTTCCGCGTCGACGGCAGTGACTTCGCGACGGCCGGCGCCGACAACGGCCTCGAACTCGCCCTCGTGGCGGCCGCCGCGGTCGCGCATCTGCGTGACCTGACCGCCGCCGGTCTGTCCGCCGAGGCGGCACTGAACCAGATCACCTTCGGTGTCTCGGCCGACGACGACCAGTTCGCGACGATCGCCAAGTTCCGTGCGCTGCGCAAGATCTGGGCCCGGGTGGCCGAGGTCGTCGGTGCGCCCGACGCCGGTGGTGCACTGACCCACGGCGTGACGGACCTGTCGATGTACTCCCAGCGTGACCCGTGGGTCAACATGCTGCGCAGCACCATCGCCGCATTCGGCGCGGGTGTCGGCGGCGCCGACCAGCTGACCGTTCTGGCGTACGACGCGACGATCCCGGCCGCCAAGCGCACCTCGAGTGCGTCCTTCTCGCGCCGCATCGCCCGCAACACCCAGCTGTTGCTGCTCGAGGAGTCCAACATCGGACGTGTCCTCGACCCGGCCGGCGGTTCGTGGTTCGTCGAGTCGCTGACCGACGACCTCGCCGCCAACGCCTGGGCCGTCTTCACCGAGGTCGAGGCCGCCGGTGGCTACCGCGCAGCTCTCGACAGCGGCTGGATCGCCGAGAAGGTCGAGGCCTCGCTGGCCCGACGCGACGCCGAGGTCGCACACCGACGCATCTCGGTCACCGGCGTCAACGAGTTCCCGAACATCGACGAGCGGGCCCTCTCCGATGCCCAGGGCGTCTCGGTGTCGGGCGTGACCGACGTGGTCACCGGAACCCCGAAGCTGGCCCGTGTCGGCCGTGCCTTCGAGGCGCTGCGCGATCGCTCCGACGTGGTGCTCGCCGAGCAGGGTGCGCGCCCGTCGATCCTGCTCATTCCGCTGGGCAGCGTCGCCGAACACAACGGACGCACCACCTTCGTGGCCAACCTGCTGGGTGCCGGCGGCATCACCGTGGTCAACCCGGGCCCGCTGACCGCCGACAAGATCGGCGACGCGGTGGCCGGCTCGAAGGCCACGATCGCGGTCATCTGCGGTACCAAGGCGCGCTATGCCGAGGAAGGTCCGGCGGCGCTCGCGGCCGCACGTGCGGCCGGTCTCTCCAAGGTCCTGCTCGCCGGCCCGGACAAGGAATGGCCCGAATCCGATGATCGTCCCGACGGTTCGCTGCGTGTCGGTATCGACGCGGTGAGCACCCTCGGGGATCTCCTCGATCAGCTTCTCTCTACTTCGGGAGCGACGGCATGACCCAGACCGAACCCAACCTGTCACAGTCCGATTCGGCCCAGTCGATCCCGAGCTTCGCCGGGGTTGAGCTCACCGGGGGACCGGCCACGACAGTCGCCGGACCCGGTGCGCCGGTCACCGAGGAACTGGCCTCCGCACACGGCTACTCGGTCGACCAGGTCACCTGGAACACGCCCGAGCAGATCGACGTTGTGCCGGTGTACACCCGCACCGATCGCAACGAGATCCTCGACGACGCCGAGCATCCGTACCCGCTCGACTCGGTTCCCGGAGAGGCCCCGTTCATCCGTGGCCCGTACCCGACGATGTACGTGAACCAGCCGTGGACGATCCGGCAGTACGCGGGTTTCTCGACCGCCGCCGAGTCCAATGCCTTCTACCGCCGTAACCTCGCGGCCGGTCAGAAGGGTCTGTCGGTGGCCTTCGACCTCGCGACCCACCGGGGGTACGACTCCGACCACCCGCGCGTCGCCGGAGACGTCGGCATGGCCGGTGTGGCGATCGACTCGATCCTCGACATGCGTCAGCTCTTCGACGGCATCGACCTGGGCAACGTCTCGGTGTCGATGACGATGAACGGTGCGGTGCTGCCGATCCTGGCGCTCTACGTCGTGGCGGCCGAGGAGCAGGGTGTGCCGCCGGAGAAGCTGGCGGGGACCATCCAGAACGACATCCTCAAAGAGTTCATGGTCCGCAACACCTACATCTATCCGCCGAAGCCGTCGATGCGGATCATCTCGAACATCTTCGAGTACACCAGCCAGAAGATGCCGAAGTTCAACTCCATCTCGATCTCCGGCTACCACATCCAGGAAGCCGGTGCGACCGCTGACCTGGAGCTCGCCTACACGCTGGCCGACGGCGTCGAGTACATCCGTGCGGGCCTCGAGGCCGGTCTGGACATCGACAAGTTCGCGCCGCGTCTGTCCTTCTTCTGGGGCATCGGCATGAACTTCTTCATGGAGGTCGCCAAGCTGCGCGCGGCGCGTCTCCTGTGGAGCGAGCTCGTCGCCGAGTTCGATCCGAAGAACGCGAAATCGCTGTCGCTGCGGACACATTCGCAGACGTCGGGCTGGTCGTTGACCGCGCAGGACGTGTTCAACAACGTGGCACGCACCTGTGTGGAGGCGATGGCGGCGACGCAGGGGCACACCCAGTCGCTGCACACCAACGCGCTCGACGAGGCGATCGCCCTGCCGACCGACTTCTCGGCCCGCATCGCGCGTAACACCCAGCTGCTGCTGCAGCAGGAGTCCGGCACGACCCGTCCGATCGATCCGTGGGCCGGTTCGAACTATGTCGAGTCGCTCACCCACCAGCTGGCGCAGAAGGCGCGCAAGCACATTCGCGAGGTCGAAGAGGCCGGCGGCATGACACAGGCCATCAACGAGGGTCTGCCGAAGCTGCGCATCGAGGAGGCCGCGGCCCGCACGCAGGCCCGCATCGACTCGGGGCAGCAGCCGCTGATCGGTGTGAACAAGTACCAGGTGGCCGACGACGAGGAGATCGAGGTCCTCAAGGTCGAGAACTCCAAGGTGCGCGCCGAGCAGCTCGAGAAGCTCAGCGCCCTTCGCGCACAGCGGGATTCCGCCGCGGTCGAGGCGGCACTGGCCGACCTGACCCGCGCCGCGGCGTCGTCGGAGGGTGGCATGGAGAACAACCTGATGGCCCTGGCCATCGAGGCCGCGCGTCATCAGGCGACGGTCGGGGAGATCTCCGAGGCGCTGGAGAAGGTCTACGGTCGTCATCAGGCGGAGATCAAGACGATCAGCGGGGTGTATCGACATGAGGCAGGCGAGGTGAGCAACATCGACGCGGCGATCGAGGCGGTACGCCAGTTCGCCGAGGCCGAGGGCCGCCAGCCGCGCGTGCTGGTCGCCAAGATGGGCCAGGACGGTCACGACCGCGGCCAGAAGGTCATCGCGACCGCCTTCGCCGACCTCGGCTTCGACGTCGACGTGGGCCCGCTGTTCGCCACGCCGGAGGAGGTGGCCGCCCAGGCCGCCGACAACGACGTGCACGTGGTGGGTGTGTCGTCGCTGGCCGCCGGTCACCTCACCCTGGTTCCCGCCCTGCGGGAGGCGCTCAAGGAAGTCGGGCGCGAGGACATCATGATCGTCGTCGGCGGCGTCATCCCGCCGGGTGACTTCGCCGAGCTGTACGAAGCGGGCGCCGCCGCGATCTTCCCGCCCGGATCGGTCATCGCCGACTCGGCCGTGGAGCTCATCGGCAAGCTCGCCGACACCCTCGGCCTGGAACTGCCCGGGGTGGCCGCGAACTGATGGCGGACAGTCCTCGGCGTCGCGTCGACGTCGACGCGCTGGCCGATGCCGTGCTGGCCGATCGCCGCGCCGACCTGGCGCGTGCGATCACCCTGGTGGAGTCCAGGCGCCCCGATCATCGGGCGGCCGCGCAGGAGTTGCTGCTCAAGCTGACCCCGCACGCGGGCAACTCGTTCCGGGTCGGCATCACCGGTGTTCCGGGCGTGGGTAAGTCGACGACCATCGAGGCGCTCGGCATGCACCTGGTCGAGTTGGGGCACAAGGTGGCGGTTCTCGCCGTCGACCCCAGTTCGACGCGCACCCGCGGCTCCATCCTGGGCGACAAGACCCGCATGGGCAGGTTGTCGACGGAGAAGAACGCGTACATCCGTCCGTCACCGACCTCGGGCACGCTCGGGGGTGTGGCGAAGGCCACCCGTGAGTCGATCGTGCTCGTGGAGGCCGCGGGATTCGACGTCGTCCTCGTGGAGACCGTCGGCGTCGGGCAGTCCGAGGTCACCGTGGCCAACATGGTCGACACCTTCACCTTCCTGACGCTGGCCCGCACCGGGGATTCGTTGCAGGGCATCAAGAAGGGTGTCCTGGAACTCGCCGACGTGGTGGTGGTGAACAAGGCCGACGGCAAACACCTCAACGAGGCGAAGGGTGCGGCTCGCGAACTGCGGAACGCCCTGGGACTGATCTACCCGCACGACGCCCTCTGGACACCGCCGGTGCTGACGATGAGCGCGATCGAGAAGACCGGCATCGACGAGTTCTGGGCCACCGTCGTCAAACACAACCAGACCCTCAGGGAGGCAGGCGAATTCACTGCCCGCCGCAACCGGCAGCAGATCGACTGGATGTGGTCGATGGTCCACGACATCGTGCTCAGCCGGCTCGCGGAGTCGCCCGGCGTCCGCGACATCCGCGGCACCGTCGAGGAGGAGCTGCGCGAAGGTGTGCTCACGCCGGCGCTCGCCGCCCAGCGCATCGTCGACGCCTTCGACAATCGCTGAGCGGCGCGCCGACCCGGCTCAACCGATCAGCGGCGCGAGCGTCTCACCCAGCAGGGAAACCCGTCCCGGCACATGGCCGTTGGCGGCTGCATTGACCGTGAAACCGTCGACGCCGGCGGCGAGGATGTCGGCGTAGCGGGCACCGACCTCGTCCGGATCACCGATGATCGTCATCCCGCGACGCGCCTCGGCCGCCGGCGTGCGGCGCACATAGGCCTCGTAGTCGGCGACCGCCTCCTCATGGGTGGGTGCCATGCAGGTGTAGGTCTGCACGGTCACCGTGATCTCCGCCCGGTCGCGTCCGAGGCGCTCGCAGTGTTCGGCGAGGGCCTCGAGCTTGCGGGGTATGTGGGACGGCGGGCACAGCTCGGCGTACTGCGCGACCATTCGCAGCGTCTTGCGTTCACCGCCACCGCCGATCATCACCGGGATCGTCGACAGCGGTGCAGGGACGTTCAGGGCATCGGTGACGCGGTACCGCTTGCCGTCGAGGCTGGGGCGTTCCCCGGCGAGCATGCCGCGGATGATCTGCAGGGCCTCCTCGAGCTTCTCGAACCGGTCGCTGAAGGTACCGAACTCGAAGCCGAGTGAATCATGTTCGAGCTCATACCATCCCGCGCCGATCCCGAGCTGTGCGCGGCCGCCGGACACGACGTCGAGTGCGGTCACGGTCTTCGCCAGCAACGCGGGGTTGCGGTAGGTGTTTCCGGTGACCAGGGACGAGAGTCGCACCCGGGAGGTGTGCTGGGCGAGCGCGGACAGCAGCGTGTAGCACTCGATCATCGGATCGTCGGGTTCACCGAGCATGGGCAACTGATAGAAGTGGTCCATCACGAAGACGGTGTCGAAACCGGAGTCCTCGGCCTCCCGCGCCTGCGCGACGACGGTGGGGAAGAGCCGTTCGGCGGGAACGTCCGGGTAGGTGAAGTTGGCGATCTGATAACCGAGTCGAGTCACCGGTCAACCGTAGGTGCCGATGGGCCGTCGCGCTCGCTTCTCTGACACCTCAGACGGCGGTGGGGGTCTCAGATCCGGACCAGTGCGCGAGCGTAGGTCCCGATCGTCTCGATGAGATCGTCGAACACGGCGTCGAGGTCGGTGGCCGTGGCGATGCGGGCGTTGGGTCCCAGCGGCGACATCCAGCGTTCGTCGGCGACCGTCATCCCGCGCGTCAGGGTTCCGGTGAGCTCGACGCCCACGCGCGCCGGAATGGTGGCCACGAGGTCGGGGTTCAGCGCGACCATCGCCGCGAACGGGTCATGGAGATGGGCGATGTAGCCCTCGTCGTGGTCGTGATGGAACTCGAAGTAGAAGCGCAGGGCATCGGTGAGGTGCCGGATGATCTCGTTGTCGGCAACCGAACGCAGACCCCGTTCGTCGCCGGGGTCCGGGCATTCGAGCGGTGTGCTTCCCGACGCGGCGGCCAGGCGCACCACGTGGTCCGGGGTCATCACGACCTGCTCGGTGAGATCCAGCGCGCACACGATGGGCTCCGGTGCGCCTGCCGTACCGAACGCCGCGAAGACCTCCGCGGCGGCCTCCGGGTCGACGGCGACATTCCACTCCGAGGTCGGCGTCGTGTTGCCGTGGGTGTGGAACGCGCCGCCCATGATCACCAGCCGGCGCATGCGGGAGGGCAGTGCCGGATCTCGGCGGACCGCGGTCGCCAGCGAGGTCAGCGGCCCGGTCACCAGCCCGACGAGTTCGCCGTCGTGAGCTCGCGACGCCTCGATCCAGGCGTCCGCGGCGTCGACGTGGCTCGCCGTGATGGTCGGGGTGGGCAGTTCGGCATGGCCGACGCCCAGTGGACCGTGGGTGTCCTCGGTCGTCATCAGGTCGGCGACGAGGGGAGTGGCCGACCCGACGTGGACGGGAATCTCTGCACGGCCGCAGAGTTCGAGCCAGGACAGGTTGTTCGTCGTGACCACGTCCACGGGGACGTTGCCGGCCGTCGAGGCGATCCCGAGGAGGTCGACATCGGCGCGGGCCAGCAGATAGAGCAGTGCCACCGAATCATCGATACCGGTGTCGCAGTCGAAGAACAGGCGCTGGTTCACGTCACAATTGTGCCCGGTCTGCGGTGACCGCGCCCGCGCCGCCCCGGCGTTCCCTAGTATCCCTGCCGATGCCGGACGGACCGCCGTCGGCGCGACGGCCGCAGAGGAACGCGATGCACCCACAACGACTCTCATCGACAGTTCTCGGCCTGTGTGCCGCGCTCGTCCTGGCCGGCTGCGGCGGTGCCGACGATTCCCGTGATGGTACGGAAGTACCGGTTCCCGCCGAACCCGTCGTCACCCCGGTGGGTGGGGTCGGTGATGTTCGCGCCCACGCCGTTCGCCGGATCGGACGGTTCCGACCATCTCGTCTACGAGGTGTCGCTGACGAACTACCTGCGCACCCCGGTCACGATCACCGGGGTCGAGGTGTTCGACGCCGACACCGAAGGCAGCCCTGCACTGATCGGCCTCGACCAGGCCGGTGTCGCGGGACGGCTCAAGCCCACCGGGGCGCCTTCGGTCCAGCCGAGACCAGGTGCGCCCGACGGGTATTCCGAGGTGCTCGCACCGGGGCAGAACGGCGTGTTGTTCCTCCACCTGCGATTCGCGGGTGGCGCACCGAAGAAGCTGATCCACGAGATCTCGGTCCGCGCCGACGAGGCGCCACCCGAGATGCGCGAGACCACCGAGAGGATCGCGGCGGTCGACGTGAACGACGGCGTGGTACCGGTCCTGGGTCCGCCGCTCGCCGGTGAGCACTACATCGCCGCCGACGCCTGCTGCGACGCGGTCCGGCACACCCGGGCCCTGTTGCCACTCGATGGCACGCCCGTCCTCGCGCAGCGCTACGCCGTCGACTGGGAGCAGGCCGGACCCGACGGGAAGATCTTCGTCGGCGACGCCAGGGATCCGGCCGGCTACCGGATCTTCGGCGACGACGCGCTCGCCGTCGCCGACGGGACGGTCGTCGCCAGCCGCAACGACTTGCCGGAGCAGGTGCCGGGTGAGTACCCGGCGAATCTGCCGATCGCCGATGCCGACGGCAACAACCTCGTCCTCGACATCGGCGACGGCTTCTACGTGAACTACGCCCACATGCAACCCGGCTCGGTGCGATTCAAGCCGGGGGACCGTGTGCGTCGGGGTGAGGTCATCGGCAAGGTGGGCAACAGCGGCAACTCGGTCGCGCCGCACCTGCACGTCCACGTGATGAACGGTCCGTCGTTCCTGGTGTCGCAAGGCGTGCCGAGTGTGACCGATCTCTTCACCATCACCGGCCGGGTGGCCGACACCGCGGCCTTCGACGCCTCGGAGGGGACCGGCGTCCCCCTGGTCCTGGCACCCGATGTGGCCGTCGCCACACAGGAGGACCGGATGATCCTCGATCAGAACATCGTCACGTTCCGCGCAGGCTGACAACGGTTTTCGGGTCCGACGACGCCGGCCTGCGAACGATCACGACTGGACAACGATCTCATCGTCCGTACGGTCGGGGTCATGACCATTCAGAACCTGGCCTTCGAATGGACCGACACGAATCGTGAATGGCTGATCGAGAATCCGATCCGCATCGCGGCCTACATCCTGCTCGCGCTGGTCGTGCGCTACGCCATCCATCGCGTCATCGACCGGGCAACCCGGCCCCGCTCCCGGGACGGCGGGAGAACGCGGGGCGCGTCTCTCATCCGTGGTTTCCGGTCCAAGACGCCGACGACCGAACGCAGCGCCCAGATCGCCGCCCGGCGCGCCCAGCGGGCCGCGACCATCGGCTCGGTGCTGAAGTCCACCGTGTCGATCGTGCTGCTCGTCTGGGTGGTGCTGTCGGTGCTGAGCGTCCTCGGGGTGAACATCGCACCGTTCATCGCCTCGGCCGGCATCGTGGGTCTCGCGATCGGCTTCGGCGCCCAGAACCTGGTCCGCGACTTCGTCTCCGGGGTGTTCATGCTCCTCGAGGACCAGTACGGGGTCGGTGACATCGTCGACCTCGGCGAGGCGATCGGCGAGGTGGAGACCGTGGGTCTGCGCGTCACCACGCTCCGCGACATCGACGGCACCCTCTGGTATGTCCGCAACGGCGAGATCGCCCGCGTCGGCAACATGAGCCAGGAGTTCGCGGTGGCACGCGTCGACGTGCCGGTCGCGCCGGGCGCCGACATCGACAAGGCGCAGCGGGTGGCCGCCGAGGCGGCGCGGCTCGCCGTCGAACAGGACGACACCGACATCCTCGGCGCGATCGAGATGCTCGGCGTGCAGGAGGTCTCCTCCGAGAAGGTCGTCCTGCGCCTGACGGTCAAGACCATGCCGAACGGCCAGTGGGCGGTCCAGCGGCGGCTGCGTCGCGTCATCCTGCAGGCCTTCGTGGAGAACTCGATCGACCTGCCGTACTCGCGCGCCTGGGCGGGGTTCATGGAGCCCGTCGGGAGCTGACCCTGCCGCGTCCGCGCGGTAGCGCCTCCAACGAGAAGAACCCCGGCCGGAGCCGGGGTTCTTCTGTGATCTGTGGTGTCCGAGGGGGGACTTGAACCCCCACGTCCGTTAATAGGACACTAGCACCTCAAGCTAGCGCGTCTGCCATTCCGCCACTCGGACTTGCTCTGCTGCGTTGCTCCGGCGGTGATTTCTCCCCGCCGTCTCTCGGCAGCGGGATAACACTAACCGAGGTTGCCCGTGTATCCCAAATCCCGTAGGAGTGAGGGGTGTCTTTCCAGTCTGCGACCACTGAAGTAGTCGATCTCGTCAGCCGTTTGATCCGGTTCGACACCTCCAACACGGGGGAGCCGGAGACCACGAAAGGCGAGGAAGAGTGTGCCAAGTGGGTGGCGCAGCAACTCGAGGAAGTGGGATACACCACACAGTATGTCGAGTCGGGCCGTCCGGGACGCGGCAACGTCTTCGCGCGCCTCGCGGGACCGCCCGACTCCGACCGCGGCGCCCTCCTGATCCACGCTCATCTCGACGTGGTGCCGGCCGAGCCGGCCGACTGGAGTGTCCACCCGTTCTCCGGCACGGTGAAGGACGGCTACATCTGGGGACGCGGTGCGGTCGACATGAAGGACATGGCCGGGATGGCGCTCGCGCTGGCCCGCCAGTTCAAACGCGACGGCACCGTCCCGCCGCGGGAGATCGTGTTCGCCTTCCTCGCCGACGAGGAGGCCGGCGGGACGTGGGGCGCCCACTGGCTGGTCGAGAACCGGCCGGATCTCTTCGAGGGGATCACCGAGGCGGTGGGTGAGGTCGGCGGTTTCTCGCTGACCGTCGATCGACCCGACGGCACCCAGAAACGCCTGTATCTCGTCGAGACGGCCGAGAAGGGTCTGGGCTGGATGCGTCTCACCGCGGAGGCGCGGGCGGGTCACGGCTCGTTCCTGCACGCCGACAACGCGGTCACCGAGGTGGCCGAAGCCGTGGCGCGGATCGGCCGGCACACCTTCCCGCTCGTCATGACGGAGTCGGTGAGCCAGTTCCTCGCCGAGGTCAGCGCCGAGACCGGACTGGACTTCAGCCCCGACGCGCCCGACCTGGAGACATCGCTGTTCAAGCTCGGCAATCTCGCCCGCATCATCGGCGCCACGCTGCGCGACACCGCCAACCCGACGATGCTGAAAGCCGGCTACAAGGCCAACGTCATCCCGCAGAAGGCCGAAGCCGTCATCGACTGCCGCGTACTGCCGGGGCGTCAGGCGGCCTTCGAGAAGGAGATCGACGAACTCATCGGGCCGAACGTCACCCGGGAATGGATCACGCACCTCGATTCGTACGAGACGACGTTCGACGGCGACCTCGTCGACGCCATGAACAACGCCATTCTCGCTCACGACGAGCAGGGAAAGACGGTGCCCTACATGCTCTCCGGCGGCACCGACGCCAAGGCGTTCGCCAAGTTGGGCATCCGCTGCTTCGGGTTCGCGCCGCTGCAGCTGCCGCCCGAGCTCGACTTCGCGGCGTTGTTCCACGGCGTCGACGAGCGGGTGCCGGTCGACGCGGTTCTGTTCGGCACCAAGGTCTTCGAACACTTCCTGCTCCACAGCTGAGCCCTCACATAGAGTGGTGGGCAGATCGATCCGATGCGCGAAACGTCAGAAAGGTGAACACATGTCGTCCTTCGACCCGTACTCCCCGCTACCGAGTCTGCCGGGTTTCACGCTCACCTCGGAGAGCCTCACCGACGGCTCGCCGCTGGCCAGCGGTCAGGTCAGCGGAATCATGGGCGCGGGTGGAGATGACCTGTCACCGCAGCTGACCTGGTCCGGATTCCCCGCGGAGACGAAGTCTTTCGCGGTCACCGTCTACGACCCCGACGCACCGACCGCGTCGGGGTTCTGGCACTGGGCCGTCGCCGACATCCCCGCGTCCGTCACGAGCCTGCCCGAGGGGGCCGGTGACGACGAGGGATCGGGTCTGCCCGATGGCGCCGTGACGCTCACCAACGACGCCTCGCTGCGCCGCTACATCGGTGCCGCCCCGCCGCCCGGACACGGACCGCATCGCTACTTCGTCGCCGTGCACGCGGTCGACACCGAGTCGCTGAACCTGCCCGAGGGAGCCACCCCGGCCTACCTCGGCTTCAACCTCTTCTCGCACGCGATCGCCCGCGCAGTCCTGGTGGGCACCTACGAACAGCCCGGCGAGAACGTCTGAGACGCAACGACAACCAGGCGTCCTGATCGCTCGTCGAGCGGTCGGGACGCCTTCTTTGCGACGTCGTCGGCGTCGGAGCGTCCGGTCAGGGCTGCGCGGTCGCGGCGCTGCCCACCGCATCGGCGACCGACGCGAAACCGCCCGCCCGCACACGCTCGGCGAGACCGGCGTGCAATTCGTACAGCCACAGCGGTCCGCCGTAGATGAACCCGGTGTAGACCTGCAGCAGATCGGCGCCGGCACAGATGCGTTCCCACGCCTGATCGACGGTCTCGATGCCGCCGACACTCACGATCGCGATGTTCCCGCCTACGCGGTTGTAGAGCCGTTTCAGGACGGACAGCGACCGGTCGGCCACCGGTGCTCCAGACAGACCACCCGCGCCGATCTCGCGCACGTCGGCGTCCGGGGTGCGCAGACCCTCGCGGCCGATGGTGGTGTTGGTGGCGACGATGCCGGCGAGACCGAGCTCGACGGCGAGGTCGGCGACCGCGTCGATGTCGTCGTCGACGAGGTCGGGAGCGATCTTCACCAGGACCGGGACGTGGACCTCGGACTGGACCGCGGCGAGGATCGGCCGCAACGAGTCGACGGCCTGGAGATCGCGTAGCCCGGGAGTGTTGGGAGAACTCACGTTGACGACGACGAAGTCGGCGAGGGGGCCGAGCAGGCTCGCCGAGAGGCGGTAGTCGTCGATGGCCTCGTCGAGCGGGACCACCTTGGTCTTGCCGATGTTCGCGCCGATCGGCACCGACACCGGGCCGCGCCGGACCTCGGTGAGGTGTTCGGCGGCGACGTGCGCCCCCGGATTGTTGAAGCCCATCCGGTTGATGAGGGCCCGGTCGGCGGGTAGCCGGAACAGGCGCGGCTGCGGGTTGCCGGGCTGTCCCCGGCCGGTGATGGTGCCGATCTCGGCGAAGCCGAAACCGATCTGACCCCAGGTGTTGACGGCACCCGCGGTCTTGTCGAATCCGGCCGCCAGCCCGATGGGCGCCGGGAAGTCGACGCCGAACACACGGCTTCGCAGGACCGGGTCGTGGTGGGCGAGCAGCTTGGCCACCGGGACGGAGAGCAGCGAGAACCGGCCCACCGCACGCAGCAGCACGAAGACGATGTGATGAATGCGTTCCGGCGGCAGCAGGAACATCGCCTTGAGCAGCAGGGGATAGCACCACCGGTTGAGTGCGATCAGCACCCTGGTGGCGGTTCGTGCGGTCAGCATGCCTGGGCGCTCCGGGGATCGTGGTCGGTGGAACGGTCCTCGTCGAGTTCGCGGGCGCCGCGCGGCGGTCGCCGGCGCTTGAGCAGGACCTTGCGCGTGCCGTCGGAGTAGAGGCGGACCCGGGACAGCTCCCAGCCGCCGAACTCGGCCTGGAGTGCCAGTCGCATCGACGCGGTCACCCGGGTGACGTCCGGCGGCAACTTCAGCAGGATGCACTCGACGTCCTCGGACGTGACCTCCCAGCCGGTGGGGTAGCGCGACCCCAGGCGGGCGGAGGTCCGCGCGTGCCGGGTGTGGGGTCGTCGATCAGCAGTCACAGGTCACCGGCCCGGCTCGACCGCCGCGACACCGAGAGGAGTGCCGGGCGGGGGTACGACCTGGAGTCGGCCGTCGCGTGCCGACAGGACGTAGACGGTGCCGGCATCGTCGACGGTGAGGGCGTCGGGCTGGACGACAGACGCGAACCGCTGCTTCTCGGTCGGCTCGCCGTCGGCCAGGTCATACGCCACCACCTCGTTGTTCGCGGTTGTCGACACCCAGAGCAGGTTGCGGGTGTCGTCGTAGTCTACGGCGTACGGGCCATCGGCCACCGGATAGCGGAACCGCATGACCAGCGGTGAACCGTAGAAGCCGAGTATCTCGCCGTCGCGGGTATTGGCGACCAGGATGCGTCCGAAACGGTCGACCGTCGAGGTCGTGGCGCCGTTGCCGGCCCGCAACGCGGGCCCGGGTTCGCCGGATTCGGGGTCGATCGGGGTCACCGACGACTGCGCGCGGTCCAGGACGACGATCTGGCCGTCGAGGCCCTCGGCCGCGGCCGGAGCCGCGGTGAGTGAATCCACCCGGACGAACTCGCGCAGATCGTGCCTCATGCGGAGTTGCCCGTTCTCGAAGTCGCCGTCGTAGATCAGCACCCGGCCGTCGGCGGTGCCGACCACGATCTCGCCGGACGCGGCGCGCACGACCGCGGTCGGGGAGTCGGTGTCGAGTCCGGCGGTGCGCGCGGCGCCCTGGGCGTCGACGACGACCAGCGCACCCGGCCCCACCCCGAGATAGCCGCCGTCGGTGTCCGGGGCGAGCGCGGTCAGGCCGGGTACCTCGACCGATGTGGGTGGCGCGGTCATCCTCGCGGCGTCGAAGCGGAGCAGTTGCCTGCCGTCCGGCGAGACGACGGCGACCGTGCGGCCGGACGAGGCGAGCGCTCGGGAACCGGCGGGTACGGGGACGGTGAGTCCGGCAGGTTGGGAGGTCGCGGGCGCCTCGGCCGCGGTCGCCGGGGTGACGGTCGGGACGTCCGGGGTGCCGGAGTCGTCGGACCCGCACGCCGTGATCATCGCCACACCCACGGCGAGCGTCGCAGCTGCGGCGACCGGACGCCGCAACCGTGCGAGACCGCTCGGGGGCTGGTGACGGGGGCGCGGTCGTCGAGACGAGTACATGAACCCATCTTGCGTGACCCGTCGCGTCCGGGTCTCAGGCGGGTCGGCGCGTGTCGCCGAGCGCGGTCGGCGGGCGGGCCTCCGCGTAGCATCGGGCGCCGTGACCGACACCATGACCTGGACCCAGTCGATCGTCCTCGGGACGTTGCAGGGCCTCACCGAGTTCCTGCCGATCTCGTCGTCCGGGCACCTACGTATCGCCTCGGAACTCATGTTCGGCGAGGACGCCGGGGCGTCGTTCACCGCGGTCACCCAGCTCGGTACCGAGGCAGCCGTGCTGCTGTTCTTCGCCCGCGACATCTTCCGCATCATCGGGGCGTGGTTCCGCGGCCTGTTCCACGCGGAGGAGCGCAACCTCGACTACCGCATCGGCTGGTATGTGATCCTCGCGACCATCCCCATCGGGCTCATCGGTTACCTCGCCAAGGACCAGATCCGTACCACCGGCCGCAACCTGTGGCTCGTCGCGATCATGCTGATCGTCTTCGCGGGTGTGTTCTGGCTGGCCGAGCGATACGGGACGAAGCAGCGTCCGCTCGAGAAGCTGACGCTGCGCGACGGGCTGGTCATGGGCGGCGCACAGTGCCTCGCGCTGGTCCCCGGCGTCTCCCGGTCGGGTGCGACGGCGAGCGCCGGGCTGTTCCTCGGGCTCGAACGCGAGGCCGCGTTCCGGTTCTCGTTCCTGCTGGCCATCCCGGCGGTGACCGCGTCGGGCCTGTTCAGCCTGCCGGACGCGTTCAACCCGAGCGGTGAGGGCATGGAGGCGACCGGGCCGCAGCTGCTGGTGGCGACGATCGTCGCGTTCATCGTGGGATATGCGGCCATCGCCTGGCTGCTGAAGTTCGTCAGCGGGCACTCGATGAACTGGTTCGGCGCCTACCGCGTGATCCTGGGCGTCACGCTCATCGTCCTGCTGTCCACCGGCACGATCTCCGCGACCTGACGTCTGAGGCGTCCTCGCCGCGTCCTCGCCGCGTGCGGGCCGCATGCGCGCATGCCTATGGTTGTGGGATGACCGTGATCCTTCTCCGGCACGGCCGTTCGACGGCGAACACCTCGGGTGTGCTCGCGGGTCGTAGCCCCGGAGTCCACCTCGACGACCGGGGCCGCGAACAGGCCGACGCACTCGTGAGCCGTTTGGGCGAGCACCTCGGCGCGATCAGGGCTGTGGTCCGTTCACCGCTCGATCGCTGCGCGGAGACCGTCGCACCGCTGCTCGCCGCCCTCGGCACCAACGGGGAGCGTCCTCCGGAGGTCGTCGTCGACGACCTCGCCGAGGTCGACTACGGCGGCTGGACCGGACGCCCCATCTCCGAGCTGCTCTCCGAGCCGCTCTGGAAGGTCGTGCAGCAGCAGCCGTCGGCCGCGGTCTTCCCTGACGGGGAGGGCCTCGCCGACGTCCAGGCCCGTGCGGTACGTGCCATCCGCGAACTCGACCGCGTCTACGGCGGCTCCGACGGGGCCGGTGTCTGGATCGCCTGCTCGCACGGTGACGTCATCAAGTCGATCATCGCCGACGCGATGGGCAGTCATCTCGACGCGTTCCAGCGCATCGTCGTCGAACCCGCGTCGATCAGCGTCGTCCGTTACTCCTCGTCGAGGCCGTACGTGCACACGGTCAACAACACGCAGAAGCTCTCGGTACCGACACCGCGTCCGGCCACCGGTGACGACCAGCAGGCGTCCGATGACGCCGTCGTGGGCGGGGACACCGGTGCCGCTGCGACGATCCCGGCGACATCGGGATAATGAACACAACAATGAAGGAGGTGTGATGTCCCGAGCGATACACGTGTTCCGCAGCCCGGACCGGTTCGTCGCCGGCACGATCGGACAACCCGGCGACCGCACGTTCTACCTCCAGGCCGTCCACGAGACACGCATCATCAGCGTGATGCTCGAAAAGCAGCAGGTCCAGATCCTCGCGGACCGGATCGGCGCACTGCTCGACGAGATCCACCGCCGCTTCGGCACCCCGATCCCGCCGGCGACCGATCGGGTCGGCGACCTGAGCCCGCTGGTCATGCCCGTCGACGCCGAGTTCCGCGTCGGCACCATGGGGCTGGGCTGGGACGCCGAATCCGAGGCCGTCGTCGTGGAGTTGCTGGCCATCACCGAGGGGGAGTTCGACGAGAGCGTCGTGCTCGACGACACCGACGAGGGACCCGACGCGGTGCGCGTGTTCCTCACCACTGCCGCGGCACGCGAATTCGCGGCACGGTCGTCGAAGGTCATCTCCGCCGGCCGCCAGCCGTGCCCACTCTGCAGCGAGCCGCTCGACCCCGACGGCCACCTGTGCGTGCGCACCAACGGCTACAAGCGTGACGCGCAGTTGAGCAAGTCGATCGACTTCATCGATCCCGAGGTGTTCAACAGCCTTGCCGCGCAAACCGATCCGAGCTTCCTCGTCGACGAGGACGACGACGACGATCCGGACGACCCCGACGACGAAGACCCGGGCACACCCGGACCCTCTTCCCAGGCGTGAGCGAGTCCCGACGGTGAGACAGGGGCGCGGCCGTTGACACCGGAAGCCGCGAGTCCGCACCAGCCGGAGTCCTCGGACCCCGTTCCGGCTGAGGTGTCACCGCTCGAGATCCTCCGCGACGGGGAGCTGACGATCCTCGGGCGGATCCCGTCGGCCAGCAACGCCACCCTGGTGTGCGACGCCGTGCTCGAGGAACAGTCGATGCGCTGCGTGTACAAGCCGATCCGTGGCGAGGTCCCGCTGTGGGACTTCCCCGACGGCACCCTGGCCGGACGCGAGGTCGCGTCGTATCTGATCTCGGAGGCCCTCGGGTGGGGTGCGATCCCGACGACGATCCACCGTGACGGACCAGTCGGTCCGGGCATGGTGCAGCGCTGGATCGAGACGCCGGACAACTCCGAGCACCCGCCCGTCGAGGCGCAGCCGCGGATCGATCTGGTCGATCTGTGCCCGGTCGACCGGGTGCCGACCGGATTCTTCGCCGTCCTGCAGGCCTACGACCCGTATGGCGAACCCGTCGTGCTCGTCCACGCCGACGACCCGCGTCTCCAGCGACTCGCAGTGCTCGACGTCGTGCTGAACAACGCCGACCGCAAGGGCGGCCACGTGCTCGAGGGCCTCGACGGCGGTGTCTACGGCATCGATCACGGCATCTGCCTGCACACCGAGGACAAGCTCCGGACCGTTCTGTGGGGCTGGGCGGGGGAGAAGGTGCCCGGACATCTGGTCGCCGACGTGGCCGAGCTCGCCGAGCACCTGGAGACCGACGCCTCGGCCTTGCGCCGCGATCTGCTGCGCCACATCACCGCTGACGAGGTCGACGCGCTCACGGTGCGGGCGATCGTTCTCGCCGAGAGCGAGACCATGCCGCTGCCGCCGGGCCATCGGCCCATTCCGTGGCCCCCGTTCTGATCGACACCGGCGGGATCGACGATCCCATCGGCTCCGGGTGATCACGATCGCAGCGGACGGGCCGTGAACACGTCGCGGTCCGTGGGCAATACAGTGGACGCCATGCAGTCGTGGCCCGATGTGGAACTTCCGGCGGTACCCGGCGAAGGACCAGCCCTCCGCCTCTATGACACCGCCGACCGTGCTGTCCGTCCGGTGAGCCCGGGACCGACCGCCACCATGTACGTCTGCGGGATCACCCCGTACGACGCGACCCACCTCGGCCATGCCGCGACGTACGTGACCTTCGATCAGGTGAACCGCGTCCTGCGGGACCAGGGTCATGACGTCCACTACGTGCAGAACGTGACCGACGTCGACGACCCGCTGTTCGAACGTGCCGACCGTGACGGCGTCGACTGGCGTGACCTCGGTGCGCGCGAGACCCAGCTCTTCCGCGATGACATGACCGCCCTCCGGGTGCTGCCGCCGCGCGACTACATCGGTGCCGTCGAGTCGATCGGCGAGGTCATCGAGGTGGTCGAGAAACTACTCGCCTCGGGTGCCGCCTACACCGTCGACGACGCGGAGTATCCCGACGTCTACTTCCGGACCGACGCCACCGAACAGTTCGGATACGAGTCCGGCTACGACCGCGAGACGATGGCGCGGTTCTTCGCCGAGCGTGGCGGCGACCCCGACCGGGCGGGCAAGCGTGACCCGCTCGACGCCCTGTTGTGGCGCGCCAAGCGTCCCGGCGAGCCGTCCTGGGACTCGCCGTTCGGTCCCGGACGCCCGGGCTGGCACATCGAGTGCTCGGCGATCGCTCTGAACCGGCTCGGGATCGAGTTCGACATCCAAGGCGGCGGCAATGACCTGATCTTCCCGCACCACGAGTTCTCGGCCGCCCACGGTGAGGCGCTGACCGATTCGCGACGGTTCGCGCGCCACTACGTGCACACCGGCATGGTCGGTCTCGACGGCGAGAAGATGTCGAAGAGCCGCGGCAACCTGGTGTTCGTGTCGGTGCTTCGCCGCGAGGACGTCGACCCGGCCGCGATCCGGCTCGCACTGCTCGCCGACCACTACCGCGGCGACCGCATGTGGACCCAGTCGATCCTCGACACCGCCGTCGAACGTCTCGACCGGTGGCGGACGGCATTCGCCGCACCCGCCGGACCCGATGCGTCCGATGTGATCGCACGCGTCCGCCAGCACCTCGCCGACGACCTCGACACCCCGAAAGCGCTTGCCGCAGTGGACGCCTGGTGCGCCGACGTGAGGGCCGGCATCGGGTCGTCGGCGGAGTCGCCCGCGGCACTCGCCGCGGCGGTCGACGCCCTGCTCGGCATCCCGGCGACCCGGCAGGACTGATCGGGCCGCGTGCGGCGCCGGAGGTGGGGCCGGACGTCGTTTGGGCTGCACGGGCCGAACAGTGCGCGATGGCTCTGGGTACAGTGCTCTCGTGGCGCGTGTGCAAGAGATCAGACCCGACACCGACTCCGGGGTGTTCACCGTGGTCACCCGGACATCCACCTACCTGCTGGACTTCGAGGAGATGACGCTCCTGCGCGCTCCCGGCGTCGGCGGCACCGACAGCGAGGACTGGACCGTCAGTCGGCTGCGCCGTGACTCGGAGGACATCCCGCTGCTCGGGGTGAAGTCCTGCCGGCTCGGCGAATCGGCTCAGTTCTGGGTGCGAGCGGCCGACGATCCCGACGTCCGTACGTGGCGCATCACCACGCCGGTCGTCTCCATCGAGAGGATCGGCTGAGCGCTGCCCGCTCGGTCGTCACCGGTGAATCCGCCCGGGCAGGGCGTTGATCGAGTCGACGAACAACGCCGGACGCTGGCGATGGATGTCGTGCCCGGCCGGGATGTGGTCGACGAGTAGGCAATCCCGCATCAGGACGTGGGCCCGGCGTGCGTCGTCGTCGGTCATCGCACCCAGCAGGACACCGTCCTGTTCGTGCACGGTGGCGTGCAGCAGGGTCACCGGCACGCGGACTCTCGCGAGGGTCTCGGCCTGGTCGAATCCCTCGAACCACGTGCCGTCGTAGAACATCTCGCCGTAGCAGAGGTCGTAGTCGCCGGTGCCGTCCTGCAGGCATGCCGTGAGGTCGAGGGCGCGGTTCATCGTGGGCGGCAGCCACCAGAGTCGTGGGATGCGGCGCGGATCGCGGTCGAGCCGGCGTTCGACCGGATCGCGGACCAGTCGCGTCCAGCCCTTGTCGCCGAACAGCGCACGCAGGTGGCTGTGGCGCACCCAGTGGCGCGTCCAGGTCATCTCGGCTTCCCGCGGTGCGGTCAGGAAGTCGTGCATGGGCCGGAAGCCGTCCCGCCACGCGAACGTGGCGGGGGCGCGGTCGGGTTCGGTCGCGAAGAACGGCGCGTCCTCGATGAGGACGGCGCGGACGAGGGCGGGGCAGTCGGCTGCAAGACGTGCGGCGAGCAGCCCGCCCGACGAATGCCCGGCAACCACTGCGGACGAGCCGATCACCGTGTCGACGAACCAGCCGAGTGCGGCGGTCTGTCGGAGCGCCGGATACCACGCCGGATCCTTGGCGGAGCCGCCGTGGCCGAAACAGTCCACGGCGAAGACATGCCAGTCCTCCGACAGTGCGCCGAGCACGGCCGCGTAGTCGCTCCACGAGACCTGCTGTCCGGGGATCAGGAGCAGCGGCTCGCCGCCCGGTGGGCCCTCGCCGTAGCTGATCACCGCGCCGCCGGGCATGGTGACCGACCGTGGGATCACACCGCTGGATGCGAGGAGGGCCGACTCTCGCCGGTCGTAGGTGAGATTTCGGGTGACGTACCCGGCGACGGCCGCCGCCGTGACACCCAGACCGACCGCGCCCGCGACACCGGCACGACGCGCCGCTGCCGTTCGGTGGGTGTTCACCCGCCGAACGGCCCCTGTCCGCGTCGCTTGAGATAGCGCTCGAACTCGGCGGCGAGCGCGTCGCCGTCGATCTTCGCCATCACCTCGTCGGGATCCATCTCGGCGTCGCCGCGTTCCTCGAGCCCCCGGACGTAGTCGGCGATCTCCTCGTCGTCCTCGGTCATCTCGGTGACCGCCCGTTCCCATTCCTCGGCCTGCTCGGGCAGCGTGCCGAGCGGGACCTCGATGTCGAGGACCTCCTCGACACGCGTGAGGAGCGCCACGGTGGCCTTCGGGTTGGGCGGGGTCGACACGTAGTGCGGCACCGCGGCCCAGAAGGACACGGCGGGCAGGCCCGCCTGCACGAAGAGGTCTTGAAGCACGCCGGTGATGCCGGTGGGGCCCTCGTATCGGCTCTCGGTGAGGTTGTACCGGGCCGCCGACTCGCTGCTGTAGGCAGTTCCGGTGACGGGCACCGGGCGGGTGTGCGGGGTGTCGGCGAGCAGCGCGCCCAGCATGACGGTGGTCTCGACCTCGAGCTCCTGGGCGAGTTCGACGATCTCGGCGCAGAACGCACGCCACCGCATGTTCGGTTCGATGCCGCGGACCAGCACGATGTCGCGGTCGGCACCGCGCGGGCTGCAGTACGAGATCGACGTCGTGGGCCATTCGATGCGCCGCGTCACACCGTCGATCTGCTTGACAGTGGGACGGTTGACCTGGAAGTCGTAGTATTCGTCAGAGTCGATGTCGACGAGCGGACGAGCATCCCACTCAAGGGCGAGATGCTCGACGGCACTGCTGGCGGCGTCCCCGGCGTCGTTCCAGCCCTCGAAGGCTGCGAGCAGAATGGGTCTGCGCAGCTGGGGAAGGTTCGACATCTGCTCAGCGTTCACCGAACCAGCCTACGACCGAACACGCAGAGAGGGCGAACTACGCTGTCAACCATGTCCTTCGAATATCCCGGTGATCGCGGCCACAAACCGCGCGACTTCGACACGACCTTCCTGTCGGCGATGTCGCGGCGGGTGCTGATCGGCGACGGGGCGATGGGCACGATGCTCCAGGCCGCGGATCTCACCCTCGACGACTTCCGCAATCTCGAAGGTTGCAACGAGATCCTCAACGACACGCGGCCCGACATCCTCGAAGGAATCCATCGCGCCTACTTCGAGGCCGGCGCCGACGCCGTCGAGACCAACACCTTCGGTTGCAACCTCTCGAACCTCGGTGACTACGACATCGCCGACCGCATCCGCGAGCTGGCCTACAAGGGCACCGCGATCGCGCGTGGGGTGGCCGACGAGATGGGGCCGTCCGCCGACGGCACCGGACGGTACGTGCTCGGCTCGATGGGTCCCGGGACCAAGTTGCCGAGCCTCGGGCACACGACGTTCGCGGTGATCCGCGACGCCTACCAGGAATGTGTCATCGGCATGCTCGAGGGCGGCGCCGACGCGGTGCTCATCGAGACCTCTCAAGACCTGCTGCAGGTGAAGGCCGCCGTGATCGCGGCCCAGCGGGCCATGGATCAGGTGGGTCGCCGGATCCCGATCATCAGCCACGTCACGGTCGAGACCACCGGCACGATGCTGCTCGGTTCGGAGATCGGTGCCGCGCTGGCGGCCATCGAGCCGCTCGGCGTCGACCTCATCGGCCTGAACTGTGCCACCGGTCCGGCCGAGATGAGCGAGCACCTGCGCTACCTGTCGAAGCATGCGCGCATCCCGGTGTCGGTGATGCCGAACGCCGGTCTGCCCGTACTCGGCGCCAACGGTGCCGAGTACCCGCTGACACCGGAGGAGCTGGCCGAGTCGATGGCCCAGTTCGTCGGCGAGTTCGGTCTGTCCTTCGTCGGCGGCTGCTGCGGTACGACGCCGGAGCACATCCGCCAGGTCGCCGCGGCCGTGGCGCAGGTCACCCCCGCGACCCGCACCCCGGAGCACGAGTCGGAGACGTCGTCGCTGTACACCGCGGTGCCCTTCGACCAGGACGCAAGCTTCCTGGTCATCGGCGAGCGCACGAACACGAACGGCTCCAAGGCATTCCGCGAGGCGATGATCGCCGAGGACTACCAGAAGTGCCTCGACATCGCCAAGGACCAGACGCGCGACGGTGCGCACATGCTGGACCTCAACGTCGACTACGTGGGTCGTGACGGTGCTGCGGACATGACTGCACTGGCGAGCCGCTTCGCGACATCGTCGACGTTGCCGATCATGCTCGACTCGACCGAGCCGGAGGTCATCCGCGCCGGACTCGAGGCCCTCGGTGGCCGTTGCGCGGTGAACTCGGTGAACTACGAGGACGGCGACGGACCGGACTCGCGCTTCAACAAGATCATGCGGCTCGTCGTCGAGCACGGTGCGGCCGTCGTCGCGCTGACCATCGACGAGGAGGGTCAGGCACGTACCGCGGACTGGAAGGTCCGTGTCGCCGAGCGTCTCATCGACGACATCACCGGCAACTGGGGCCTGGCCGAAGAAGACATCATCATCGACGCCCTGACCTTCCCGATCTCCACGGGTCAGGAAGAGGTCCGACGCGACGGCATCGAGACCATCGAGGCCATCCGCCGGCTGCACGAGTCGCACCCGGATGTGCACTTCACGCTGGGCATCTCGAACATCTCGTTCGGTCTGAACCCGGCCGCTCGGCAGGTGCTGAACTCGGTGTTCCTGCACGAGTGCGTGCAGGCCGGCCTCGACACCGCCATCGTGCACGCGTCGAAGATCCTGCCGATGGCGCGTATCCCGGAGGAGCATCGTCAGATCGCGCTGGATCTGGTCTACGACCGCCGACGCGAGGGCTATGACCCGTTGCAGAAGCTGATGGAGCTCTTCGAGGGTGTGTCGGCCGCATCGGCTCGGGAGTCGCGTGCCCAGGAGCTCGCGAAGCTGCCGCTGTTCGAGCGGCTGGAACGGCGCATCGTCGACGGTGAGCGCAACGGGCTGACCGACGATCTCGACGAGGCGATGACCCAGGTCCCGCCGCTGTCGATCATCAACGACACGCTGCTGTCGGGCATGAAGACCGTCGGCGAACTGTTCGGCTCGGGCCAGATGCAGCTGCCGTTCGTGCTGCAGTCCGCCGAGGTCATGAAAGCCGCTGTGGCACACCTCGAACCGCACATGGAGTCGACGGGTGAGGACGGCAAGGGCCGCATCGTGCTGGCGACCGTCAAGGGCGACGTGCACGACATCGGCAAGAACCTGGTCGACATCATCCTGTCCAACAACGGATACGAGGTCGTCAACATCGGCATCAAACAGCCGATCGCGACGATCCTCGAGGTCGCCTCCGACAAGAAGGTCGACGTCATCGGCATGTCGGGTCTGCTCGTGAAGTCGACCGTGGTCATGAAGGAGAACCTCGAGGAGATCAACACCCGGGGTCTCGCCGACGAGTACCCGGTGCTGCTCGGGGGTGCGGCGCTGACGCGTTCGTACGTCGAGAACGACCTGTCGGATGTCTACGAGGGTGACGTGCACTATGCGCGTGACGCGTTCGAGGGTCTGCGACTGATGGACGACATCATGGCCCGCAAGCGCGGCGGGGGCCCGGACCCGGACAGCGACGAGGCGAAGGCCGAGGCGGCCAAGACCGCCGAGCGCAAAGCCCGCCACGAACGGTCCAAGCGCATCGCCGCGAAGCGCAAGGCGGCCGAGGTGCCGGTCGAGGTGCCGGCACGTTCGGATGTGGCTTCCGACAACGAGATCCCCACCCCGCCGTTCTGGGGTTCGCGCATCGTCAAGGGGGTGCCGATCGCCGACTATCTGCAGTTGCTCGACGAGCGCGCGCTGTTCCTCGGCCAGTGGGGTCTGCGCGGTGCCCGCGGTGGCGACGGCCCGTCGTATGAGGAGCTCGTCGAGACCGAGGGACGTCCGCGTCTGCGCTACTGGATCGACCGGCTCTCGACCGAGAACATCCTGCAGCACGCAGCGGTTGTGTACGGCTACTATCCGGCGGTCAGCGAGGGCGACACGGTGCACGTGCTCACCGAGCCGGACCCCGACGCGCCGGTGCGGTTCAGCTTCTCGTTCCCGCGCCAGCAGCGGTCGAGGTTCCTGTGCATCGCCGACTTCATCCAGTCACGCGAGGCCGCGAAGGCCGCGGGCCGGGTCGACGTCATGCCGTTCCAGCTCGTCACGATGGGGCAGCCGATCGCGGACTTCGCGAACAAGCTGTTCGCCGAGGACGCCTACCGCGACTACCTCGAGGTGCACGGCATCGGTGTGCAGCTGACCGAGGCGTTGGCCGAGTACTGGCATCAGCGTGTGCGCAGCGAGCTGAAGTTCGGTGACCGGTCGATGGACAGCGAGGATCCCGAGCACGCTCAGGGCTTCTTCGACCTCGAATACCGCGGTGCGCGTTTCTCCTTCGGTTACGGCGCCTGCCCGGATCTCGAGGACCGTGCGAAGATGATCGAGCTGCTCGAGCCCGAGCGGATCGGCGTTCAGCTGTCGGAGGAGCTGCAGCTCCATCCGGAGCAGTCCACCGACGCGTTCGTGCTGCATCATCCGGAAGCCAAGTACTTCAATACCTGAGTCTTCAACACCTGACGGGACGGTGGTCATGGGCGAGTCGGGAGTGATCGAACGGTCGCAGGGGCCGGTCCGGATCATCGGGATCGATCGCCCCGACCGCCGTAACGCCGTCGACCGCGCGACCGCCGACGCCCTGGCCGACGCATTCCGGCGGTTCGACGCCGACGACGCGGTGTCGGTGGCGGTACTCCACGGCGAAGGCGGGACCTTCTGTGCGGGCGCCGATCTCAAGGCCATCGCCGACGGCACGCCCAACCGGGTGGAGTTCGACGGTGATGGTCCGATGGGGCCGACCCGGTTGCGGTTGTCCAAGCCGGTGATCGCGGCGATCTCCGGTCACGCCGTGGCCGGTGGTCTCGAACTCGCAGTGTGGGCCGATCTGCGTGTCGTCGAGGAGGATGCCGTGTTCGGCGTCTTCTGCCGTCGCTGGGGCGTCCCGCTGATAGACGGTGGGACGGTGCGGCTTCCGCGGTTGATCGGGGAGAGCCGGGCGATGGACCTGATCCTCACCGGGCGCCCGGTGGCCGCCGACGAGGCCCTGCAGATGGGACTCGCGAATCGCGTGGTCCCGTCGGGTACCGCTCTCGACGCCGCCGTCGAGCTCGCGACCCAGATCGCCGGGTTCCCGCAGACGTGCCTGCGTCATGACCGGATGTCCGTGCTCGAGCAGAACGGCCTGGACAACGACGCCGCGTTGATGAACGAACTGCAACACGGCATGGTGTCCCTGGCAGCCGACACCGTCGCCGGCGCAACCCGATTCGCCGGTGGAGCGGGCCGTCACGGTGAGGGTGTCGGGAACTGAGAACTGAGTGTTGTACCGGGCCTATCCGGCCAACTCCTCCGTCAACTGCGGCACGATCTGCTTCTTACGCGACACGATGCCCTTGCCGAAGGCGTGTCCGTCGGCGACGGTGATTCCGAGGGCGCGCTCGACGGCCTCCACCGGTTCGCCGATCACCAGAAGGTCTGAGTCGCAGGCGATCACGTCGGTGATCAGCAGTAGGAAGAGGTCGTAGCCGGCAGTCTTCTTCTCGGCAGTCATGGCCTCGAAGAACTCGTCTCGGCGGGCGAGGACGGCGTCGGAGTCGACGGTCGTCAGCTGCGTGACGCGAACACTGCTGGATCCCATCGAAAAGGTCTTGGCGTCGAGGCCGATGATCGTCGACGCCGGTTTGTCGCCCACTTCTGTTCCCGCACGGAGCAATTGGTTTCCGTATTCGTCGAGATCGACGCCGGCGATGGTGGCGAGTTCCTCGGCGGCGATGCGGTCGGAGTCGGTGGTGGTGGGGGAGTTGAGCAGCAGGGTGTCGGAGATGATCGCCGACAACATGATCCCGGCGGTGTCGGCGGGGATCTCGACCTCGCTCTCGGCGTACATGCGCGTCAGGATCGAACACGTGCAACCCACCGGCTCCACCCGCATGTAGAGCGGCGCGGCGGTCTCGAAGTTGGCGATGCGGTGATGGTCGATCACTTTCCGGACCGTCACGTCGGCGATGTCGGCGACACTCTGCTGGTGTTCGTTGTGGTCGACGAGCATCACGTTGTGGGGGCTCGCGTGGTCGATGACGCGCGGCGCGTCCAGGCCGAAGTGGTCGAGGGCGAAGGCCGTCTCCGGACCGGGTGCGCCGAGGGCGACGGCTTCCGCATCGACGCCGAGCGCCTGTTCGAGGCGCGCCAGCCCGATTGCGGAGCCGATCGCGTCCGTGTCGGGATTGCGGTGTCCGAACACGAGGATCTTCGACATGGCGACTCAGCTTTCGCTCGACGATGCTGCGTCCCAGCCTACGGCGGAGACCTGTAGCTCACTGATTGCCCGAAGATAGTTGTAAAACTACAATCGTTTTATGTCGACGACCGAAGCGGGCGCGCAGACCGCGACCGAGATCTGGTTCACGATGAACAGTCTCGTGCGTGACCAGGCCAAACAGTCGCGCGCCCGGATCAGCGAGGTCATCGACATCCCGTTCAGCCGGTTCCGGGCACTCCGCCGCGTCGCGCTGCGGCCGATGACGCAGCGGGACCTCGCCGAACGGATGGGTGTCGACGCGTCCGCGATGAGCGGGATCGTCAACGACCTCGTCGGCCGGGGACTCGTGACCCGGGAGGCCGACGCCGACGACGGCCGGTGCAAGCGCGTCACGATCACCGACGCCGGACGGCGAGTGGTGGACGAGGTGACCGAGAACCCGGCCACTGCTCCCGACATGTTCGCCGCGCTCGACGACGAGCAGCTCCGGCGACTGGGGGAACTGCTCGACCTCCTCCGTGAGGCGGCCGAGTCGTGAACGCCGCACGGGCCGCCCTGCGCGCCCGCTCGGCCGACGGTGCCCTCACACGGCGGGACCGGCTCGTCATCCTCGCCACCTGCTGCTTGAGCCTGTTCATCGTCGGATTGGACGTCTCGGCGGTGAACGTCGCCCTGCCGTCGATCAGCTCGGACCTCGGTGCCACACCGTCGCAGTTGCAGTGGGTCCTCGACGCGTATGCACTGGTGATCGCCAGCCTGCTGATCTTCGGCGGATCGCTCGGAGATCGCCTGGGTCGCAGGCGGATCTTCCAGGTGGGATTGGTGACCTTCGGTGTCGCCTCCGTGCTGTGCTCGCTGGCGCCCACCCCCGAGGCCCTCATCGGGGCGCGCATGCTGCAGGCCGTCGGCGGGGCGATGCTCAACCCGGTTGCGCTGTCGATCGTCACCAATGTCTTCGTCGACCCACGCGAACGCGCTCAGGCAATCGGATTGTGGGGCACCGCATTCGGATTGAGCTTGGCGTTCGGTCCGGTCGTCGGCGGGGCGCTCGTCTCCGGGATCGGCTGGGAGGCGATCTTCTGGCTCAACGTTCCGGTATGCCTACTCGCCCTTGCGCTGACGATGCGTTTCGTCCCGGAGTCGAAGGCCGAGCGCTCTCGTCGCGCCGACCCGGTCGGTCAGGTCCTGATCCTGGCCTTCCTGGCCACCCTCACGTTCGCGATCATCGAGGGTCGTCCCCAGGGCTGGACCTCACCGGGCGTCCTCGCATGTTTCGTCATCTCCGCCGGTGCGCTCGTCGCGATGATCGCGTACGAGAGTCGCCGCGCGGAGCCCCTTCTGGACCCACGGTTCTTCCGGAGCGTGCCCTTCTCGAGTGCGGTGGGATGTGCGGTCATCGCCTTCGCCGCCACCGGTGGCTTCCTGTTCCTCAACACCCTGTATCTGCAAGAGGTTCGCGGGATGTCGCCGCTCGAGGCGGGACTGATGACCTTGCCGATGGCGGCCGCCTCGGTGGTCTGCGCGCCGATCGCCGGTCGGCTCGTGGGCGATCGGGGAGCCCGGCCGCCGATGGTGATCGGGGGAGCGGCGATGGTGGCGGGCGCCCTGATGCTCACCGGCCTCGGCAACGACACCGCCCTCGTCTACGTGGGCGCGGCATACCTGGTCTTCGGACTGGGATTCGGGTTCCTCAACGCACCGATCACCAACGGGGCGGTGTCGGGGATGCCCCGCACCCAGGCGGGTCTGGCGTCGGCGATGGCGTCGACCGGTCGTCAGGTGGGTACCGCGCTCGGTGTGGCGGTGTTCGGTGCGGTGGCGTTCGCGGGGATCGAGGGGACGGTTGCCGATGGGCTCGCCGTCGCCGCCCGTCCGGTCTGGCTGATCATGGCGGTGTGTGGTGCCGCCGTCCTCGTTCTCGCCTTCGTGTCGACCGGTGCCTGGGCCCGCGGCACGGCTGCTCGCACGCGGGAACGGATCGAGTCCACGTCGGGGACCTGGGTGCCCTGAGTCACCTCGGCCGGTGCTGGGTTCCGGATTCGATGGCTGCCGGCCCAACAGTGGCCTGCGAGTCCCACCACTCGGCGATCCGCTGCGCGACGGTGTCGGGGGTGCGGACCCAGCCGACGTGCGTCGTGTTCCCGCCCGCCGGGCAGTGCCCGTCGTCGTAGCGCCAGTGGGAGATCGCCTCCGGTGCGAACGCGGCATCGAACGCCGATGCCGCGCCGTCGGTGACGATCTCGTCGCCGTCGAGCCTGATCGCCAGGGTCGGTGTCTGGATCGACCGGTCGACGGCGAACGGCGCCTGACCGGTGAGGACCATACGTGCCCACTGCCGCATCAATGTTCGGGCGGCCGGACCGCCGAAACCCGGTCGCGGCCAATGGCCGACGATCGCCGACACCGGCGTGACGGCTCCCGCGATCGCGCTCAGGGCCACACCGCGGAGGCCGTAGTGGCGAACCGCAGGCACCGACGCCCCGACCGCGACGATTCCGTCAGGCGCGTGATCGGAGGACTGGGCCACCATCGCCGCCAGCTGAGCGCCGAGACTGTGACCGATCACGACCACCCGCGTGCCCGGGACATCGGCGCGCGCGCCGGCGATCGCGTCGGCGAGGTCGGCGGCTTCGTCCTCGTAGGACCAGTCCGCGGTGCGGGAGGGCGGTGCCGAACCTTCTTCGACGCCGCGACGCGCGACGACGCGGACCTCGAGGCCGTATCCGGCGAGCGCCTCCGCCAGTCGTCGGTAGACGCGGGACGGTACTGCCATCGCCGGGGAGATGAGGACGGTGGTGGGCGCAGCGGTGCCGGTCTGGGTCATGACCCAAGACTGACGTCGGGTCGTCGCTGACACCACTACCTACCAGGTAGTGGTCTGACCAGGTCGTGGTTTGACGCGGGCCCGATCCGGATACCGTCCGGGGTGCTGTGATCTGACCACCGACCGAGAGGCGAGTGACCGATGTCCGACGTGACCGATTTCTCCGAGACCTGCGCGCGACTGGCCGAGGCGATCGTGGAGAAGGGTGTGCACGTCGCCGTCGCCGAGTCGCTGACCGGCGGCAACCTTGCCAGTGAGCTGAGCAAGGCGCCGCAGGCCGGGGACTGGTTCCGGGGCGGCGTCATCGCCTACCACGAGGACGTCAAGTACGGTCTGCTCGAGGTGCCCGAGGGTCCGGTCGTCAGCGAGACGGCGGCACGCGCGATGGTGGCCACCACCGCGCGGCTCTTCGACGCCGAGATCGTCGTCGCGGTGACCGGTGAGGCGGGTCCGGAACCCGACGAGGCCGCGCCCGGAACCGTCTGGTTCGGCCTCGATCATCGTGGCCGGGTCTCGGCGATCCGCAAGGAGTTCGACGGCGGGCCCGAAGACGTTCTCGCCCAGACCATCGCGTACTCGCTCGAACTGATCGAGAGCTGTCTACGATGACCCCATGACCGTCGAGGTGGGAACCCTGCTGCAGCAGTGGCGGTCTCGTCGGTCCATCAGTCAGCTCGACCTCGCCTACGAGGTCGGGGTCTCACCCAAACACCTCAGTTTCGTGGAGACGGGTAAGTCCCGCCCGAGTCCGACGCTCCTCCATGCGCTGTCCGAGCGTCTCGACATCCCTCTGCGAGAACGCAATTCGCTTCTACTCGCGGCGGGACACGCTCCTCGCTACAGTGAGGAACCCCTCGATTCGGAGACCATGACCCGCGTGCGTGCCGAGGTCAGACGGTTGCTCGACGCCCACAACCCCAACATGGGGATGGCCTTGGACCGTGCCTGGAACGTGGTGCTGGCCAACGACACCGCGATGCTGCTCCTGGAGATGCTTCCGGCGGAGCTCCAGACCGGGCCGGTCAACCTGTTCCGGGTGTCGCTCCATCCCGACGGTTTCGCGCGGATGACGCGCAACTTCGACGAGTGGGCGGCCTACCTGCTCGACCTGCTCCGTCGGATGGTGCGGATCACCGGTGACGAACGACTCGCCGAACTCGAGCGCGAGGTGTCGTCCTATCCGACGGTCGCCGGCCTGACCGGGGACGCCGTGTCCCACAGATCGGGGGAGGCGGGCTCGTTGCTCGTCCCGCTCGAGCTCGCGGTCGGCGACCAGATGCTGTCCTTCTTCAGTACGTTGACCACGTTCGGGTCACCTCGGGACGTGACGCTTGAGGAGCTGACCATCGAGCTGTTCTATCCGGCCGATGAGCCGACCGAGAAGTGGGTTGCGATGATGCAGGGGTGACCGACACCGCTGATTCCGCACTCCGAGCCGACCCCGCCCTCCGACTCCCGGCCGCCGTCCTCTGGGATATGGACGGCACGTTGCTGGACTCCGAGCCGATCTGGGAGATCGCGATGACCGGCCTGGCGGCACGTCACGGCATGGCGATGACGCCGCAACTGCGGGAATCGACGCTGGGGAATTCGCTGCCCGACGCGTTGGCGAAGCTGCACGACGCCGCCGGGATCCCGCCCGAGGACCGCGACCCCGACGCCGACGGTCGGTGGACGCTCGATCGGGTGACCGAACTCTTCGACGAAGGACTTCCCTGGCGACCCGGCGCTCTCGAGGCGCTCGACCTCGTCGCCGGCGCCGGTATCCCCATGGCGCTGGTGACCAACACGGTGCGCGAGGCGGCCGAGGTGGCGCTGGAGACGATCGGGCGGCATCGTTTCGCCACCACGGTCTGCGGCGACGAGGTGGCCGTCGGCAAACCCGCACCCGATCCGTACCTCCGCGCCGCGGAACTACTGGGTTTCTCGACCGCGCAGTGCTTGGCGGTCGAGGATTCTCCGACCGGTGCCGCGGCTGCCACCGCGGCCGGATGTCCCACGCTCGTCGTGCCTTCGGCCGCCGCCGTACCCACGGGCGCGCTGCGCACCTTCCGCACGTCGTTGGTCGATCTGGCACGGGACGACCTCGCGAGTGCCTGGGCGGGGCTCCGCGGCGCTGTCCGGATGGCCTGACCCCCGGGCAGGGACGTCCCGCTCACGTGCAAAAATGTCGGGGTGAAGACCTTCGAGGAGCTGTTCGCCGAACTCAGCGACAAGGCCGAGAACCGCCCCGAGGGGTCGGGCACGGTCGCCGCGCTCGACTCGGGTGTGCACACCCTGGGCAAGAAGATCATCGAGGAGGCGGGCGAGGTGTGGCTCGCCGCCGAACACGAGTCCGACGAATCGCTCGGTGAGGAGATCTCCCAGCTCGTCTACTGGCTGCAGGTGATGATGATCAAGCGGGGACTGAAATTGGAGGACGTGTACCGACATCTGTGACCGGACGACCCGGCTTCACAGACCACCACCTCCTGCTCAGCTGAGCGCAACCCCACGAAAAGGACATCGAGATGCTGCGAGTGGCCGTACCCAACAAGGGTGCGCTCTCCGAATCCGCGTCGGCCATCCTCGCCGAGGCCGGCTACCGCAAACGAAGTGACTCCAAGGACCTGACGGTTCTCGACAACAACAACGACGTCGAGTTCTTCTTCCTGCGTCCCAAGGACATCGCCATCTACGTCGGGTCGGGGCGCCTCGACCTCGGCATCACCGGACGCGACCTCGCCCGCGACTCGGGGGCCCAGGTCCACGAGCAGCTCGCGATGGGCTTCGGCTCGTCGACCTTCCGCTACGCGGCACCCGCCGACCAGGAGTGGAATGTCACCGACCTCGCCGGCAAGCGCGTCGCGACCTCGTACCCCAACCTGGTGCGCGACGACCTCGCCGGCCGCGGCATCACCGCCGACATCATCCGGCTCGACGGCGCGGTCGAGATCTCCATCCAACTCGGTGTGGCCGACGCCATCGCCGACGTCGTCGGTTCCGGACGGACCCTGCGCCAGCACGGTCTGGCCGCCTTCGGCGAGTCGCTGTGCGACTCCGAGGCCGTCCTGATCTCCCGTCGCGACGCGGAGCTCACCAAGGCCGAGAAGCAGTTCGTCGCCCGCGTCCAGGGCGTCGTCTTCGGTCAGCAGTACGTGATGATCGACTACGACTGCCCCAAGACGCTTCTCGATCAGGCGTCGGCGATCACCCCGGGTCTCGAGTCCCCGACGGTGGCCCCGATGGCCGACCCCGACTGGGTCGCCGTGCGCGCGATGGTCCCGCGCAAGGATCACCAGAACCTGATGGACGAGCTCTCCGAGCTCGGCGCCAAGGCGATCCTCGCCACCGACATCCGTTCCTGCCGCTTCTAGGCGTTTGCGGGTCAGCCCACGGCGTTGAGCATCACTGTCTGCGCCGATCGGCCGATGTAGCCGGACGTGTCGTAGAGGTCGGCGAAGGTGCCGCCGAAGCCGTCCGGACCGGCGACCATGTGCGCGTCGATACCGACCCACGGTCCACTCGGCACTCGGGTCAGATGCACGGTCGTGTCCGTGTTCATCCAGGACCAGCGGTCCGGTCGGAGCTGGGTGCCCAGCCCGTTCGCGACGTCGATGACCGTGAAGATCGACTCCAGATCGGAGGTCTTCTCACCCTCGACCAGCGGGATGGCCGGTCGTAGCCAAACCGCGGGCGTCGAGCCGTTCCGGCCCGTGGTCCGCGCCGACTCGACGGTGCCGATGAATCCGAGAGTGCCCCAGTCCACCGCCTCGCCGCTGTCGTCGGGGAATCCGATCTGGGTGGGCAGCTCGTCGGGCAGCGGAGACAGGGGAACGGGACCGTTGGCGATCTCACCGGTGTCCGCGGCGCGGATGCGCCAGCCGACGGAACGGGCTGCCGTCCGGAACGATCCGTCTGGCTGCTGCACGTCGAGTTCGGTCTCGACGAGGCTGATCTGCCGGCCGGGGCGGATCACCCGAGCGTGAATCCGGTTGATGCCCAGCCCTATCGGACCCAGGATCTCGGTCGTGACCCGCGTGAAGTGCTGCGCGGGATCCGGATCGCACCGCAGCAGCGAGCGCATCATCAGCGCCGACGGCGGGCCGCCGTGCTGCATCGTCGGTGACCACACGCTCAGGGTGGCGTCGGTCGGCCGGAAGTATTCATGACGCGCCGACGGGTCGGCGGCCGGGCTGCTGCCGTCCGACGCCGGGGCGTCGACGGGTACGTAGTACGAACTCTCCACGCTTCCAGCCTATGTCTGTCGACATAGTCGAGCATTCCGGGGTGTGGTTCAGGACACGAACCCCAGCGGCGGACCCGGGTAGGGCGGGATCTCGCCGCCGAACTCCGGACACCGCGCCTGATGCTCGCAGAACCTGCACAGGCGCGACTTTCGCGGCCGGAAGTCCCCGGAGGCGACGGCGGTGCGGATGGCCTGCCAGATCGCGCGCAACGTCCGCTCGAAGCGGAGGAGCTCGTCATGATCGGGGTGATAGATCAGCTGCTGGCCGTCGGACAGGTACATCAGTTGCAGACGGTTCGGCACGGCGCCCCGCGTCCGCAGGATCGCCAGTGCGTAGAACTTCATCTGGAACAGGGCCTTGGCCTCATAGGCCTCGCCCGGGGAGCGTCCGGTCTTGTAGTCGACGACGCGGATCTCACCGGTCGGTGCGACGTCGATGCGGTCGATGAACCCGCGCATCAGCATGTCGTCGGCCTCGATCTCGACGTGCTCCTCCACCGCGTCGGCGTCGAAGGCGGTCGGGTTCTCCATCGTGTAGTACGTCGCGATGAGCTTGTGCGCGCCGGCGATGAACGCCTCCTGACCGCCCTCGCCGATCACCCGCGCGAGCTGTGGGTCTTCTTCGCACAGGGCCGCCCAGGCGCCCTCGACGAGCAGTTCCGCGGAATCCTGGGTCCGGAGTTCGGCCGGCATGTCGAAGAGATTCTCGAGCGCGGCGTGTACGACGGTGCCCCGCGTCTGTGCGGCGGTGGGAGTCTCCGGGAAGCGGTCGATGGCACGGAAGCGGTACAGCAGCGGACACTGTTTGAAGTCCGCCGCCCGCGACGGAGACAACGCGAGCCGGCGTCCGACGATCCCGCGCGTGCTGTCCGACGGGGGCGGTTCCGGCGCGGGGGCCGCGCTCGTCGAGGTGTCGCCGGTGCCGGTCATCGTGCTCACATCTCGCAGGGTAGGCCGCGGCCCCGACACTCTGCCGATCCGACACCCATCTGCGGTCGGGTATCGTCCTCACGGCCCACCGGACTCCCGACCACCACAGTTTCCGCGTACCGCGGGAGGTCGGAGTCGTCCCGTTCACGAGAGGAAGCACCAGTGCCCACCACCGGACCGTTCGCCGTAGGCGACCGGGTTCAGCTGACCGATGCCAAGGGCCGAAAGTTCACGGTGCACCTCGAAGAGGGCAAGCTGTTCCACACCCACCGCGGCGCCATCGCGCACGACGACCTCATCGGCTCGCCCGAAGGCAGCGTCGTCTCGGCCACCAGCGGGACCCAGTACCTCGCACTGCGGCCACTGCTCGTCGACTACGTGCTCTCCATGCCGCGCGGTGCGCAGGTCATCTACCCCAAGGACGCCGCCCAGATCGTCCTCGAAGGCGACATCTTCCCGGGCGCCCGCGTCCTGGAGGCCGGTGCCGGTTCGGGTGCGCTGACATGTTCGCTGCTGCGGGCCGTCGGCGCCGACGGCGAGCTGGTCTCCTACGAGATCCGCGACGACCACGCCGAACATGCGATCCGCAATGTCGAGACCTTCTTCGGCGGCCGCCCGGCCAACTGGAACATCGTCGTCGACGACCTCGCCAATGTCGGCCAGGACGAGCGCTTCGACCGCATCATCCTCGACATGCTCGCGCCCTGGGAGCCCCTCGACGTCGTGCGGACCATATTGAAACCAGGCGGAGTCCTGACCATCTATGTGGCGACCGTCACCCAGCTGTCGCGGGTCATCGAGGCGTTGCGGGAGCAGGAGTGCTGGACCGAACCGCGTGCCTGGGAAACCCTGCTACGGGAATGGTCGGCCGTCGGTCTGGCCGTGCGCCCCGAGCACAAGATGCAAGGCCACACCGCGTTTCTGATCACCGCCCGCCGACTCGCCGACGGCACGACCACGTTGCGACCGCAACGTCGTCCGACGAAGGGCTGAGTTCGGCTCGTCCCGAGCGGGAGTGAAGATCGCGAACACGTTGCGAAGACGCACATTTAACACACCGTCAACACTGCCGATCGCGGGGTGAAGGGCGATTCTGCGTCCGTGCCGGTAGCGTAGGGATACGGCGCGAGCATTCCGATCGTGGGATCGGGTGATTGCCGGGGAGAGGAGTCAGCAATGACCGAATCTGACCGCCATGACGCCACCGGGGACCGTGCGGTCCCCGAGAGCGCGAGTGCACCCGACGAGGGCTTCACCCCTGCCTATACCCCGCCTCTCGCGAGGAGTGGGTCCGAACGCCCGTCGTTCGGACGCCAGGCAGACAACACAGACCTCCAGGAACGCGTCGACAGCCTGACGGCGCGCAACGCGAAGTTGCTCGACACGCTCAAAGAAGCGCGTCAGCAACTCGTCGCCCTGCGCGAGGAGGTCGACCGCCTGGGTCAGCCGCCGAGCGGCTACGGAGTCCTGCTCGACGTCTATCCGGACGCCACCGTCGACGTGTTCACCTCCGGTCGCAAGATGCGGCTCACCTGCTCGCCGAACATCGACACCGAAACCCTCACCAAGGGTCAGACGCTGCGTCTCAACGAGGCCCTGACCATCGTGGAGGCCTGCGAGTTCGACACGGTCGGCGAGATCAGCACCCTGCGCGAGGTTCTCGGGGACGGCAGGCGGGCACTGGTCGTCGGTCACGCCGACGAAGAACGAGTCGTGTGGCTGGCCGAGCCGCTGCTGGGCGAGGTCGACGCCGAGGACGGCAAGCGTCGCAAGTTGCGTCCGGGTGACTCGCTGCTCATCGACACCAAGGCCGGTTTCGCGTTCGAGCGGGTCCCCAAGGCAGAGGTCGAGGACCTGGTCCTCGAAGAGGTGCCCGACGTCGGTTACGAGGACATCGGCGGCCTGGGCCGGCAGATCGAGCAGATCCGCGACGCCGTGGAACTGCCGTTCCTGCACAAGGACCTGTTCCGCGACTACCAGCTGCGTCCGCCGAAGGGTGTCCTGCTCTACGGCCCGCCCGGTTGCGGTAAGACGCTCATCGCCAAGGCGGTCGCCAACTCACTGGCCAAGAAGATCGCGCTGGCCCGTGGCGACGACGCCAAGGAGGCGAAGTCCTACTTCCTGAACATCAAGGGCCCTGAGCTGCTCAACAAGTTCGTCGGTGAGACCGAACGTCACATCCGGCTGATCTTCCAGCGCGCCCGGGAGAAGGCATCCGAGGGCACCCCGGTCATCGTGTTCTTCGACGAGATGGACTCGATCTTCCGCACCCGCGGATCCGGTGTCTCCTCGGACGTGGAGACCACGGTCGTGCCGCAGCTCCTCAGCGAGATCGACGGTGTGGAAGGCCTCGAGAACGTCATCGTGATCGGCGCGTCGAACCGCGAGGACATGATCGACCCCGCGATCCTGCGTCCCGGCCGACTCGACGTGAAGATCAAGATCGAGCGTCCCGACGCCGAGTCGGCGATCGACATCTTCTCGAAGTACCTCACCGAGGAGTTGCCGATCCACGCCGACGACATCGGCGAGTTCGGCGGCGATCGCACGGCATGCATCAAGGCGATGATCGAGAAGGTCGTCGAGCGGATGTACGCCGAGAGCGAGGACAACCGGTTCCTGGAGGTCACCTACGCCAACGGCGACAAAGAGATCATGTACTTCAAGGACTTCAACTCGGGCGCGATGATCCAGAATGTCGTCGACCGGGCGAAGAAGTACGCGATCAAGTCGCAGCTCGACACCGGTGCCCCCGGTCTGCGTGTGCAGCACCTCTTCGATTCGATCCTCGACGAGTTCGCCGAGAACGAGGATCTGCCCAACACCACCAACCCGGACGACTGGGCTCGCATCTCGGGCAAGAAGGGCGAGCGCATCGTCTACATCCGGACCCTGGTCACCGGCAAGTCCTCCGGGGCGAGCCGCGCCATCGACACCGAGACGAACACCGGGCAGTACCTGTAACACGAGCCCTGTCCAGCAGACGGCCGACTCCCCAGGGGGTCGGCCGTCTGCTCGACAGAACGGCGTGAAAACCGTCGTCAAGCACTAAAGTTGGCGGCGATGAACAGTACATCGATGGCGCGCGGGCGGGTGATCGTCGACGGTGGGGCGCCGCATCCGTTGGGCGAGTCCCCACGTATCACCCTGGGCCGCGAACCCGACAACGACATCGTGATCAACCATCCGATGGTGTCGCGTCGGCATCTCGCCATCGAATGGCGCGGAGCTGCCTGGTACCTCGTCGACATCGGTAGCACCAACGGCTTTTTCGCCGGTGGCCGGCGTATGGCGGAGCTCATGGTCGCCGGACCGACGCAGGTCCGGCTCGGGGACGTGAGCACCGGTCCGGTCGTCGACCTGGTGATCGACCCGGCCGCGTACCCGCCGCCGCCCGGCGGCCCGATGCCGTCACCCGGCCGGTCCGGTGCCTTCCCTCCAAGTCCGCGGTCGGCGGGCTTCGCCGCTCGCAGCCATCCGGGACCGAACATGCCGCCCTCGGGCCGCGTTCCGTCACGACCGCCGAGCGGCCCGTCTCGACCGGGCACGCCGGAGCCGATGCCCGCCGAGCTGCGCAACGCCCCGCATCTGCAGGCCCTGCAGCAGAACGTGTCCGCGGTCTACCGGCTGCCGGGCGCGCCCACTCCACCCGAGCGCGAATCGATCTCACTGCGCGGTGTACAGCGGATCGGCCGTACCCCGGACAACGACATCGTCGTCAGTGACGTCCTCGCCTCGCGTCACCACGCCCAGGTGTCCAGCCGCGGCGGGGTCCTGGTCATCGAGGACCTGGGCAGCGTCAACGGCACCTTCGTCAACGGCCGGCGAGTGAGCACAGCGCCGCTGTCCGACGGCGACGTGGTGACGATCGGCAACAGCGACTTCGTGGTGTCCGGCGGCACCCTCATGCGCGGCCAGGAGAGCGCCGCGGTCGCCGACGGTCTCCACGTGCACGGTGTGAGCCTCGTCGTCGACGGTGGCAAGCGACTCCTGGCCGACGTCGATTTCAGCGCCAGCCCCGGTACGCTCACCGCCGTGATCGGCCCGTCCGGCGCCGGCAAGTCGACCGTGTCGAAGATCGCCGCCGGCCTGAACTCGCCGACGAGTGGCCTCGTCACCTTCGAGAGCCGCAACGTCCACGCCGAATACGACGCGCTCCGTACCCGTATCGGCATGGTCCCGCAGAAAGACGTGCTCCACCACAAGCTCACCCTCCGGCAGGCGCTGCGCTACGCGGCCGAGCTGCGACTGCCGCCCGACCTGTCGAAGGACGACCGCGACCGGGTCATCGACGGCGTTCTGCACGAACTTCAGCTGACCGAACACGTCGACACCCGGGTGGAGAAGCTGTCCGGCGGACAGCAGAAGCGTGCATCGGTGGCGATGGAGCTGCTCACGGGCCCGTCGTTGCTGATCCTCGACGAGCCGACCTCGGGCCTCGACCCGGCCCTCGACCGCCAGGTGATGGCGACCCTACGACGCCTCGCCGACGCCGGCCGCGTCGTCCTCGTGGTCACCCACTCGCTCACGTACCTCTCGATGTGCGACCAGGTGCTGCTGCTCGCCCCGGGCGGCAAGACATCGTTCTGCGGTGCGCCCGCCCAGGTCGAGCAGGAGATGGGCACCTCCGACTGGGCGGAGATCTTCGCCTACGTCGCCGACCAGCCGGACGCCGCGCACACGCGCTACCTCGAACGGCATCGGCGCGCACCGAATCCACCACCGCCGCAACGTCCTCCCGGACCGCCGATACCGGTGCCGCACACCAGCTTCACCAGACAGGCGTCGACCATCGCCCGACGCCAGGTGCGGCTGATCTTCGCCGACATCGGCTACCTGGTGTTCCTCGTGCTGCTCCCGGTGGTCCTCGGTCTGCTGACGCTGGTCATCCCGGGGTCGAGCGGGTTCGCCCGGCTCGAGGTCATACCCAACGCGCCGCCGCCCAAGGACGGCGCCGAGGCCATTCAGATCCTGGTCGTCCTCGTCGTCGGTGCGGCATTCATGGGTGCGGCCCTGACGGTGCGCGACCTCGTCGGGGAACGCGACATCTTCGAACGGGAGAGAGCGGTCGGATTGCGTCCCGGCGCATACCTGTTCGCGAAGATCGTCGTCTTCTTCAACGCCGCGATCCTGCAGACGATCATCATGGTCGGCATCACGTTCGCCGGTCGCGGACTACCCGATCTCGGCGGACCGATCCTGCCGCCGCCGCTGGCCCTGCTGGTCGCGATCGCCGTATTGGCTTGTGTGAGCACACTTGTCGGACTCGCCATCTCCTCGGCGGTCAAGTCCAACGAGCAGGTGATGCCGCCACTGGTCATCGTGGTGATGGTGCAGCTGGTCTTCTGTGGCGGTCTGTTCAAGTTGGACGGGGCCGGCCTGCAGCAGCTCTCGTGGATCTTCCCGTCGTTCTGGGGATACGTCACCGCTGCCGGCAGCGTCGACCTCTACAACATCAACGTCGCCGCACCCCAGCGGATCACGCTGTGGGAGACGTCGATCGCCCACAGCGCGATCGCCTACGCCGTGCTTGCCTTCATCAGCATCCTGCTGCTGGCGTTCACCTACTCGCGGTTGCGTCTGAAGAAGCGCTGACGCACGACCCCACTGCTGCCTGAGGTGCGAGGAGCGCAAGCGAGGACTTCACTGCTGCCTGAGGTGCGAGGAGCGCAAGCGACGAGCCTCGAAGGCCCGGTGAGACGACGTCGAAACTCCTATCCGCCCGCCACCGGATACCGGACGAGACCGAGTTCGGCGTCGTGCGAGAGCTGTTCGTGGTGGGGGAGGACCCGCACCGTGTACCCGAGGTGACCCGACGCGGGCGGGGTGGCCAGATCCGAGAAGACCACGCGGCCCGACGGATCCCGGTCGCCCTCCGACTTCATGTCGATGATCGCGGGATCGACGATCTCACCGTCGTCGGTCACCCGGCCGAGCACCAGCTGGACCCGAAGGTGCTCGGGTGCGATCTCGCCGACCGCGACATGGGCGGACACACGCAGCAGCCCGTCCTCGTGTTCCTCGTCCACGCCCGCGACGACGACCGAGCCCCACCCGGTTTCCACCTCGCGGCGGTACTCCGCGAGATCGCGTGCTCCCGCATGGTCGTCGGCACAGGCCGCGACGTAGGCGGTCGCGGCCGGGCAGTACAGCTCGGTGGTGTAGTCCCGGACCATGCGTGAGGCCAGGACCTGCGGTCCCAGACGAGTGAGCGTGTGGCGCATCATCTCCACCCACCGCGTCGGCAGCCCGTTCTCGTCCCGCCGATAGAACAGCGGGATCACCGTGTCCTCGAGAAGTGCGTAGAGCGCCTCGGCCTCGAGGTCGTCGCGCCGGTTCTCGTCCTCGACGCCTTCGGCCGACGGGATGGCCCACCCGTTGTCGTCGTCGGCCATCTCGTCCCACCAGCCGTCGAGGATGGACAGGTTGAGTCCGCCGTTGAGCGCCGACTTCATCCCCGACGTCCCGCATGCCTCCATCGGCCGCACCGGGTTGTTGAGCCACACGTCGCAGCCGGCGTAGATGTGCCGGGCCATCGAGATGTCGTAGTCGGGCAAGAAGACGATGCGGTCGCGCAGTTGCGGATCCTCGGCGAAGCGCACCACCTCTTGGATGAGCGACTTGCCGCCGTCGTCGGCCGGGTGCGCCTTGCCCGCGATCACGAGCTGCACGGGCCGGTCGGGGTCGGTGAGGATACGGCGCATCCGTTCCGGATCGCGCAGCATCAGCGTGAGGCGCTTGTAGGTGGCTGCGCGGCGCGCGAAGCCGATGGTCAGCACACCGGGATCGAAGAGGTCGGCGGTCCAGGTGAGTTCGGCGTCGGTGAACCCGCGTTCGCGTCCACTGGCGTGCGCCCGGCGCCGCACCTCGGCGACGAGCTCGGCCCGCAACGATTCGTGGGTGGACCAGATGGTCTCCGACGGCAGTCCGGCATAGACCTCGGGCGCCGAATCCTCGTCACCGGCCGCGAAGTCGCGCCACACCCGCGACACCCAGGTGGGTCCGTGAACGCCGTTGGTGACGGCACCGATCGGCACATCCGCGACGTCGAACCCGGGCCACAGGTCGGCGAACATCTCCCGGCTCACCGCGCCATGCAGCTGTGAGACGCCGTTGCTGCGCTGGCCGAGCCGAAAGCCCATGTGCGCCATGTTGAACACGCCGGGGTCGGCTTCGTCGCCGAGCTCGGTGATCGTCGACGCGGGCAACCCGGGCAGCAGGCGCGAGATCCCGGAGTCGTCGGCGTCGAGATAGCGGTTCACCAGATCGGTGGGGAAGCGGTCGATCCCGGCCGGCACCGGGGTGTGCGTGGTGAAGATGTTCGATGCCCGGACGACGGCCTCGGCGGTGTCGAAGTCGAGTCCGGCGGCCACGTACTCCCGGATGCGTTCGGTGCCCAGGAATCCGGCGTGACCCTCGTTCATGTGGAACACGGTCGGCTCGTCCCGACCGGTGATCCGGATGTAGGCGCGCAGCGCACGTACACCGCCGATGCCGAGCAGGATCTCCTGCAGGATGCGGTGTTCCTGGTCGCCGCCGTAGAGCCGATCCGTGACGCCGCGGAGCTGGTCGTCGGTGTTGGCGGCGATGTCGGAGTCGAGGAGCAGCAACGGGATCCGGCCGACGTTCGCCACCCACACCTGGGCCGACAGCGTGCGTCCGCCGGGCATCGCGATCTCGATGACGACGGGTGCGTCCCCGTCGGTGAGGAGAGTGAGCGGTAGATCCCGCGGGTCGTTGACCGGGTAACGCTCCACCTGCCAGCCCTCGTGGTCGAGGCTCTGACGAAAGTAGCCGGACCGGTAGAACAGCCCGACGCCGATCAGGGGGAGGCCGAGATCCGAGGCGGCCTTCAGATGGTCACCCGCGAGGATCCCGAGTCCGCCGGAGTAGATGGGCAGCACCTCGGAGACACCGAACTCCATGGAGAAGTACGCGATCCCGGGCGGCACCGGATGGGTCTGCGCGTATCCGCCGAACCACTGCGGCGCGTCGAGGTACTCCTCGAGGTCCGCGTGGACCGCCGACACCCGCGCGCGGAAGTCCTCGTCGGCCGCCAGTTCGGTGAGCCGGGCCGGATCGACGTCGGCGAGCACCCGGAGCGGGTCGCCGGTCGCCTCCCACCGCTCGGCGTCGATCGTGGCGAACAACTCCTGGGTCGGCGGGTTCCACACCCAGCGCAGGTTGTGCGACAGGGGGCCCAGAGCGGCGAGTTCGGTGGGCAGCGGCACCCGAACGGTGAACCGGCGGAAAGCTTTCACGGCGACGACGGTACTGCCACCGGGCCCGCCCTGCGAGCGGGACGCTGTGGGCGTCTCCGCATCACCCTCTACCCTCGAAGCATGCAGCGAATCATCGGTACCGAGGTCGAGTACGGAATCTCCGCCCCCGGCGACCCGACCGCGAATCCGATCATGACCTCCACCCAGGCTGTTCTCGCCTATGCGGCGGCCGCCGGGGTGCCCCGGGCCAAGCGCACGCGCTGGGACTACGAGGTCGAATCCCCGCTTCGCGACGCCCGCGGCTTCGACCTCGGTCGCGGGTCCGGGCCGGCCCCGATCATCGACGCCGACGAGATCGGCGCTGCCAACATGATCCTCACCAACGGCGCCCGCCTGTACGTCGACCACGCCCATCCCGAGTACTCCGCACCCGAGGTGACCGACCCGCTCGACGCCGTGATCTGGGACAAGGCGGGCGAACGCGTCATGGAGGCCGCCGCGCGTCACGTGGCGAGCGTGCCGGGCGCCCCGAAACTCCAGCTCTACAAGAACAACATCGACGGCAAGGGCGCCTCCTACGGCACCCACGAGAACTACCTCATGGCCCGCGAGACACCGTTCACCGCGGTCATCGCCGGTCTGACCACGTTCTTCGCCTCGCGCCAGGTCATCACCGGCTCGGGCCGCGTGGGCATCGGGCAGTCCGGCGACGAGTCGGGCTACCAGCTGTCCCAGCGCTCCGACTACATCGAGGTCGAGGTCGGACTCGAGACCACCCTCAAACGCGGCATCATCAACACCCGCGACGAGCCGCACGCCGACCCGGAGCGCTACCGCCGGCTGCACGTCATCATCGGCGACGCCAACCTGGCCGAGACCGCCACCTACCTCAAGGTCGGGACCACCGCGCTGGTCCTCGACCTCATCGAGGCGGGCGTCGACTTCTCCGACATCGAGCTCGCCCGCCCGGTCCAGGCCGTGCACACCATCAGTCACGACCCGACCCTGACCGCCACGGTGGCGCTCACCGACGGTCGCGAGCTGACCGGTCTGGCCCTGCAGCGGGAGTACCTGGAACGCTGCATGAAGTTCCACGAGCAGGAGCACTCCGACGACGAGCGCGCCAAACACGTCCTCGAGACCTGGGCGGATGTGCTCGACCGCCTCGAACGCGACCCCATGGAGTGCGCCGACATCCTCGACTGGCCCGCCAAGCTGCGGATCCTGGAGGGCTTCCGCCAGCGTGAGGGCCTGTCGTGGTCGGCGCCGCGGCTGCACCTCATCGACCTGCAGTACTCCGATGTCCGACTCGACAAGGGGCTCTACAATCGCCTCGTCGCGCGCGGCTCGATGAAGCGCCTCGTCGACGAGAACGACGTGCTCGCCGCCATCCACGAACCGCCGCGCAACACCCGCGCCTATTTCCGCGGGGAGTGTCTGCGTCGTTTCGGAGCCGATGTCGCCGCGGCCAGCTGGGATTCGGTCATCTTCGACCTCGGTGGGGACTCGCTCGTCCGCATCCCGACCCTCGAGCCGCTCCGCGGGACGCAGGCCCACGTGGGCAAGCTTCTCGATTCGGTCAACTCCGCCGCCGAATTGGTCGACCAGCTGACGACCTGACACGCGCGTGGCATGTGCTTCGTTTCGCCCGAGTTGTCGCCGCCACAGGTAGTGTGGGACCACACGATTCCGAGGCCGATTCACCAGGGATCACCGCCCGGCGTAAGCCGGTGAGATCCCAGGGTCTTCAGACCCGATGGTGGTCGGTCGCGGGTAGCCCGCCAAGGGGCGATCGGTTTCAAGGAGGCAGCAGATGGCGCAGGAACAGACCAAGCGTGGTGGCGGCGGCGACGATGAGGGCGTTGGCCCCGATTCCGGTGCCGGACAGGAACGTCGCGAGAAGCTGGCCGAGGACACCGACGACCTGCTCGACGAGATCGATGACGTGCTCGAGGAGAACGCCGAGGACTTCGTGCGTGCTTACGTGCAGAAGGGCGGCCAGTGAACGACGGGTTCGGATCACTGCCCCCTTTCTCACAACTTCGTACGGGTTCCGCTGCCCTCAGATCCTCTCTGAGTGCGGACATCTCGTCGTTCACCGAATTCCTGCGGATGCACGCGCCCGAGCAGCTTCCGCAGGCTCAGGTTGATCGCGTGGGGTCCTTCGCGGGCGGCGCGGACGGCGCCGGAGACATCCCGCACGGCACGACGATCGTCGCCGTGTCGTATCCGGGCGGGGTGGTGCTCGCCGGTGATCGTCGCGCCACGATGGGCAACCTGATCGCGACGCGAGACGTCAAGAAGGTCTATATCACCGACGAGTACTCGGCGGCCGGCATCGCCGGCACCGCGGGTATCGCGATCGAGATGGTGCGGCTCTTCGCCGTCGAACTCGAGCACTACGAGAAGATCGAGGGCGTCCCGCTCACCCTCGACGGCAAGGTCAGCCGGCTCGCGACCATGGTTCGCGGCAACCTCGGGGCGGCCCTGCAGGGTCTCGCCGCCATCCCGCTGCTCGTCGGCTACGACATCGACCACGAGGATCCGACCGAGCGTGGCCGGATCTTCAGCTTCGACGTCGCAGGTGACCGGCACGAGGAGTTCGGCGGCTACACCGCGATCGGTTCCGGATCGGTGTTCGCGAAGTCCTCGCTGAAGAAGCTCTACCGCTCCGATCTGACCGCCGGCGAGGCGCTCGCGATCGCGGTCGAGTCGCTCTACGACGCCGCCGACGACGATTCGGCGACCGGCGGACCCGACCTGGTGCGCAAGATCTTCCCGATGGCCGCCGTCGTCGACGCCGAGGGCGCGCGGGAGGTGGACGCGACCGAGATCGAGAATGCGGCGCGGGCCGTCGTCGAACGCCGGACCGCCGAGCACGAGGGAGGTGCCCGATGACCTTCCCGTACTACGCCAGTGCCGAGCAGATCATGCGCGATCGCTCGGAGCTCGCGCGCAAGGGCATCGCGCGGGGCCGTTCGGTCGTCATCCTGACCTACGCCGACGGCGTGCTGTTCGTCGCGGAGAACCCGTCGAACACCCTGCGCAAGACCAGCGAGATCTACGACCGCATCGGCTTCGCCGCGGTGGGCAAGTACAACGAGTTCGAGAGTCTGCGCAAGGCGGGCATCCAGCTCGCCGACATGCGCGGCTACAGCTACGACCGCGCCGACGTGTCCGGTCTGTCGCTGGCGAACACCTACGCCAACGCATTGGGCAGCGTCTTCACCGAACAGCCCAAGCCGTTCGAGGTCGAGCTCTGCGTGGCCGAGGTCGGCCGGGCGGGCAAGCCGAAACAGTCTCAGCTGTACCGCATCTCCTACGACGGGTCGATCACCGACGAGACCCGGTTCCTGGTGATGGGCGGCGCGACCGAACCGATCGCGGCGGCTCTCAAGGAGAGTTACGCGCCCGACATGCCGCTCGCCGAGGCGATCGGGGTCGCGGTCCGGGCACTCGCCACGCCGGCCGACTCCGGAAACGGCGCCCCGGCGTCGCCGCGGGAGCTGACCGCCGGTGACCTCGAGGTCGCGATTCTCGATCGCAACCGGCCGCGACGGGCGTTCAAACGCCTGACCTCCGCCGCGGTCGAGGAACTCCTGCCGACGGCCGAGACCCCCGCCGCCGATGCGTCGGCGCAGGATGCCCCGGCGGACGACACCACTTCCGGCGGGGACACTTCCGACGGATCGAATTAGAACGCGACGAAACGCGGTCGGCCTGGCTGTTATGGCCGGTCGACCGCGGGTCCCGCGAGTAGGGTTGATCAAGTGCAGCGACGAATCATGGGCATCGAGACCGAGTTCGGTGTCACGTGCACCTTCCACGGTCATCGGCGGCTGAGTCCTGACGAGGTCGCCCGGTATCTGTTCCGCCGGGTCGTGTCGTGGGGCCGCTCCTCGAACGTCTTCCTGCAGAACGGCGCACGGCTGTATCTCGACGTCGGGTCGCATCCCGAGTACGCGACTGCCGAGTGCGACAGCCTCATCCAGTTGATCAACCACGACCGCGCCGGCGAACTCGTCCTGGAGGATCTGCTCGTCGACGCCGAGCAGCGTCTCGCCGACGAGGGCATCGGTGGCGACATCTACCTGTTCAAGAACAACACCGACTCCGCGGGCAACTCCTACGGCTGCCACGAGAACTACCTCGTCGTGCGGGCGGGGGAGTTCTCCCGGATCTCCGACGTGCTCCTGCCGTTCTTGGTGACCCGACAGCTGATCTGCGGCGCCGGCAAGGTGCTGCAGACCCCGAAGGCCGCCACCTTCTGCCTGTCCCAGCGCGCCGAGCACATCTGGGAGGGCGTCTCCTCGGCGACGACCCGGTCGCGTCCGATCATCAACACGCGCGACGAGCCGCATGCCGACGCCGAGAAGTACCGACGCCTGCACGTCATCGTCGGCGATTCGAACATGTCCGAGATGACGACGCTGCTCAAGGTCGGATCGGCGGCACTGGTGCTCGAGATGATCGAGGCCGGCGTGGCGTTCCGGGATTTCGCCCTGGACAACCCGATCCGCGCCATCCGCGAGGTCAGCCACGACCCCACCGGCCGGCGTCCCGTCCGTCTCGCGGGCGGACGCCAGGCCAGCGCTCTCGACATCCAGCGCGAGTACCACGCACGTGCCGTCGAGCACCTCACCAACCGTCGTCCCGATCCCGAGATGGACATGGTCGTCGACCTGTGGGGTCGCATGCTCGACGCGGTCGAGGCCGACGACTTCGCCAAGGTCGACACCGAGATCGACTGGGTCATCAAGCGCAAGCTGTTCCAGCGCTATCAGGACAAGTACTCGATGGAGCTGTCGGATCCGAAGATCGCCCAGCTCGACCTCGCCTTTCACGACATCAAGCGCGGACGCGGTGTGTTCGACGTCTTGATGCGCAAGGGACTCGTGGCCCGCGCGACCACCGACGAGGCCATCAAGACAGCGGTCAACGAGCCGCCGCAGACGACCCGCGCCAAGCTGCGTGGTGACTTCATCTCGGCGGCGCAGAAGGCCGGCCGCGACTTCACCGTCGACTGGGTGCACCTCAAGCTGAACGACCAGGCCCAGCGCACCGTGCTGTGCAAGGACCCGTTCCGCAGCGTCGACGAGCGGGTCGACCGGCTGATCGCATCCATGTGAGCGTGCCTCCGCACGGCCCGATCGGCGACGATCTAACCTGACGCAGTGGCCACTCCCAAAGTCGAGCGACTGCTCAATCTGGTGATCTGTCTGTTGTGGACGCGGCAGTACGTCACCGCCGAGTACATCCGACGCAATGTCGCCGGCTACCAGGACGGCGACAAGTCCGACGAGGCGTTCAACCGGATGTTCGAGCGCGACAAGAACGAACTGCGCGACCTCGGTATCCCGCTGGTCACCGGCCGTTCGCCGATGGCGGCGGGCGCCGAGGGATACCGCATCGACCGGGACACCTACGAGCTGCCCGACATCTCCCTGGACTCCGACGAGGCGGCCGCGATCGCGATGGCCGCCGCACTGTGGGACACCCCCGAGGTGTCCACGCTGTCGCAGACCGCGATCCTCAAACTCCGCGCCGCCGGCCTCGACGTCCGCTCCGAGGACGACCTCGGCATCACCGCGGGCGGCTCGTCGCGCTCGATGGGTTCCGAACAGGTCATCGCCGGACTGCTGGCCGCGATCCAGGCCAGACGGGCCGTCGAGTTCACCCACCGGTCGTCGGCGACGGCAACCCCCGCGGCCCGTCGAGTCGAGCCGTGGGGAGTGGTGTCGCACCGGGGTCGCTGGTACGTCGTCGGTCACGACCTCGATCGCGCCGCCACCCGTACTTTCCGGTTGTCGCGGATCTCGTCGGTGACCCCGGTCGGCCCGGCCGACGCCGTCGTGGTGCCCGTCGGCACCGACCTCCAGCAGATCGTGTCCGCGGCGGTCGACTCCGCGGCGGGCACCGATGGACGTACCGCCGGTATCTGGGTGGCCGCGGGCCGTGCCGCGGGTCTGCGCCGGGCCGCGACGTCGTCGGAGCCCGGTGACCTCGATGGTGAGCCAGGCGACGTGTTGACCGTCGACATCCACTCACTGTCCGCGGTGGCGCGCATGGTGCTGGGTGTGGGTCGGGACGCGGTCGTCCTCGACCCGCCGGAACTGCGCGACCTCGTCATCGCCGGCCTGGACCGGCTGGCGGGGGTGAACGCCTGATGGCCGGTGCACAGCCGTCGCGCCTCAACCGGCTGCTGGCGATGGTCCCGTATTTCCAGGCTCGACGCGGCATCTCGATCGAGCAGGCCGCGCGTGAACTCGGCGTCACACAGACGCAGCTCACCAAGGATCTCGAACTGCTCTTCGTGTGTGGGCTCCCCGGCTATTACCCCGACGACCTGATCGAGCTCGAGTTCAGCGAGGGCTTCGTCAACGTGGGGTTCACCGCGGGTATGGACCGGCCGCTCCGACTCACCACCGTCGAGGCCAGCACGCTGCTCGTGGCACTTCGTGCCCTCGTGGAGACGCCCGGTGTCGTCGACGTGGCCGCCGCGCGGCGTGCGATCGCCAAGATCGAGGAGGCGGTGGGTGCCACCGCCGTGCCCGGCCTGTCCGGCGCCGGCCCGGAATCGGAGTCGGCGCCGGGGGAGAACCCGACCTTCACGACCGTCCGTGAGGCCGTGCGGCGGGCACGCGCGCTCCGGCTGAATTACTACTCGGCGAGCCGGGACAGCGTCACCGAACGCGTCGTCGACCCGATTCGCCTGCAGGTGATGGATCAGCACACCTACCTCGAGGCGTGGTGCCGGATGGCCGAAGGCGTGCGGCTGTTCCGCTTCGACCGCATCGACACCGCCGTCGCCCTCGACGAACCGAGCAACCCGCCGGCCGAGGCCGAGTCGTCGTCGCAGTCGGTGCTGGTCCCGGAGAATCCGGATCTACCCGCGGTCGAACTCGACATCGACCCCGATCACCTGTGGATCCTCGACTACTACCCGGTCGAGCCGGTCACCTCGATCTCCGACCGCGATCCACAGGCACCGGTTCGGGCCCGCATGGTCTACGGTTCGCCGGAATGGCTCACCCGCCTCCTGCTCGGGTTCGGCGGAGCGGTCCGCGTCGTCGACGACCCCGGGGTCGCGGCGGCGGTCGTCGAATCGGCGGCGAGCGCTCGCGAACGCTACCGCTGACCGGCGGTCCACCCCGCGCGGGCAACTCGGGTAGCATTGGCCTCGGTCTGGATCCGATCTGAAGGGTGATCTCATGGGCTTCACTTCGTGGTGGCACTGGGCGATCGTCGCCGTCGTGCTGCTGATCCTGTTCGGCTCGAAGAAGCTGCCGGACGCCGCCCGAGGTCTCGGACAGTCGTTGCGCATCTTCAAGAGTGAGGTCAAGGAGATGCAGAAGGACGACAAGCCGACCGATACGACGGCTAACCCCGACGCTACGCAGCGTGAGCTGCCGCCGGCCGACACGACTCAGCCGGGCACGCCGTCGAACTCCGACGTCAAGAAATCGGCTTAGGGGCGCGTCGGAGAATCCGAGTGCGCATTCCCTTCGACCCCCGCAAACGCAAACGCAAACTCAATCCCGACGGCACGATGTCGTTGGTCGAGCACCTCTATGAGTTGCGTACGCGTGTGGTCATCTCGCTGCTGGCGATCGTGGCCACCACCATCGTCGGCTTCATCTGGTACAGCCACGGCTTCCTGGGTGTTCCGTCGCTCGGCGACATGCTGCGCGGGCCCTACTGTGACCTGCCGCCCTCGTCGCGAGCGACCCTGACCGCCGACGACTCGTGCAGGCTCCTCGCGACCGGTCCGTTCGATCAGTTCATGCTTCGGCTCAAGGTCGCGCTCACCGCCGGCGTCGTCCTTGCCTGCCCCGTGTGGATCTACCAGGTCTGGCAGTTCATCACGCCCGGTCTCCACGACAACGAACGCCGCTACGGACTCGTTTTCGTCACCCTGGCGACGTCTCTCTTCGTCGCCGGCGCCGTGCTGGCCTATCTGGTGGTCGCCAAGGCGTTCCACTTCCTGCTGACGGTCGGCAACGAGGTCCAGGTCACCGCCCTGGCGGGTGATCAGTACTTCGGCTTCATGATCAATGTGCTCGTCATCTTCGGCGTGAGCTTCGAGTTGCCGTTGCTGATCGTGGCGCTCAACGGCGTGGGAGTCCTCACCTACGCCCGGTTGAAGCAGTGGCGCCGTGGACTCATCTTCGCCGTCTTCGTCTTCGCGGCGGTGGTGACCCCGGGCCAGGATCCGTTCACCATGCTCGCGCTGGCAGTGGCGCTGACGGTGTTGATGGAGTTCGCGATCCAGTTCGCCCGCATCGTCGACCGGCGTCGTGGCAAGCGGGCGCCGAGCTGGGCCGGACTCTCCGACGACGAGGCGAGCCCCCTGCCGCCGACCCGCCCGGTCTCGCCGCCGTCGCCGGTCGCGACCTCGGCCGCCGGAAACCCGAACGCCACTCGCACGTCGACACGGGCACACGAGACATTCGACGACGTCCTGTGAGTCAACTCGACGCGTTCACGTCGCGGCTGGAATTCGGACTCGACCCCTTCCAACGGCGGGCCTGCGAGGCTCTCGAAGCCGGGCACGGTGTTCTCGTCTGTGCGCCGACCGGCGCGGGCAAGACGATCGTCGGCGAATTCGCGGTCCATCTCGCGCTCGCCGGGGGCACCAAGTGCTTCTACACCACCCCGATCAAGGCGCTGAGCAATCAGAAATACGCCGACCTCGCCGCGGTGCACGGGCACGAGTCGGTCGGTCTGCTCACCGGTGACAGTTCCATCAACCCCGACGCGCCGATCGTCGTGATGACGACCGAGGTCGTGCGGAACATGATCTACGCCGAATCCCGCGCCCTCGACGGCCTCTCGCATGTGGTGATGGACGAGGTGCACTTCCTCGCCGACCGCTTCCGCGGTGCGGTCTGGGAAGAGGTGATCCTGCACCTCGAACCGTCCGTGCGCGTGGTGAGCCTGTCCGCGACCGTCAGCAACGCCGAGGAGTTCGGCGACTGGATCCAGACGGTCCGCGGCGACACCTCCGTCATCGTCGACGAGCACCGGCCGGTCCCGCTGTCGCAGCACATGCTGGTCGGACAGCGGATGTTCGACCTCTTCGACCCGGCCGACCGCGATCCGGCGCATCGCAAGGGATCGCGTCCGCGGGTGAACCCGGAACTCAAACGGCACATCCGCCATCGCATCCTGCTCGCCGACGACGAACGGGAATCGTCCCGGGGCCGAGGTCGCCGAGGCGGCGGGGAAGTCTCACGCCGCCGTGACGGACGAGGTCCGCTGCTCTCACGGCCCAACCTCGTCGCCCGCCTCGACCGTGAGGGGCTGCTGCCCGCGATCGGGTTCATCTTCTCCCGGGCGGGCTGCGATGCCGCTCTGGCGCAGTGTTTGCGGTCGGGAATCGCGCTGCTGACACCCGAGGAGGTCGCCGAGGTCGACGCCGTCGTCGACCGGCGCCTCACCGAACTCTCACCGAGCGATGCCGACGTGCTGGGTGTCCAGGAGTGGCGTGAGGGTCTCCGCCGCGGCCTCGCATCGCACCACGCCGGAATGCTCCCGACCTTCCGGCACGCGGTCGAAGAACTCTTCGTCCGGGGACTCGTGCGCATGGTGTTCGCCACGGAGACACTGGCGCTCGGGATCAACATGCCGGCCCGGTCCGTTGTCCTCGAGCGGCTCGTCAAATACAACGGTGAGTCGCATGTCGACCTCACCCCCGGCGAGTTCACCCAGCTGACCGGCCGCGCCGGACGCCGCGGGATCGACATCGAGGGTCACGCCGTCGTGGTGTGGACACCCGAAGTCGTCCCCGAGGAGGTCGCCGGCCTCGCGGGTGCCCGCACCTTCCCGCTGCGCAGCTCGTTCTCGCCCGAGTACAACATGGCGGTCAACCTGCTCGGCCGTCTCGGTCTCGACGGTGCCCGCGAACTCCTGCACCGCTCGTTCGCGCAGTTCCAGGCCGACCGATCGGTGGTCGGACAGGCCCGCAAGCTCCACGAGTCCCAGCGTGCACTGCGCAAACTCGACGGCGAGCTGGCCCGCGCCGCGGAGGCACGAGGGCTGGAACCGGGCGGAGCGGACGCCACCGGCGAGCCCGCGGCAGGCGACTCCGAGGCGTATGCGGGGTTCCTCGGTTATGTCACGCTTCGCGAGGACATCCGTCGCCGCGAGCGAGACCTGAAGTACCGCAGGCGGATCGACACCGAGGACACGATCGTCGCCGATCTCGCCGCTCTCAAGCGCGGCCACGTCATCGGCGTACCGCTCGGACGCCACCGCGGTCTCGCGGTGATCGTCGAACCGGCCACCCAAGCGGCCGATCCCAAGCCGCTGGTGCTCACCGAGGATGCCTGGTGCGGGCGGATCGGGCTGCGTGACTTCGTCAATCCGCCGGAGGTCCTCGGCAATATGCGGTTGCCGAAGAACGCCGACCGCCGGACGGGTCGCGGACGCCGTGACCTCGCGTCGGCGTTGCGGTCCACCGGGATCGAGATGCCCCGCGGTCGATCGAAGAAACGCGCCGACGCCGCCGACGACACCGAACTGGCCCAGATGCGCCGCGCCCTGCGTGCCCATCCCGCGCACCAGATCCCGAACGGCGACGAGCTGTTCCGCCTCGCCGAGAAACGCAACCGTCTGCTCCGCGACATCGTCAACGCCGAGCGCAGCATCGGCGAACGCACCTCGACACTCGGCGTCACCTTCGATCACATCGTCGGTGTCCTCAGCGAGCTCGGGTACCTCGAACGAGTTCGCGAGGCGTCCGAATCGACCGGGCACACCATGCGGGTGACCGACTCGGGCAAACTGCTGGCCCGCATCTACAGCGAGAGCGATCTCGTGGTGACCGAGTGCATCCGTGCCGGCGTCTGGGATGACCTGTCACCCGCCGACCTGGCCGCGGTCGTCGCGGCCCTGGTCTACGAGAGCCGCCGCGACAGCTACGGCGGTGTGGATGCCCTCCCGGGTAGCACCTCGCTGCGTACGGCGATGGCCGCGACCGTCGACATCTGGTCGAAGGTGACTGCGGTCGAGTCGCGTCACCGCGTCAGTCCCACCCGGGAACCGGACACCGGTTTCTCGCTCGCGGTGGCGACGTGGGCGTCGGGCCGCACGCTCAGCGAAGCCCTTCTCCTCGCGGGCGAACGGGGCCAACTGCTCTCGCCGGGCGACTTCGTCCGGTGGAACCGCCAGGTCATCGACCTTCTCGAACAGATCCGGCTCTGCGTCGGAACAGACACTCGTCTCGGTGGGACCGCGCGGTCCGCGGTCCGGGCGATCCGCCGGGGTGTGGTGGCAGCGGAGCTCGGCTGAGCCCGTCGGTCCACCAGACGACGCCCGGGAGCGCCCCGTGCAAGGTTGACTGATAGTCGTCTGTGCCTGAGGTAACGTTCATCCCGCATTCGGTGTCGGGGTGCGATTTGCCGGCACTGCGCGTGACGTCACAAGTTCGCCGACGCCTCGTCGAGGTGGGTGGCCCAGTGGGAGGGGACTCATGACCGACCCGTACAACCCGAATCCGTCCCAACCCCAGCAGGGTCAGCCCGATGCCGGTGACAAGACCGAGATCGTGAACACGGGCGGTTCCCCGCAGGGTGGTTCGCAGGCCGACCCCACGACGATGGCGCCCAACCCCGGCTACGGTCAGCCCGCGGATCCATACCAGCCTGATCCCTACCAGGCGAATCCCTACCAGCAGAACCCTTACCAGCAGACGCCGGGCTACGGCGCCGGAGGTCAGGCACCCGGCCAGCCGCCTCAGAACCAGCCGACGCAGGTCGGGTACCCGGGGGCACAGCCCGGCCAGTACGGCCAACCGGGCGGTCAGCCCGGATACGGCGGCCCGTGGCAGTACGGACAGCAGCCCTACGGCCAGCCCGACGCCGGTCAGTACGGCGCCGGTCAATACGGCGCGCCGGGCCAGTACGGTCAGCAACCGTACGGCCAGCCGCAGCAGGCCCCCGGCCTCTACGGCCAGAACCAGGTCGGCGGACCCGACCAGTTCAGCGGGATGGCGACGCCCAAGTCGAACAAGACGCTCCGGACGCTGCTGTTCGCCGGTGGCGGTGCGTTGATCGTGATCGCCGCGATCGTCCTGATCACCGCATTCGTCGCGCCCGGATGGGCGCCGAAGAATCTCGACCAGCAGGCGGCCCAGGACGGCGTGCAGAAGATCCTGACAGAGGACTACCAGGCCAGCGATGTCAGCAACGTGAAGTGCCCGTCCGGCCAGCGCGTCAAGGAGGGCTCGTCGTTCACCTGCTCGGTGACCGTCGGCGGACAGGACCAGCAGGTGACCGTCACCTTCATCGACGACGAAGGTCGTTACGAGGTCTCGCGCCCCAGCTGAGTTTCTGCTGGTCGAGTAGGTCCGAGGCGCTGGCCGAGGACCATATCGACGCCATCGTCGGTGCAACTCACCAGCCGAGGGCCTTCGCCAGCCGGCCCACCGACGCGCCGATGCCCAGCTCGTCGACGAGCGCGGCGAGTGCCTCGGGGTCGGCGGGCTCCGACGGCAGCAGGTCAGGTCCGCTGTCGATGGTCTCGGCGTCCGTGCGCACGAACACCACCGTGCGTGCCGCGTCGAGATAATCGGTGGCCGCGAGCAGCGCCTTGCGTGCCCGCGTCGGAACCGTCGACGACGAATCCCGCGCGGCCGCCTCGAGCGCGTCCAGGCTGCCGAACTCGCTGATCAGTTTCGCCGCGGTCTTCTCACCGATGCCCGGCACACCGGGCAGGCCGTCCGACGCGTCGCCGCGCAGCATCGACATCTCCGCGTAGCCGATCCCGGCGCGATCGGCGGGCACGCCGTACTTCTCGCCGACCTCCGCCGGCCCCATCATCTCGGCCTTCGCCAGCCCGCGCCCCACGTAGAGCACCCGCACCGGCACCGGGTCGTCGGAGACCACCTGCAACAGGTCGCGATCACCGCTGACGACGATCACCGGATCCTGTGCCTCCTCCCAGGCCAGCGTCCCGATGACATCGTCGGCCTCGCAGCCGACCGCGCCGGAGGTCGCGATCCCGGCGGCGGCGAGGACGTCCATGATCATGTCGACCTGCGGTGTCAGGGTGTCTGGGACTTCTTCGACGTCGATGGTCAGTGTTCCGGTGGCATCAGTGGCGCCGTCTTCGACCGCGACCCGATGTGCCTTGTAGGTCGGGATGAGGGCGGTGCGGAACTCGGGACGCCAGTCGAGGTCGAGGCAGACGACGAGGCGCGTCGGGTGTTCGCGCGTCACAAGATACGCGATCGTGTCGATGAATCCCCGTACCGCGTTGACCGGTCGCCCGTCGGGACTGGTCATCTTCTCGGGTAGGGCGTAGAACGACCGGAACCACAGGCTCGCACCGTCGAGCAGCATCAACGAATCCGTCACCTCCACACTTTCGCATTGACGGTGTCGCCGCGTCACCACGACCCGCGCTACCGGCGGTAGTCTTCGACCATGGCAGCCACTTCGACCACCGCCGGCTCGGCGGCCCCGCTGTTCGGTGCCCCGCTGTTCGGTTCCGACGTGTACCGCGAACGCATGCGGCGTGCCGCGGAACTCACTCGCGAAGCGGGCCTCGACGCACTGGTGGTGGCCCCCGGTCCCGACCTCCGTTACCTGGTGGGCTCGCGCGCCGAGACCTTCGAACGCCTCACCGCGCTCGTCATCCCCGCGGCAGGTGACCCCAAGCTGGTCATCGCGCGACTCGAGGTGCCGTCGCTGTCTGCTTCGGCTGTAGGGGATCTCGGCATCGAGGTCGCCGACTGGGTCGACGGCGACGACGCGCACGGCCTCGCACTCGCCGGTCTGTCGCCGAATCCGGCCATCGCGGTGTCGGATTCGATGCCCGCTCTACACGTGATCCCGCTCGCCCGACACACCGGCGCCACACCGCAACTCGCGACGGCCGTGCTGCGCGAGCTCCGGATGATCAAGGACGACGCGGAGATCGAGGCCCTGCGTCGTGCCGGCGCGGCCATCGACCGCGTCCACGCCCGAATGGGCGAGTGGCTGCAGCCCGGACGCACCGAGCGTGAGGTCTCCGACGACATCGCGGCCGCGATCCTCGAGGAGGGACACACCGAGGCGGCGTTCATCATCGTCGGCTCCGGCCCCAACGGAGCCGATCCCCATCACGAGTTCTCCGACCGTGTCATCGCACGTTCCGACATCGTCGTCATCGACATCGGCGGGCCGGTGGAACCCGGCTACAACTCCGACTCCACCCGAACCTATTGCTTCGAGACGCCGGCCGCCGACATCGCCGACGCCTACGCGGCGCTCCACGAGGCACAGCGGGCCGCGGTCGCTGCCGTCCGACCCGGGGTCACCGCGGCCTCGATCGACGCGGCCGCCCGCGACCTGCTTCGCGAACGCGGTCTCGCCGACCAGTTCATCCACCGCACCGGACACGGCATCGGCCTCTCGGTTCACGAAGAGCCCTACATCGTGAACGGCAACGACATCGTGCTGCGCCGCGGCATGGCGTTCAGCGTGGAACCCGGGGTGTACTTCTCCGGCCACTGGGGTGCCCGCATCGAGGACATCGTCGTGGTCACCGAGGACGGCTGCGAATCCGTCAACAATCGCCCGCACGAGCTGGTGCAGCTGTAGGCGACCCGCTCCCGCCGCCAATCGGCCGGCTCAGAGACCAGGCAACCCCATGCGGGTTGAGCCGACACCGAGCGTAGCGAGGCGTCGCGTCGAAATCCGTCTGCGAGCAGGCCTTGGCGGCTGGTTTGATCAGGATGGATGCGAGGTTTCGACGCGGTGGCTCGCTTCGCACGCTACCGGCTCAACCAGCAATGCCCGGTGCGCGCCCTCTTCTGCCGGCTCGGTGTCGGGGTTGATGAGCCCGGGCACGAGATTTTCCGACCAGCAACCCCATGCGGGTTGAGCCGACACCGTGCGCAGCGAGGACGCCGACTTGCTCTGCTGGCCGAGTAGCGACGACCGAGCGCAGCGAGGACGCCGCGTATCGAGGTCACCCGAACAGCGAGGCCGGCCCGAGCACCTTCGCCACGCTGATCTCGATGACGACCCGTCGCGGGTTCGGCTTGGGCTGCCGGTACCGCTGCGCGTAGCGCTGTTCCGCCTCGCGGACGCGTTCGGGTTCGCGGCTGACCCGCGCCGGACCCTCCAGGGTCAGCCAGCGCGGGCCGTCGACATTCGTCACCGCCGCATAGCCACCGCGTTCGACGTTGCGTACCTTCTGACTGCCGTCGAAGGTGATGACCCGCGCCAGTCGGGCTTCGGGATCCCAGGTGAAGCCCACCGCGACCGAATGCGGTGTCCCGTCGGTGCGCACCGTCGTGAGGGTGCCGAGATGGCGTTCGGTCAGGAACTCGACAGCGGCAGGGCCGACGTCGGCAGCGGTACGTGACATGGCTGCCACGCTAGCGCCGGTGGGGTGGCCGGGGCGGGCCGGGGCTGGTGCGATACTGCTGTGCATGGCGTCTGACACATCTCCGGGTTCGCTCGTCCTGTTCGGCGGACGGAGTGAGATCGGTGTGGCCACGGCGCAACGCCTGGCCGAAGGCAGGACGGTCGTGCTCGCCGCGCGCCGGCCCGACGACCTCGCCCGACAGACCGCGCTGCTGCTCGACGCGGGCGCGACGGCCGTCCACACCGTGGCCTTCGACGCCGACGACACCGACAGTCATCCCGGCCTCATCGCCTCCCTGGTCGAGGAGTTCGGACCGATCGGGATCGCGATCATCGCGTTCGGGATTCTCGGCGATCAGGCACGCGCGGAAGCCGATGTCGCGCATGCCCTGCAGATCGCGCACACGGATTACTACGCACACGTCAGTGTGCTGATCCCGCTCGCCGCCGCGCTGCGCGAACAGGGCTCGGGCACGATCATCGTCTTCTCCTCGGTCGCCGGAATCCGGGTGCGCCGAGCCAATTATGTGTACGGCTCCACCAAGGCCGGGCTCGACGGTTTCGCCAGTGGCATGGCGGATTCGTTGCACGGCACCGGCGTCCGAATGCTGATCGCCCGGCCCGGCTTCGTGATCGGCGCGATGACGAAGGAGCTGATGGAGTCCGGGGTGAAACCCGCACCCATGTCGAAGACCCCCGACCAGGTCGCCGACGCGGTCGCCCGCGCGTATCGCCGGGGCCGCGGTGAGGTCTGGATCCCGGCGGCGTTGCGGCCGATCTTCTTCGGCATGCGTCTGCTGCCACGCGCGGTCTGGCGGAGACTCCCGCGATGAGATCCATACCGGCCGACTCGGCCGCCGCAGCGCGGTTCGTCATCGTCGGCATCGGTGCCGACGGGTGGCGCGGACTGCCCGACATCGCACGCGACGAACTCCGCGGCGCCGAGGTGATCTACGGTGCGCCAAGGCAACTCGCACTTCTCGACGACGGGGCGAACGAGCTCACCGGCGCGCGGGAGCCGTGGCGGTCGCCGATGTCGGAACACCTCACCGAAGTGCTCGCGAACAGCACGGGACGCACCCACATCCTGGCCAGCGGCGATCCGATGTTCCATGGAGTCGGTGCGAGCGTCGTCGCCCGTGTGGGGGCCGATCGAGTGCAGGTGTTCCCGGCGGTGTCGAGCGCGAGTCTGGCGTGCGCGCGTCTCGGGTGGGACCTTGCCACGACGCGGATCGTCAGTGCCGTGACCGCCGATCCCGAGGTGGTTCTCACCGAGGCCACCGGCGGAGGGCGTCTCCTCGTCCTCAGCCGGGACGCCACGACCCCGGCGGCCGTGGCGGACCTCCTCGTGCACAACGGATTCGGCGCCTCGACGCTGACCGTGCTCGAACAACTCGGCGGACCGGACGAGCGTATCCATTCCTCGTCCGCCGAATCCTGGGGGCGTCCCGCTGTGGACCCGCTCAACATCGTGGCGGTCGAGTGCGTCGGACCGCGTCGCAGCCGGATGCCCGGTCGCGAGGACGACACCTACGCCCACGACGGTCAGATCACCAAGTCCACCATCCGGGCGGTCACCGTGGCGGCGCTCGAACCCGCAGGGCCGCAACTCCTCTGGGACATCGGCTCTGGGTCCGGAAGCGTGGCCATCGAATGGTTGCTCGCCGACGAACGAGGTCGGGCGATCTCCTTCGAACAGAACGCGGACCGCGCCGAACGGCTGACCGGCAACGCGCGCCGGCACGGCGTCGGTCATCGCCTGTCGCTTCGAGGCGCCGCGCCCCACGCGCTCGCCGACGCGTCGTCTCCCGATGCGGTGTTCATCGGCGGTGGCCTCGACGACGAGGTCCTGACCGCCGCCTGGAACGCACTGCGACCGTCGGGACGGATCGTGGTGAACGCCGTCACCGTGGAGAACCAGGAGATCCTGGTCCGGTGGCACGCCGAACGCGGCGGCACCTTGCGGCGTCTGTCCGTGGAGACCGTCGCACCCCTCGGGACCATGACCACCTGGCGGCCGGCACTGCCGATCATCCAGTGGGCCGCAACCAAAGACGGCCCAGCGCAAGAAACGGGGCTCACGTCGTGACCGTCTTCTTCATCGGCGCCGGACCCGGTGCGCCCGACCTCATCACGCTGCGCGGCGCGCGGTTGCTGGGGGAGTGCCGCACCTGTCTGTACGCGGGGTCGCTGGTACCCGACGAGTTGCTGGAATTGTGTCCCGGCGATGCCGTCCTCGTCGACACCGCGCGGATGCCGCTGTCCGACATCGTCGATCACATCGTCGCCGCCCACGAGCGCGGGCACGACGTCGCCCGCCTGCATTCCGGCGACCTGTCGATCTATTCGGCGCTGGCCGAACAGCAACGAGAACTCCGCGCCCGGGGTATTCCGTACGAGATCGTGCCAGGGGTTCCTGCCTTCGCCGCGGCCGCCGCTGCGCTCGACATCGAACTCACCGTCCCGGGAGTGGGACAGAGTCTGCTCATCACCCGGGTGTCGACGCTGTCGACCGACATGCCCGCCGGCGAGGACCTCGCGAGTCTCGCCGCCACCGGCGTGACGCTCGCCCTGCATCTCGCCGCGCACCGGGCCGAACAGATCGTCGATGCGCTGACACCGCACTACGGGGCGGAATGTCCCACGGCGACCGTCGCCTTCGCGAGCCGCCCGAACCAGCAGGTGGTGCGTTGCCCGCTGAATCGACTGCCGGAGACCCTCCAGGCCGCCGACATCCGCAAGACCGCGGTCATCTTCGTCGGCCGGGTCCTGGACGCGGCGGCACATCCCGAGGTCACCGACAGCTACCTGTACTCCCACGCCCGGATGGCCAAACTCCGCGAGACGCCGCACCGATGACCGACGAACAGATCCTCATCCTCGGCGGCACCGGCGAGGCCCGGGCGCTGGCGGCGTCCCTGACCGAGGCGGGGTGGTCCGTCATCAGCTCACTCGCCGGGCGCGTCGCCCATCCGCGACTGCCGGTCGGTCCGGTCCGGATCGGCGGGTTCGGCGGTGTCGAAGGATTGCGAGAATGGCTGCGCAGCAATGGTATTCATGCTGTCGTCGACGCCACCCACCCCTTCGCGGCCACCATCACCCGCAACGCTGCGCAGGCCGCGTCCGACCTCGGCGTGCCGCTGCTCCGCCTGCGTCGTGAACCCTGGGTCCCGGCCGAATCCGACCACTGGGTACAGGTACCGGATCTCGCCGCCGCCGCCGACGAGGTACGACGCCGCGGCACGCGGGTTCTTCTGACCACGGGACGCCAGGACGTCGGCGTGTTCGCCGATGTCGACGATGTGTGGTTCCTGATCCGGGTGGTCGATCCGCCGACCGCGGAACTCCCTGCGCGCAACGAGATCCTGTGTTCGCGCGGGCCCTACGACTACGACTCCGAACTGGCCCTGCTCCGGGAGCACCGGATCGACCTGCTCGTCACCAAGAACAGCGGCGGATCACTCACGAAGGCGAAACTCGATGCCGCCGCAACCCTGGGCATCGAGGTCATCGTCGTCGACCGGCCGACCGAACCCGACGTCCCGGCGGTCTCAGACGTCGCTGCCGCCCAGGCTTGGCTCGAGCGGCTGCTCGCCTGAAACCTGTTCCGGCTCATCGGCCGGAGTGTGCCGTCGGGGCGTGAACACCAGGGGACCCGCGGCCCGGGACACCACCCGGGTCGCCGAGGAGCCGATGAGGAGCAGTGTCCGCATGTCGACGACGTCCGGGTCGAGGTCGGCGACCGTGGTCGTAACCAGCGTCTGCTCGGGACCGCCCACGTCGCGACCGAGGACGACGACGCGGTCGGGCGAAACCGTCTGCAACAGGGTGTGTTTGAGGGCGCCGACCTGCCATGCCCGGCTCGCCGATCCGGGGTTGTAGATGGCGATGACCAGGTCGGCGGCCAGGGCGGCACGGATGCGACGGTCGATCACCGACCACGGCTTGAGCCGGTCGGACAGCGAGATCACCGCGAAGTCGTGGCCCAGGGGTGCCCCGACGGCAGCGGCCACCGCGGTGGCGGCTGTGACACCGGGAACCACCCGCACCGGGACGTCGTGCCACTGCGGTTCGGCGGCCACCTCGGCCACCGCGGCCGCCATCGCGAACACGCCGGGATCACCCGACGACACGACCGCCACGCGCGCACCCCGTCGGGCGAGATCGAGTGCGAACTCGGCACGTTCGGACTCGACCCGGTTGTCACTCGCGTGGACGCGCTGACCGGGCCGTGGCGTCACCCGCTTGAGATAGGTCGTATAGCCGACGAGGTCGGTGGCCGTGGCCAGTTCGGTGCGCACCTCCGGCGTGGTCCAACTGTCGTGACCGGGCCCGAGGCCGACGACCACGAGTTCACCCGGTACCGGTTCCGCCTCGAAGCGTGGATTGTTCCGTCGCCCGGGAATCACGAGGATCGAGAAGTACGGCACCTCAGCCGGATTCACCTCCGATGCGGGAAGCACTCGCTCGACGGTGGTCGAGGCCCGTTCGACATAGAACGCCTCGTCGAGCCGTCCCGCCTCCCGCAATGCCTCTCGCACCCGTTCGAAGGTGCGGCCCAGTTTCATCACCACGACGGCATCGGCCGACCGGAAACGGAAGAGCAGCTCCTCGGTCGACGCCGTGCCCGGCACCACCGTGAGTGTCTCGTCGCCCTCGACGAGCGGCACGCCGGTGGCCGCCGACGCCGCGCTGACCGAGGTCACCCCGGGCACGATCTCCGCATCGAAGTGCGGCGAGAGTCGTTTGTGCATGTGCATGTAGGAGCTGTAGAAGAGCGGATCACCCTCGGCGAGCAGGACCACGTCCCGACCGGCGCGCAGATGGACGGCCAGCCGTTCCGCGCTGTCGGCGTAGAAGTCGTCGAGCGCTCCCTGATAGCCACCGGGATGGTCGGTGGTCTCGGTGGTGACCGGGTACATGAGCCGCTCTTCGGTCTGCCCGTCGCGCAGGTACGGTTCGGCGACCGAGCGCGCGATGCTGTTGCCGTGGCGCGCACAGTGATACGCGACCACGTCGGCCGTGCTGATCACTCGCGCGGCCTTGACGGTCATCAGCTCGCTGTCGCCGGGGCCCAGACCGATTCCCCAGAGCTTGCCCGGAGTTGTTTCGTTCACGACTGCAGGCACATTCACTCCTGGGGGGTGGCGAGCGCGTTGACGGCGGCGGCGGTGATCGCCGACCCGCCCCGGCGGCCGGTGACCGTGATGAACTCGAGGTCGGTGCGGGCGGCGAGGGCTTCGCAGGACTCCGCGGCACCGACGAAGCCGACGGGTGCGCCGACGATCGCCGCCGGGCGGGGTGCGCCCTCGTCGATCATGTCGAGCAGCGCGAACAGTGCCGTCGGGGCATTGCCGATCGCGACGACCGCGCCGTCGAGGCGAGGCAACCAGAACTGCAGGGCGGCAGCGGTTCTCGTCGTCCCCATTCTCTCGGCCAGAGCGGGGAGGGTGGGTTCGGAGAGGTGGCAGAGCACCTCGTTGTCGGCGGGCAGCCGCTTGCGGGTGATCCCGGAGGCCACCATCGACGCGTCGCAGAGGATCGGCGCCCCGGCTTCGAGCGCCCCGCGGGCCGCCCGGACGATCCCGGGGGTCGCGACGACGTCGCGCGTGAGGTCGGTCTGTCCGCAGGCGTGGATCATCCGTACGACCACGGTCGCCACGTCAGGGGCGAAGGCGGACAGATCCGACTCCTCCCGGATCGTCGCAAAGGACTGGCGATAGATCGCGGCGCCGTCGCGCAAGTACTCGGTCATGGTGCGCACGAGCCTAGCGGCGATGTCGGTCGTAACCGCCGTCGGGCGTGGCCTGCACCGACAGGTGCGGGCCGGCGGGGGAGCCACAGCGCCGCTCACAACCGACCCAGTGCTCGCGATCGCCCACCGGAAGTCCTGCCTCGACATGCACGAGCAGGTCCTCGCGCACCGGGGCCTGGGCCGATGCACAGCCGGGGGCGCCGACGCAGCAGCTGACCCTCGCCCACGGCGAGTTCGCGTCGAAGATCAGTCCTATCGGCGCGAGAACCCGCACCACGGTCTCGGCGACACCCTCGCCCAGGTCGCAGATGAGGATCTCCCGGTCCGGGGTGAACACGACCGGCGACTCGACCGCGGCGATGAACTCGGCCAGGCGTGCGGGCAGGCGTCCGAGTTCCACGACCGATCCGAGCAACACCGACCCGTCGTCCTGGTCGAACCAGCCGACGATCGGCTCGGTCGGATTCGGTACGGCGTCGTCGTCGGACCCGACAAGCGGTGCCAGGTTCGCCGCGACGAGCCGCTCCAGCCGACCCCGGTCCTCGGCGCCCAGGTCACCGATGCGCCACGCGCCCGGAGCCACCTCGTTCAGGCCCGCCGCCACCCCGATCATCGCGTCGACGATCCTGTCGACGCCGTCGACGGATCCGACCGCGACCCCGCCGACGAGGATGTCGGCGACCACGGGCTCCGCCGCGCGCACCACCGCACACGCGTCGGCGCCGCGGTGCCGGATGTCACCTCGGCCGTCGTCGAACCCGAACAGAAAGCGTCCCGAGAGCGAGGTCGCCGCGGGATCGGCACGCAGGGCATCGTCGAGAGCGGCCGCCAGCGGACCGGCGTCGGCGAGGCCGCCGATGCGCCCGGTCAGGGGGCTCACCTCGATGTTCCGCACCTTGTCGTGTGACGAGCTCGGTGCGAGTCCGGCGGTCACCACGGCGTCGGCCACGGCGCCGACGTCGGTGATTCCGCGCAACTGGAGATTCCCGCGGGCGGTCAGCTCCAGGAACCCGTCGGCGTGGGCGGCCGACGCCTGGGCCAGGGTGGCGAGCTGATCGGACCGGATCCGGCCTCCGGGAAGCCGGATCCGGGCCAGCGCACCGTCCTGCGCCGCGTGGGTGCTGAACACGCCGGGACAGCGGTCCGTGGACTCTCGGATCGCTGTCTCGGGGGCGGGGTCCGGCGCCTCGGTCATCTCACAAGCCTACGACCGGCCCAGGTGAGGGGTTCCCCGACGGGCCGCCGTAGGCTGAGACCCAACCGCGAGCGGGCTGAAGCCGGTGAGAATCCGGCGCGGTCGCGCCACTGTGATGGGTTCCGGTGCTGCCGGGTGCCCCAGCCAGACCAGTCCCTCGCCCACACCTGACACTCCGGGCGCGACAACCCGGCGAGGAGAAACGATGATCCTGCTGCTCTCGACCTCGGACACCGATCTGCTGACCGCGGCGGCCGCGAGCGATGCGAACTCCGAGGTGAGCGTCCGCGGCGCCAATCCTTCGAGGATCCTCGTCGAGGAGATCCCGGCGCTCGCCGCAGATGCGGACCTGATCGTGGTCCGCATCCTGGGCGGTACCCGCGCCTGGGAGGAGGGACTCGCGTCGGTCGAGGCGACCGGTAAGCCGGTCGTGGTCTGTTCGGGCGAACAGCAGCCGGACCCGGACCTGATGGCGCATTCGACGGTGCCGGCCGGTGTCGTCGCCCAGGCCCACGACTATCTCGCCGCCGGCGGCGTCGCGAACATGGTCAACCTGCACCACTTCCTCTCCGACACCGTGCTCTTCACCGGTCACGGGTTCGAACCACCGCAACAGACGCCCGCCTGGGGAATCCTGGAGCGTGGCGCGATCGAAGAGGTGGCCCCCGCGCTCCCTGAGGTGCGAGGAGCGCAAGCGACGAGCCTCGAAGGGCCGACCATCGCGGTGCTCTACTACCGGGCCCAGCACCTGGCCGGCAATACCCGCTACATCGACGCCCTCTGTCGCGCCATCGAGGACCGCGGCGCCCGGCCGTTGCCGGTGTTCTGTGCGTCGTTGCGGACGGCACCCGACGACCTCATCGAGTTGCTCGGCACGGCCGACGCCCTCGTGGTCACCGTCCTGGCCGCCGGGGGAGCGACCCCGGCGACCGCGTCGGCCGGCGGCGACGACGAGGCGTGGAACATCGAACGGCTCGGGGCCCTCGACATCCCGATCCTGCAGGGCCTCTGCCTCACCGGTTCGCGCGCGGACTGGGAGGCGAGCGACGACGGTCTCTCACCGCTCGATGTCGCGACGCAGGTCGCGGTGCCGGAGTTCGACGGCCGGATCATCACGGTCCCGTTCTCCTTCAAGGAGTTCGACGACGACGGCCTGCCGTGGTACCAGCCGGATCCCGAACGCTGTGCCCGGGTGGCGGGTATCGCGGTGTCGCACGCACGGCTGCGCCGGATTCCCGTCGCGGACAAGCGTATCGCCATCATGCTGTCGGCGTACCCGACGAAGCACGCCCGCATCGGCAACGCCGTCGGCCTCGACACCCCGCGCAGCCTGCTCCGGCTTCTCGCCGCGCTGCGTGCGGCCGGCTACGACCTCGGACCGGAATCGGGTCCGGATGCGATACCCGGCCTGGCCGAAGACGATTCGGATGCGCTGATCCACGAGATCATCGCCACCGGCGGACAGGACCCGGACTGGCTGACCGAGGAGACCCTCGCCGCCAATCCGATCCGGCTGCCCGCCGCGGAGTACCGCGCGTGGTTCGACACGCTGCCGGAGGACCTGCGCGGCGCGGTCGTCGAACACTGGGGTGCGGCGCCGGGCGAGCTGTTCGTCGACCGGTCGGCCAACCCTGACGGCGACATCGTCGTCGCCGCACTGACTTTCGGCAACATCGCCATCATGGTGCAGCCGCCGCGCGGTTTCGGAGAGAATCCGGTCGCGATCTACCACGATCCGGATCTGCCCCCGTCGCATCACTATCTGGCGTCGTATCGGTGGATCGCCGCCCAGCAGTCCGACGGACACCTGGCCGGTTTCGGAGCCGACGCGATCGTGCACGTCGGCAAACACGGCAACCTCGAATGGTTGCCGGGCAAGAACCTCGGCATGTCGGCCAACTGCGGAACCGACGCCGCGCTCGGCGACCTCCCGCTCATCTACCCGTTCCTCGTCAACGACCCGGGGGAGGGGACTCAGGCCAAGCGTCGAGCCCACGCGGTGCTCGTCGACCATCTGATCCCGCCGATGGCGCGTGCCGAGTCCTACGGCGACATCGCCCGGCTCGAACAGCTGCTCGACGAACACGCGAACATCTCCGCCCTCGACCCGGCGAAGCTGCCCGCGATCCGCCAGCAGATCTGGACGCTGCTCACCGCCGCGAAGATGGACCACGACCTCGGGCTCACCGAACGTCCCGACGAAGAGGTCTTCGACGACATGCTGCTGCATGTCGACGGCTGGCTGTGCGAGATCAAGGACGTCCAGATCCGCGACGGTCTGCACGTTCTCGGCGAGGCGCCGCGCGACGACGCCGAGGTCGACCTCGTCCTGGCGATGCTGCGCGCCCGGCAGCTGTGGGGCGGCACGTCCGCGCTCCCCGGACTCCGTGAGGCGCTCGGCCTGGTCGAGGACGGGACCGCCGAACGCGGGACCGTGGATGCCGTCGAGGCGCAGGCCCGCGATCTCGTCGCCGCGTGCGCGAAGGACGACTGGTCGCCGGCCGCCGTCGCCGAGGCCACCGCCGGACTGCCCGACGCGGTCGGTGACGTCCTGCGATTCGCGGCCACCGAGGTGGTTCCTCGCCTGCGGCAGACCACCGGCGAGGTGCCTCGCGTACTGCACGCCCTCGACGGCGGCTTCATCCCCGCCGGCCCCAGCGGATCCCCGCTGCGCGGACTGATCAACGTCCTGCCGACCGGCCGCAACTTCTACTCGGTCGACCCGAAGGCCGTGCCCTCGCGGCTGGCGTGGGAGACCGGCCGCGCGATGGCCGACTCGCTGCTGGAGCGCTACGTCGCCGACCACGGTCATCACCCGGCGTCGGTCGGGCTGTCGGTGTGGGGGACGAGTGCGATGCGTACGTCCGGCGACGACGTCGCCGAGGTCCTCGCCCTGCTCGGCGTGATGCCGGTTTGGGATGAGATGTCGCGCCGCGTCGTCGATCTCGAACTGATCGACCTCGCCGAACTCGGGCGCCCGCGCATCGATGTCACGGTCCGCATCTCCGGGTTCTTCCGGGACGCCTTCCCTCATGTGGTGGCGATGCTCGACGACGCGGTCGCGCTTGCCGCCGCGGCCGACGAACCCGACGAGCAGAACTTCGTCGCCGCCCACGTCCGTGCGTCGATGGCCGAACACGGCGACCGCCGACGCGCCGTCACCCGGGTCTTCGGTTCCAAGCCCGGAACGTACGGTGCCGGGATTCTGCAGCTCATCGATTCCCGCGACTGGCGCAGCGACGAGGACCTGGCGCGTGTCTACACGGAGTGGGGCGGCTATGCCTACGGGCGCGGTCTCGACGGTGTGCCCGCGGTCGACGACATGCGCGCCGCGTACAGACGGATCGCGGTGGCCGCCAAGAACACCGACACCCGGGAACACGACATCGCCGACTCCGACGACTACTTCCAGTATCACGGCGGCATGGTCGCGACCGTGCGCGCGCTGACCGGTACCTCGCCGGAGGCCTACATCGGGGACAGCACCCGGCCCGATTCCGTGCGTACCCGCACGCTGTCCGAGGAGACCGCCCGCGTCTTCCGGGCCCGCGTCGTCAATCCGCGCTGGATCTCGGCGATGCAGCGCCACGGGTACAAGGGCGCCTTCGAGATGGCCGCGACCGTCGACTATCTCTTCGGCTACGACGCCACCACCGACGTCGTCGCCGACTGGATGTACGAGAAACTCACCGAGTCCTACGTCCTGGACGAGACCAACCAGGAATTCATGCAGCAGTCGAACCCGTGGGCGCTGCACGGGATCGCCGAACGGCTGCTCGAGGCCGTCGAACGCGACATGTGGCGCGAACCACCCGCGGAACTCCTCGACGCGCTGCGCAACGTCTACCTGCAGACCGAGGGCGACATCGAGGCCCGGGGCGAGACCCCTGCCGGTTGACCCCCTCTGCTGGTTGAGCGCCCCTCTGCTGGTTGAGCGCCCCCCTCTGCTGGTTTCAGTGTCAGGGTTGTCTAGCCCCGCCCGCCGAGTAGCGGCACGCCTCTCGCTGCGGGGTGCCGTTTTGTTCCGCCCGCCGAGTAGCGACGACCGAGCGGAGCGAGGACGCCGCGTATCGAGGTGCCCGGGAGAAAAATCGCCGCCTCGTTCGTTACACCGCCAGACCCTGACACCGAGGGTGCCCACAAGGCACCGAAAGACAGGTGAGACGACCATGGCACTCCGCTACTTCGCCGTGTATGCGCTGCTGGAGATCGCCGCCTTCGTGGCGATGGCGGTGACACTCGGGTTCGGCTGCGCCGTGCTGATCAGCATCGCGGCCGGCGTCCTCGGGTTCCTGACGCTGCGCTGGCAGGGCCGCAAGGTCTTCGGTGAGCTCCGGCGGGCGGCCAACAACGAGGTCGACGCCCGTGCTCCGCTGGCCGACACCGCACTCGTCGCCACGTCGACGATCCTGCTCGTCATCCCCGGGGTCGTGTCGACCGTCGCAGGCATCCTGCTGCTGTTCCCGCCGACCCGCAAAGTGTTGCGTCCGGTCGTCGTGGCCGTGGGAGCGCGGCGGATGGCAACGGCGATGGACCGCGCAGGCCTGTACGCCACCGGCATCTACGGCGGTGGAATCCGCGGGGGCCGCGTCCCCGGTGGCGGAACTGTCGTCGATGGCACGGTTGTGGAGTCGGACACGCCCGGATCGGGCTTCGGCCCGGCTTCGCCACCGATGACCACCACCCCGCAGCTCCCACCCACTCGTTGACCTGGGACCGTCCGCCCTACCCCTCTCGGCCACATTCACTCACGGCAAGGCAGACTGAACGATCGTGGCAACCCAACTGCTTCTCGGCGGTGCCGTGTACTCGGCGGCCGCCCCCGACGCGACCGCGATGGCCATCACCGATGGGGTGGTGGTGTGGGTCGGGACCGATGACGTCGGCCGTGCTCTCCATCCGGATGCGGAGATCGTCGACCTGAACGGGCTGTTCGTCAGCCCGGGTTTTGTCGACTCACACGTGCATCTCACCTCGACGGGGCTCTCGCTGGACGGTCTCACCCTGAACGAGGCGACCAGCCGGACGCATTGCCTGCGGCTCGTCGAGAAGACCGTCGCCGACGATGCGGCAGCCGGCCACGACGAGGGTGACCTCCTCTGGGGTCTCGGTTGGGACGACTCGACCTGGGCGGGTCCCGAACCCGAGGACGGCCGGTTCCCGACGACCAGCGAACTCGACGTCGTGGTCGGTGGACGCCCGGTGTACCTGGCTCGCGTCGACGAACACTCTGCCGTTGCGTCGACAGCCTTGCGTCGTCTCGTTCCGGAACTCGCGGAGGCCGTCGGCTATCACCCGGAGGAGCCGCTCGTCGCCGAGGCGCATCATCTCGTCCGGGGTGCGGCTCGCCTCCTGGTGACGGCCGCCCATCGGGAGCGTGCGCAGCGTCGGGCGCTCGACGTCGCCGCGGCTCACGGCGTCGTCGCCGTCCACGAGAACGGCGGACCCGACATCAGCGGCCTGGACGACTTCCTCGCCCTCGCCGACCTCGACCATCCCGTCGAGATCCGCCGTTACTGGGGACAGACCGTCACCGACGCCGACCACGCGGCCGAGTTGCTGGCCATCACCCGCGCCGACGCACTCGGTGGTGACCTCTTCATCGACGGCGCGATCGGCTCGCACACCGCCTGGCTCAACGAGCCCTACACCGACGACCCGAGCACCAGCGGCATCAGCTACCTCGACGCCGACACGATTCGCGATCACCTCCGGGGTTGCACGCTCGCCGGTATCCAGTCCGGCCTCCACGTCATCGGCGACGCCGCCACCGGTGCCGTCGTCGCCGCGCTCACCGAACTCGCCGACGAGCTGGGCACCCCGGCGCTCGCTCGCTGCGCCCATCGGCTCGAGCACGCGGAGATGGTCACCGCCCGCGACGCGGAGGTCCTCGCGCGCTGCGGCGTCATCGCCAGCATGCAGCCGCATTTCGACGCCGAATGGGGCGGCGAGGGCGACCTCTACGACGCCCGACTCGGCAAGACCCGCGCCGCCACCCTCAACGACTTCGCCATGCTTGCGAAAACCGGTGTGGCGCTGTCGTTCTCCTCGGACGCGCCGGTGACGCCCATCGACCCCTGGTCGACGATCCGGGCCGCTGTCCACCATCACCAGCCGACCAATGCCATCTCGGCGCGCGGCGCCTTCGCGGCGGCGACCCGCGGTGGGTGGCGTGCCGGCGGCATCAACGACGGTCTCACCGGCACCCTGACCCCTGGCGCACCGGCGAGCTATGCGGTGTGGGAGGTCGACGACCTCGTCGTCGCGGGCTCCCACGAGAAGGTGCAGCGCTGGTCCACCGACCCGCGGTCCCGCGTACCCGCGCTACCGGACGTGTCGCCCGGCGCCGAGCTGCCGCGGTGCGTGCGGACCGTGCATCGCGGACAGGTTCTCTACGACCGGGACGCCGGGTGAACGCCGCAGACACGGCAACGCTTCGCGAGGAGAAACCGGCACGGGGCCGCCGCTTCACCCTGACCTGGGATTGGGGTCTTCGGACAGTGGCCGCGATCGTCGCCGGCGTGGCGATGTGGGCGGCCTTCCCGCCCCGTAACTGGTGGTTCCTCGCGGTCATCGGACTCGGCGTGCTCTTCACCGCGCTGTACGTGCGCCGCCCCCGGGTACGTACCGGGGCGTGGATCGGCTTCGTCTTCGGACTCGCCTTCTTCATCCCGCTGCTGCCGTGGATCGGGGTCTACGTCGGTCCCTTGCCGTGGATCGCGTTGTCGGTGGTGCTGTCCGGATACCTGGCCCTGTTCGGCGCGATCGCGACCCTGACCATGCGACTGCCGGTCCCACCGATCTGGTTCACGCTCTCCTGGGTGCTGATCGAGGCTCTGCGCTCGGCCTTTCCGTTCGGCGGGTTCCCGTGGGGGAGAGCCGCCTTCAGTCAGGTGGACGGGCCGCTGCTGCCGCTGGCCTCGGTACTCGGGGCACCAGGGCTCTCCGCCGGGGTCGCGCTGTTCGGTGCGGCGGTCGCCTGGCTGCTGACCATCCTCGCCTCCGCGTATCGCCGGTCCGCCCGATCGGCGACCGCACCGCTCGGCGGTGACCAGCCCTCGGGGATCGTGCGCGTCGCGACCCTCGCGGTCGCCATCGCGTTGCTCGCACCGGTCGCGGCGATCGCCCTGACACCGGCCACCATCGATCGCACCATCTCGCCGAAGTCCGTGCACATCGGGGCGGTCCAGGGCAACGTGCCGCGCCTCGGTCTGGACTTCAACGCGCAGCGCCGCGCCGTGCTCGACAACCACGTACGCACCACCATGGGCTACGCCCAGGCGATCGACGGCGGCCTCGCCGCCCATCCCGATTTCGTGCTGTGGCCGGAGAACGCATCGGACATCTCGCCGCTCGACAACGAGGACGCCGCCGCCGAGATCACCGCCGCCTCCGAGGCGGTCCGTGCGCCGATCCTCGTCGGCACGCTGCTGCGCAACTCCGACGGCCGTCCCACGAACTCGGTGCTCGTCTGGGACGAGGCGAGGGGGCCGGTCGACCGCTACGACAAGCACATCGTGCAGCCGTTCGGCGAATACCTGCCCTGGCGGCCGTTCTTCCGTCTCTTCTCGTCGTATGCGGACATGGCCGGCAACTTCAAGCCCGGCAGCGGCCCGACGGTGGTGGACGTGCCCGGTCGCTCGGGTGAGGTCACCGTGGGCGTGGCCACCTGCTGGGAGGTCGCCTTCGACCGCGCCGCCCGACAGTCGATCCGCGACGGCGCGCAGATGCTCTACGTCCCGACCAACAATGCGACGTTCGGCCGCACCGAGATGACCTATCAGCAGCTCGCCATGTCGCAGGTGCGTGCCGTCGAGCACGGACGTGCCGTGGTCGTCGCCGCGACCAGCGGTGTGAGCGCGATCATCGACGCCGACGGCTCGATCACCGAGCAGTCCGGCGTCTTCGCCTCGGACGTGCTGACCAGCACCCTGCCGCTGCACGACGACACCACTCTCGCGACCCGCCTCGGGGCGTGGCCGCAGGCACTCGCGATCGTCGTGGCCATGGGCGGCCTTTTGTTTGCACTGGCCTCGCGTACTAGGTTCACACTCAAGCCACGCAGGGACGCCGCACGGGTGTCCGGTGACATTTAAGGAGCTCGATGGCATCGGGGATTGACGCCTCGGCAGGACAACGGCAGTCAGGCGACGTGCCGCAGCCGGTGGTCGGCGCCGACGGAGCGGGCGCACTGGTCGTCGTGCCGACGTTCAACGAGCGCGACAACCTGCCGGTGATCGTCGAACGCCTCCAGGCCGCTCTGCCCGGCGTGCACCTGCTCGTGGTCGACGACTCGAGTCCGGACGGCACCGGCGACGTCGCCGACGAGCTGGCCCGCAAGGACGAGCCGGCCGGCCGCGTGCACGTGATGCATCGCCAGGAGAAGGACGGCCTCGGCAAGGCCTACCTTGCCGGCTTCGCCTGGGGCCTGGGTCGCGACTACCCGGTCATCGTCGAGATGGACGCGGACGGCAGCCACGCCCCCGAGCAGCTGCACCGGCTCTTCGATGCGATCAACGCAGGCGCCGACCTCGTGATCGGGTCCCGGTACGTCTCCGGTGGCAAACTCGTCAACTGGCCCAAGCACCGCGAGTTCCTCTCCCGCGGGGCCAACACCTACGCGCGACTCGCGCTCGGCGCGAAGGTCCATGACATCACTGCCGGGTTCCGCGCCTACCGACGCTCGGTGCTGGAGAAGATCCAGCTCGATACCGTGGAGTCCGCGGGTTACTGCTTCCAGATCGATCTGGCCTGGCGGACCGTCCAGGCAGGTTTCGACGTCCGCGAGGTGCCGATCACGTTCACCGAACGCGAGCTCGGGGTCTCCAAGATGAGTGGCGGTGTCATGTCGGAGGCCTTCACGATGGTGGCCCGATGGGGCATTCAGAGCCGTCTCGAGCGCCTGGGCATCCTGAAGAACTCCTAGGCCCAACCGGAATACAGCGGACACACAGATCGGCCCGGCAGGTTTTCCTGCCGGGCCGATCTGTGTGCGTCAGCTGTTCGGGATCAGTGCGAGATGCCCTTGCGGCGCTGCTTCAGCAGGTCGAGGCGCTCGTTGAGGAGCACCTCGAGCTCTTCCTCGCTACGACGTTCGAGCAGCATGTCCCAGTGGGTGCGCGGCGGCTTCGTCTTCTTCTCCTCGGGCTCGGCGCCCTCGAGGATCGTGCCTTCCATACCGTTCTTGCACGGCCACTTCGACGGCACCTCCGCGTCGTCGGCGAAGGGGACGTCGAAGATCTCACCGTTGTCGGTGCGGTACTGGACGATGCGACGCGGCGCGAGGTCGTGGTCGCGATCGGTCTCGTAGCTCACCGCGCCGAGGCGGCTACCCCGAAGTACTCGATCTGCCATGAAGGGTTCCTCTCAAAGCTTCGTCAGATTTCTCAGTTTTGCCGGATCTATCAGCTGTGTTCACGCGGCGTTCACCATCGAACGCAGCCAACTGAGTCGTCAACAGGAACATTCTACGCGCAATCTCGTCGGCGCCTTGCCACCGCCGACGACCCGTGTTGACCGGTGGCGGCCACCCGAGGTGCCGTGCCGGTTTCGGGCCGTCTCATCGGGGTACGGTCTCCGGTGTGGAACTGGCCTCCCATACCCGACGCCGCCCGTACAACTGTGCGTGGTGCGGGTCGATGATGGTGGACTCCGAACTCGGGCGGCGTCGCAAGTACTGCAAGCGCTCCTGCAGGCAGCGCGCCTATGAGCAGAGAACGCTTCTCGAGGGCACGTCCATTCCCGCCGACGCCGTGATCCTGTCGGCCGCCGAGGCCGCCGACTTCGGTGACCGGATGTTCGCCCTGCGATGCGCCGCCGAGGATCTGGGCACCGCCGTCGCCGAACGCGCGGACCACGTGGTCCTCGCCGAGCTGACCGACACCCTGCTCGAGCTGGCGAGGGAAGCCGAGAAGCTGCGGTGACCGTCCGCATCTTCGGCCTCTCGGCCGGCGTGTCCATGGTGGCGCTGGCCGTCGCCTACTTCTACATGGGGTGGACCGGGCTGGCTTTGTGCGCAATCCTCGGTGTGCTCGAGGTGTCGCTGTCCTTCGACAACGCCGTCATCAACGCGACGATCCTGGAGCGGATGTCGGAATTCTGGCAGCGGATGTTCCTCACCGTGGGTGTGCTCATCGCGGTCTTCGGGATGCGGCTGCTCTTCCCGTTGCTGATCGTCTGGATCACCGGTGGTCTGAACCCGGCAGAGGCTCTACGGCTGGCCACCAATCCGCCGCCGGAGGGACAGACCCACTTCGCCGACGGACACCCGAGCTACGAGACCATCCTGACCGAGGCCCATCCGCAGATCGCGGCGTTCGGTGGGATGTTCCTGTTGCTGCTGTTCCTCAACTTCGTGCTGACCGACCGTGAGCGCACGTGGCTCACCTGGCTCGAGCGCCCACTGGCCAAGATCGGCAAGCTCGACCAGCTGCCGGTGGTGCTGGCGGCCATCGGCCTCGTCCTGACCGCCGAGTTCCTCGCCGACGACGAGATCCGGGCGACCGTGCTGATCGCCGGCATCCTCGGCTTGGTCACCTACATCACCGTCGACGGACTCAGCTCACTGTTCATGTCCGACGGTCCCGAACAGAACGAGCCGGGTCCGACCCCGGCGACCAAGGCGACCGGTAAGGCCGCGTTCTTCCTGTTCCTCTACCTCGAGGTGCTCGACGCATCCTTCTCGTTCGACGGCGTGATCGGTGCGTTCGCGATCACCTCGGACCCGATCATCATCGCGCTCGGACTCGGCTTCATCGGTGCGATGTTCGTCCGTTCGATCACGATCTACCTGGTGCGACAGGGCACGCTGGGGGAGTACCGCTACCTCGAACACGGGGCACACTGGGCGATCGGTGCGCTCGCCGTCATCCTCCTGTTGGGGGTCGAATACCATATCGACGAGCTCGTCACGGGACTCGTCGGCGTGGCGTTCATCGGTGCCTCGCTCGCCAGCAGTATCCGCGCCAACCGTCGTGAGTCGCGACGCGGCGCCGCGCCCTCCTCGGTGAACGCCTGACCCCGCCGCGGCATCGGTTGGCGGGGTCTTCATGACCATCCGATGAATGTTCTGAGACACATTCGAATCACCTTGGGCAGGCTGCTGCAATCTGTCGGGTGACAGGTGTACAAAGGACGGCGTCGGTGACGTGCGTCACGCAGAGTTTCACGATTCCGGTGCCCGTGGCAGAAGGTCACGGGCGCGATGTTCAACAGCAGATCTGGTGGTGGGAATGAACGACAGGCAGCAGCAGATGATCCAGTTCGAGAGGGATTGGGCCCCGCTGGGCGGGGGCTCGTCGCAGCAGATCATCGAGGAATTCGGCCTGTCGGATCGGGACTTCTTCGCCGAGCTCAACCGGATCGTCGACGCCGATCCGCCGGAGGCGCTCAGCGCATCCGAACTCCGGCGTATGCGTGAGGTCATCCGCCGTCGACTGTGGATGGCTCGCTGACCGACGCCGGACGCGGTTCTGCCGAGTATCCGCGTTGAGGGGATAATCGACCCCGTGCCCTTCTCTGACGACGATCTCGAATCGTTCTACCGCGAGATCGAGGCACGCACGGCTTTCCACGCGCTGATGCATCAACGCCCAACTCCACGACCGGAGCGTCGCATCGAGACGGTGGAGTGTCCGACGCCGGACAAGCTTCCCTTCTCGTCTCCCGCGGACGCGCTCGACGGCATCGACCGCATCAAGCGGCGAGCGGTCGGAGCCCTGTCGCTTCGCTATTACGAGTGCATGTGCGGCGCCTGGCACATCACCAGTTCGGCCCGGCTGACATATCGACCCATCCCGTCGGCACCCCGCAGGCGAAAGGGTAAGAAGAAGCGGTGATCCCGCCGAACCCGCCTCCGACCGCGATCGTGGAACTCAGCTGCACCGACCCGGAGCTCGCCGGGCGGACACACGAAACACTCCTCGGCCTGACCGGTACGTCGGGCGGCGTGGGCCATCCGGAGGCTCTCGCGATCGGCAACACCCGACTCCGGTTGCGCCAGGCGTCCGCCGTCGACGATGGCCCGGACGCCGGCCATCGGGTGTACTTCACCGTCGACGACGTGCCCGCGATGCAGCGTCTGCTGACCCGGCGTGGTTTCCCGGTCGTCGAGTCAGCGGTCGGTGTCATCGGGGAGACGACCCCACTCGGCGTCGCCGCACGTGAGCCCGCGGCGGAGTCCGGTCCGGCCGGTGATGTGACGGGGATGGACCATCTCGTGTTCACCTGCGACAACCGCGATCGCGCGGTGGCGTTGTTCGGCGGGGTCTTCGACCTCGATTTCCGGCTCGACCAGCCGATCGGCGACAACGCCCGGCAGTTGTTCTTCCGCGCCGGCGACCTCATCGTCGAGGTCGTCACGGCAGTCGCGTCGACGGAGCCGCCGACACCCGCGGTGACCTCGCTGTGGGGTGTCGCCTGGCGCTCCATCGATGTCGAGGCCACGCATGCGCGCCTGTCCGCGGCGGGGCTGGATCTCAGCGAGATCCGCACCGGCCGCAAGAGGGGCACCAGCATTTTCACCGTCCGGGAACGCGCCCTCGGCACCCGCACGGTGATCATCGGCCCTGCCTGAAGCGTCCATCTCGCCGGTCGAGCCGGCCTTCCTGCCGGTTGAGTAGGCGAGGAGCGTAGCGACGAGCCGTATCGAAACCCCCGAATGGTGGGTTTTCGACGCTTCCTGCGGTAATCTGACTACGAACGTTGTCGAAATCCATGCTTTGGAGAATCAGGTTGGGGGCACCATGACCGCGGTACACGACGAACCGACGACCGCCGCACTCGAGGACACTGGTCGGCTGATCAACCACCGTGACGACGAGATCGAGCTGATCCCGCCGGACTCACTCACCGCGCAGCTCACCGGTCTGTACACCTTCCTGCCGATCAACGGCGCGGCGTTCGTGATGCAGGTGATGCACCCGGTGATCGGCGACGTCGTCGACAAGTACTCGGTGTTCCGTACCGACCCGCTCGGGCGTGCCATTCGTTCTGCGGACTCGGTTCTGCGCTGGACCTACGGCGGTCAGGAGGCCCTCGAAGAGGGCAAGCGCCTGCGGAAGCTGCACCAGCCCCTGCAGACGCGGAATGCGGAGGGCAAGCACATCAGTGCACTGAACCCGGAGGCCTATGCGTGGGTCATCGCGACCGCGTTCCCGACGATGAACACGGCGGCACCGCTCGTCCTGGGTCGTGAGTTCACGCTCGAGGAGCGCAAGGAACTGCTCCGCGACAACCGCCGCATCGCCAAGATCGTCCAGGTTCCCATGAAGGGCTACCCGGAGACCCTCGAGGAGTTCGAGGAGTACTTCGACGACTTCGTCGAGAACAAGCTGGTCCGCCATCCCGTGGCCGTCGAACTCATCGAGCAGATGCGTGCCGCCCCGCCGGTGCCGAAGACAGTGCCCAAGGCGTTGCGTCCGGTCGTCAAGAAGGTCGCCGCCACCGCGTCGGTGCCGTTCCAGGACTTCAACTACCTGACAACGGTGGGCGTCATGGATCCGCGCGTGCGCGAGATCCTCGGCCTGACGTGGACCAACGAGGAGCAGCGTCACCTCGAGAAGATCCACCGCCGCCTGCGGTTCGCCTACCGCACCCTGCCCGAGCGTGCGATCTACTTCCCCCTCGCCTACCACGCCCGTCGCCACAACGACGCCATCCAGGCCATGAAGAGGCGCGAAAAGCAGAGTGCGGCTTACAAATACGCAGCCAAGTGAGCTGGGCTGGGCCGACGCGCGGTCGGGGCGCGTCGGTTCGGTCTACTCGCTGACTTGCACGCGATCCCGCTCTCGAATTCCGTTGCCGCTCACACGCGGAAAACGTGCGCCGGAACGGAAGCGGTGCGCGGGACACGAGTCAGTTACCCATCAACCCGACGACGTGTTCGGCGATCGCCAGGCATGAGGTGATGCCGGGTGACTCGATGCCGAACAGGTTCACCAACCCGGCGACGCCGTGCATGGCGGGTCCGTGGATGACGAAATCCGCGGCCGCCTCGCCGGGTCCGCTAGTCTTGGGCCTGATGCCGGCATAGGCGGGAGTCAGTGTGCCGGAAGGCAACCCGGGCCAGTAGCGGCGTATCGAATCCTCGAAGCCGGTGAGGCGTGCGTCGTCGACCGAGTAGTCCAGGTCCTTGTCGTGGAGATCGCCGGCAGGCTCGTCCAGCCACTCGACATCCGGGCCGAACCGGGCCGCGCCGGCCAGGTCCATCGTGAAGTGCACCCCCAGGCCGCCGTCGACCGGCACCGGGTACACCAGGTGATCGAATGGTGCTCGTGCACCGGACAATCCGAAGTAGTTGCCCTTCGCGAGATGTCGCGGCGGAATCGGCCCGTCGAAGCCGTCGAGCGAGCTCGCCACCTGCCATGCGCCCAGCCCGGCACAGTTGACGAGCATGTGCGCCGACGCCGATCCGCCCTCGGCGGTGTCGACGGTGACACCGCCCGATTCGATGCGTCCGCCGATCACTCTGCTGCGCAATGCCACCGCGCCACCCAGCGACTCGAGGTCACGGCGCAGGGCACGGACCATCCCGTCGACGTCGACGATCCCGGTCGACGGGGACAACAGCGCCGCCACGCCGCGCACCTCGGGCTCCAGTTCGTGGAGTTCGTCGCCGTCGATTCGTCGTAGGTTGTCGACACCGTTCGCGATGCCGTGCCGGAACAGCACGTCGAGTCGGTCGAGCTGGGTGTCGTCGGTGGCCACGATCAGCTTCCCGGGGCGGCTCCACGAGACGCCCCGCCCGTCGCAGTATCGGGTGAGGAGCTCGCGACCCTGCACGCACAGCCGCGCCTTCAGACTGCCCTCGGGGTAGTAGATGCCGGCATGGATGACCTCCGAACTCCGTGACGTCGTCTGCGCACCCACCGCATCGGCGGCCTCCAGGACGATCACCTCGCGCCCGGTCGTCGCGAGCGCACGGGCCACCGCCAGACCGATGATGCCGCCGCCCACCACCAGGCAGTCCGTCCGTTCCACCGTTCCTCCAACTTTGTTGCGTGCCCAGGACCTCGCCGTGCCGTGAGGAAACCATCCCGGGTCTCGACGCGCCTGTCGGGCACACTGGGCTGATGCGGCACTCTGATGTTCTCGCGATCGTGCAAGCCGGTGGACGTGGTTCCCGAATGGAGGTGCTGACCGATCGGCGGGCCAAGCCGGCGTTGCCGTTCGCCGGAAACTACCAGCTCATCGACTTCCCGCTCTCGAACTTGCACCACAGTCACATCGACGACGTCTGGCTGTGCGTGCAGTACCAGGCCGAGAGTCTCACGCAACTGGTCGCGGGCGGGCGCCCGTGGGACCTCGACCGCACCAGCGGCGGGCTGCGGATCGTGATGCCCGAACAGACCGACGCCCCGGAGACCGAGGACGGCTTCGCCACGGGCAACGCCGATCTGCTGTACCGGATGCGCGACCGGATCGCTCAGCACGGACCGGCCGAGGTGATCGTGATGAGTGCCGACCACGTCTACGACTTCGACTTCCGGGATGCGCTCGACACCCATCGACGGCATGGTGCGGAGTGCACGGTCGTCACCACGACGTGTTCGCTCGAGGAAGCGTCTCAGCACGCCACGGTCAGTTCCCGACGCGACGGCGCGGTGCGTGAGTTCCGCTACAAACCCGACCGTGCGACGACCCGCACGATCGCCACCGAGATCTTCATCTACGACCCCCGCGTGCTCATCGAGGGTCTGGAACTCCTGGCCCGGGAGACCGCCGTCGGTTCGGCCTCCGGCGACACCGGTCTCGGTGACTTCGGCGAACATCTGCTGCCGTGGTTCGTCGGTCGTGGCAAGACGGTCGCGCATGCGATGTCGGGGTACTGGATCGACGCCGGCCGTCCGGAAACGTACCTGCAGGCCCATCGCGACCTGATCGGCGGCAAGCTCGACGTCTTCCGGGCCGACCGTCCGATCCTGACCAATCAGCCGCAGCGAACCGCAGCGCGCATCGAGGCCGGGGCGATCGTCGAGGACAGTCTCGTCAGCAGCGGCGCCCACGTGAGTGGGACCGTGCGCCGCAGCGTGCTCGGACCGGGCGTGGTCGTGGAGAAGGGTGCCACCGTCGTGGACTCGGTCGTGTTCAGCGACTCCGTCATCGGCGCCGGCGCGTCGGTCGCCTGGTCCATCCTCGACGAGCGGGTCCGGGTCGGGCCCAACGCGACCGTCGGTGGCCATCCCCGGACCCGTCCGGTCCCCACCGACAAGATCACCCTCATCGGCATGGACACCCAGATTCTCCGCGGGGCACGGGTCGCCCTCGGTGACCGCATCGAATGCAACCGCCGGATCCGCTGACTGATAGCGTCGCGCGGATGATCGAGACCGCGCGTACCTGGCGAGACCACGACCCGGACCCCGCGACCCGCGCCGAACTGACACGCCTGATCGAGGCGGCCGACACCGGCGATCCCGCGGCGGTCGCCGACCTCGACTCACGCTTCCGCGGCCCGCTCACGTTCGGCACGGCGGGACTTCGCGGCGAGGTGGGAGCGGGGGAGACGCGGATGAATGTCGCGGTGGTCCTCCGCGCGACCCACGGCCTCGCCCGCCACCTGATCGACACGGTCGGATCGGATGCGCGTGTCGTCGTCGGCTGCGACGCCCGGCACGGATCGGATGACTTCCTCGACGCCACCGCCGAAGTCCTTGCCGCGCAGGGTCTTACCGTGATGACCCTCCCGCGCCGGCTGCCCACGCCGGTCACCGCGTACGCCACCCGGGCGCTCGACTGCGATGCCGGGGTGATGATCACCGCGTCGCACAATCCGTCCGCCGACAACGGATACAAGGTGTACCTCGGTGGTCGCGCCACCGACTCCACAGGCCGAGGCGTCCAGATCGTCCCGCCCGCCGACGAGCAGATCGCCACCTTCATCGACGCCGCGCCGCCGGCAGACCAGATCGCCCGCGATCCTGCGGCGGTCATGGCGCTCGACGAGACGATCCTCGACGCCTACATCGCCCGGACCGCATCACTTCGGCCCGGCGGCGAACCGAGTACGGTTCGGGTCGTTTTCACCCCCATGCATGGTGTCGGCGGCACAACTGCCCTCGCCGTGTTGCGCGCCGCGGGTGTCGGCGACGTGCATGTCGTCGACGTGCAATCCGCGCCCGATCCCGATTTCCCGACCGTCGCCTTCCCGAACCCCGAGGAACCCGGGGCCCTCGACCGTGCGCTCGAACTCGCCCGCGATGTCGACGCGCACGTGGTGGTCGCGCTGGATCCGGATGCCGACCGCTGCTCGGTGGCCACCCCGACCGAAGATGGCTGGCGCCAGCTCACCGGCGACGAGATCGGTTGGCTGCTGGGCGAACAGGCCGCCCGCGACCCGGGTCGGGGCGGGGACACGCTGGCCTGCTCGATCGTGTCGAGCCGGCTGCTCGCGAAAATCGCGGCCCAACACGGTCTTCGATCCGCCGTAACGCTCACCGGTTTCAAATGGATCGCCCGGACGCCGGATCTGCGGTTCGGCTACGAGGAGGCCATCGGTTACTGCACCGACCCGGATGCCGTGCGCGACAAGGATGGGATCTCCGCGATGGTCCGCGTGGTCAGCCTCGTCGAGGAGCTCGCCGCCGACGGCCGCACCCTCGTCGACCTCCTCGACGACCTCGCACGTCGCCACGGTCTGCATGCGACCGCGCCGCTGACGATCCGCGTCGACGACCTCGCCGAGCTCGGGCAGATGATGGACCGGCTGCGTTCGACGCCGATCGACGCACTGGCCGGTTCGGCGATCGTCGAGGTCCTCGACCTCGCCGGGGGATCCGGCGACCTGCCCCCGACCGACGCACTCGTGCTGCGCACGGCGGCCGACGATCGGGTCATCGTGCGTCCGTCGGGTACCGAACCGAAGCTGAAGTGCTACCTCGAGGTCGTTCTCGATTGTGCGGGCGGCGAGATCCCGCACGCACGTGCCGCGCAACGGCTTCAGGCGATCAGCGCGGACGTCGCCGCGCTTCTCCGGGGCTGACGCCTCTCGTTGTCTGAGACTCACGCCCGTCGCCTCCCACATCCCGAAACCGAAGCCTACGATCAACTCCGTGGCCCGATCCGATTCCGATCAGCGATTGCGCGACCTGACCCTTCTCCGGCAGGTCCGTGATCGGATCGATCGCGAGTACGCGCAGCCGCTCGACGTCGAGGCGCTGGCCCGGGGCGTGAACATGTCGGCCGGGCATCTGAGCCGAAAGTTCCGCCAGACCTACGGTGAGTCGCCGTACTCGTATCTGATGACACGTCGCATCGAACGGGCGATGACCCTGCTGCGTCGTGGCGATCTCAGCGTCACCGAGGTGTGTTTCGAGGTCGGCTGCTCGTCGCTGGGCACATTCAGCACGCGATTCACCGAACTGGTCGGGGTGCCGCCGACGGTCTATCGCGAGCAGTCCGCCGACGCCACCGACGGGATTCCCGCGTGTCTGGCGAAGAACATCACGAGACCGATCAGGAATCGAGAAGCGCAGCGGGGGTGATGGTGCCTAGCCTGACATCCATGAACATCACCATCCAGTACACCTTCCTCCCGCATACCGATGGCGAAGCCGCCCTCGCCTTCTACCGCGACCTGCTCGGTTTCGAGGTCCGCAAGGACGTCGGCTACGACGGCATGCGCTGGCTCACGGTCGGGCCGCCGAATCAGCCCGGCACCTCGATCGTCCTTCATCCGCCGGCTGCCGATCCGGGCATCACCGATGCCGAACGTCAGACGATCCTCGAGCTGATCGCCAAGGGCAGTTACGGCGCACTCACCCTCGCGACCGAGGACCTCGACGGACTGTTCGAGAAGCTGCAGGCCAATGGGGTGGACATCATCCAGGAGCCGATGGACCAGCCTTACGGCGTCCGCGACGCCGCGGTGCGTGATCCTTCCGGCAACCTGATCCGTATCGACCAGGCGGTGTGAGAGGTGTGCGGACCCGGCCGATTGCCGCCACCCGAGGCGGTGCGCACCGGAGTTGCTGAGTTTCCGATGACTCAGCTGGTTGGATCGGGTCAGACCTGTACGACAACCGAACCGTTTCACGATCCCGAAGACGGCTGCGTCCCACTGGGCGCCGCCCTGATGGAGAGATGATGAGTCCAGCCACGCGCACCAAACAGGCACCCCAGAGCACGACCGACGGCACATCCCCCGAGTACGACACCGTTCATCCCGCCGACACCCATGACCGCATCCGGGTGCTCGGGGCCCGCGAGAACAACCTCAAGAACATCGACGTCGAGCTGCCCAAACGCCGCCTGACGGTGTTCACCGGTGTGTCGGGTTCGGGTAAGAGCTCACTGGTCTTCAGCACGATCGCCGCCGAATCCCAGCGACTCATCAACGAGACCTACAGCTCGTTCGTCCAGGGCTTCATGCCGTCGATGGCACGACCCGACGTCGACGTCCTCGAAGGACTCACGACGGCGATCATCGTCGACCAGGAACGGATGGGTGCCAACGTGCGCTCGACGGTGGGCACCGCCACCGATGCCAACGCCATGCTGCGAATCCTGTTCAGCCGGTTGGGCACACCGCACATCGGGTCACCACAAGCGTTCTCCTTCAACGTGGCCTCGATCAGCGGTGCGGGCGCGGTCACCGTCGAGAAGGGCGGCCGGAAGGTCAAGGAGCGTCGCACTTTCTCGATGATGGGCGGGATGTGTCCGCGATGCGAGGGGCGCGGCGACGTATCCGACTTCGACCTCACCGCGCTCTACGACGCGTCGAAGTCGCTCAACGAGGGCGCGCTGACCGTCCCTGGCTACACGATGGACGGTTGGTACGGGCGGATCTACCGCGGCTGCGGCTTCTTCGACCCCGACAAGCCGATCGCCAAGTACACGAAGAAGCAGCTCGACGACCTGCTCTACAAGGAGCCGACCCGGATCAAGGTCGAGGGCATCAACGTCACCTTCGAGGGTCTGATCCCGAAGATCCAGAAGTCCATGCTGAGCAAGGACCGCGAGGCGATGCAGCCGCACATCCGCGCCTTCGTCGACCGCGCCATCACCTTCCAGACCTGCCCGGACTGCGAGGGCACACGTCTGACCGCCGAGGCCCGGTCGTCGAAGATCAAGGGCATCAGCATCGCCGACGCGTGCGCGATGCAGATCAGCGACCTGGCGCAGTGGATCGCCGACCTCGACGAGCCGTCGGCGGCGCCCCTGATCAAGTCGCTGCGCGAACATCTCGACGCCTTCGTCGACATCGGTCTCGGCTACCTGTCCCTCGACCGTCCGGCCGGCACGTTGTCCGGCGGTGAAGCCCAGCGCACAAAGCTGATCCGACACCTCGGGTCGTCGCTCACCGACGTCACCTACGTCTTCGACGAGCCGTCGATCGGCCTGCACCCCCACGACATCCAGCGCATGAACGACCTGCTCCGCGCCCTGCGGGACAAGGGCAACACGGTGCTGGTCGTCGAACACAAGCCCGAGGTCATCGCCATCGCCGATCGCGTCGTCGACCTCGGTCCGCGGGCCGGCACCGACGGCGGCGAGATCGTGTTCGAGGGCACGGTCGAGGAACTCCGTGCCGCCGACACCCTCACCGGTCGCCATCTCGAGGATCGCGCGGCGGTGAAACCCGAAGTCCGCGCGCCCAGTGGTGCTCTCGAGATCCGCGGCGCGACCATGCACAACCTGCAGAACGTCGACGTCGACATCCCGCTCGGCGTCCTGGTCGTGCTCACCGGTGTCGCCGGGTCGGGCAAGTCGTCCCTGATCAGTTCGTCGGTCGCCGGACTCGACGGTGTGGTCTCGATCGACCAGACGGCGATCAAGGGTTCACGACGCTCCAATCCGGCGACCTACACCGGACTCCTCGAACCGATCCGGAAGGCCTTCGCCAAGGCCAACGGCGTCAAACCTGCGCTGTTCAGTGCCAATTCGGAAGGTGCGTGCCCGAACTGCAACGGTGCGGGCGTCGTGTACTCCGACCTCGCGATGATGGCCGGTGTGGCCGCTCCGTGTGAGGTGTGTGAGGGCAAGCGTTTCCTGGCCGAGGTCCTCGAGTACACCCTGGGCGGCCGCAACATCAGCGAGGTCCTCGAGATGTCGGTGGCGCAGGCCGAGGCGTTCTTCGCCGACGGCGACGCCAAACTTCCTGCAGCACACAAGATCCTCCACCGTATGGCCGACGTCGGCCTGGGCTACATCAAGGTCGGCCAACCGCTGACGACTCTGTCCGGCGGCGAGCGTCAGCGGTTGAAGCTGGCAACACACATGGGGGAGAAGGGCGACGTCTACATCCTCGACGAACCCACGACCGGCCTGCACCTCGCCGACGTTGAACAACTCCTCGGGTTGCTCGACCGACTCGTCGACTCGGGCAAGTCGGTGATCGTCATCGAGCACCACCAGGCCGTGATGGCGCACGCGGACTGGATCATCGACCTCGGCCCGGGTGCCGGACACGACGGCGGTCGGATCGTCTTCGAGGGAACTCCTGCGGAGATCGTCGCCGATCGTTCGACGCTCACCGGACAGCATCTGGCCGAGTACGTCGGCGCCTGATCGTGCCCGGCGTTCCGTCCTGCTCAGCACCTCTGCTGAGCAGGACGGAACCCGTCGGCTCGCGGCGTGTTCACACTGTGGAATTGTCAAAGATCACGTTCGACCCGGGGGTCGTCCAGCTAGCTGTTGAGCAGCGACGCGCCGTGTCGCGCGCTGGTTGAGTAGGTGAGGAGCGTCAGCGACGAACCGTTTCGAAACCTAGGCGGCGTCGTCGAGACGCATGGTGCGGCGGTTGTATGCAGGGCGGGGTCGACGCTGCGGATCGATCTCGATGGGTGGGACCAGCCACGGATGCCGATCGAACCCCATCACGATGTCCCAGCCGTGGTGGTGGACTTGGGTGTGGCAGCGTTGGCAGAGCAGGCAGCCGTTGTCGAGGTCGGTGTTCCCGTCGTCGGACCAGTGCAGGATGTGGTGGACCTGGGTGTGTGAGGGCGGTGCACCGCATTTGATACAGGTCTGGTCGCGGATGATGATCGCTTTGCGCAGATGTGGTGGGAACAGGCGCTTTTCGTGTCCCATTTGAAGGGGCACGGTCTCGCCGTCGATGATGATTTCGGTCAGTGTTCCGTCGCACGACAACCGCCGTGCGGTGGCTTGGGTGACCGGCCCCGTCCACGGCAGGTGGGCGGGGTCGCCGCCGTCGGCGGGAATGGTCAGCAATGTTTGGGTTCGCGGTGTGCCGACGGTGTCCATGGCGGCTCCGACGGCGGCTTGATCCAAGAGTGTTTCGAGGGCGTCGGCGCGTCGTTGATCGGCGGAGCGTCGGTCGGCGGCGCCGTCGGGTTCGGGACGAGGTATGGAGCGCTCGTCGATCATCGCGATGAATTTCTCCCCGACTGCCTGGTTGATGTTCGCGCGAATGTCGACGCGGGAGTCGTCGGTGAGGTGGTGCGACAGGGTGTCGAGGGTGCGGTCGTCGCAGGCAGGGATACAGTCCTGGTCGTCGGCGAGGGTATTGCCGATCGTCTGGGCGTGTCTCTGTATGTCGGTGGGTGTGGCGCCGGACAGGGCCTGGGTGAGCAGTTCGGTTTGATAGATGATGCGGTCGTCGTCGGGTAGTGCTGTGGGGCAGCGTTTCTCGATCACAGCGATACCGCGGACGATGGCGTCGACGATTTCGCCGGAGAGTCGACCGTCAGCGGCGCAGGCCTCGACCTTGCTCAGTGTGCCGAGAGCTTCGGCGATCCGTGTGGTGCGGGTGGCTGCTGCGGGCGGGAACCCCATCTCGACCAGGAGCTTCTTGGTGGTCGAACCCGCCTTCTCCGCGACGCCGAGAGCGTCGAGCTGTGCTGCGTGCGTGGCGATCTGGTGATCGGCCAGGTTGCGGATCAACCGCCAATACTCCAACTGTTCGTACGTCAGACGGCCGGTGGAATCGTCGGCGGGTGGGGTGATCTCGCCGAGTCGGTCGAGGACCGCGTCGAGTGAAGTGGTGTCAGTGTCGATCATGATGGCAGCCATCCCTCTTCTGAGGTATACGTGCGGTGGTGTGAAACCGTCGTTGACTACTGCTCTGTCATGAATTCTCGTGTGTGGTCAGTTCTATATCGGGAGTCTGACAAGAACTGCGTGCCGACAGCCCGGACCCTTCTGGTCGAGGAGTGGGGTGAGCTCTGGCATGAGTCCACAGTACCCGAACATGCGTTCGAGTGCGAGAGTTTTCCACAGTTTGGGATCCGGAGGATTCGCTGAACCAGCGAGATCTTCCGTGCTGGTCGACCACACGCCGGAACTGGTTTACACCAGTCACATTCGTGACGGATCACGGACAGAGGTGGTGGGTTTTCGAGCCCGGATTGATGCCTTCTTCAGTCGGTGGGGTCGACGACAAACACCACGAGGACGTCGCCGGCCACGTCGTCGGTCGGGGTATCGGCTGGAACGGACACCGGTACGACCATCGAGACAGGTCCGGCCGGCTCGAGCCGGCCCAGCTGTCGCACTACTCCGGTGACGGTCCCGGTCGGTGCGGAATCCGACCCCGAGATGGTGAGGCGGTCGTCGTCGAGATCGATCCGGATGCGTTCCCCCTCGTACGGGACGACCGTTCCCAGACATGGTGCGGGACCCACGATCGTGAGCGTCCGACGTCCTTCATCTGCAGCGCCTCGGGCTCGGGCCGCGTCCGCCGCGGTCGGCACGACCAGCACCAACTCGTCGAGAACGACTTCCACTCCGCCGGGAACCAGCACGGTCCCATTGTCCTGGAGCAGGTCGGCGGGAAACTTCTCGACTGCACTCACGGGCTGTCTGAGCACGTCGCGTGGTTGCTCGGAGTCGGGAGCGGGCTCGTAGAAGAGCTGATGAACCGACGAGACAACCCCGGTCGCCTCGACCCCGCCAGGGGTGTCGATGTGCCACGACAGAGCCAGCACGATCGGTTGGCTGAGCGGATCGCCGTACGCCGCGTCCCATCGAGCGGAGATGCCACCCACGACGACGATGTCACGCTCACGATCCCAATCAGTGGCGACGGATTGACCTTCCGATGCGGGGTACGCCGACAATCGCCCGGTCACTGATTCTCCGACGCTGGGAGGTGTTCGGCAACAGCCATACTCAAAGGCATCGATGCGGATGGGGGTGCGCAGTCGGTCTGCGCGGGAAACAGGCTTCAACGTAGTCATCGGAAGATCGACGGTCCGTAGCGCGAAGGCAATGGGTTCCGATGCACCTGATGGCAGAGCTTACTGCCAGTTGCCGGTGACTGTGAACCGTGCACAACATCTCACACACCCGACTGCCCGGTGTGAGATCACCGTTACCCAGCCCTTGCGGCATGACAGTCCGCACGCAACGCAGCGGCGGCAGGGTCTGTGCATGGACAAACAACTGTTGGAAGAAAGCCTGACCCTCGTCGACCTACCCGATTCCGGCCTCACCGTCCGGTTTTACGACATCCTCTTCGAGCGCTATCCCGGTGTGAAGCCGATGTTCCAGCGGGACACCCGCGTTCAGGCCGAAATGCTGCGGACCGCCGTCGTCTCGGTTCTCGACCACCTCGAGGATGCGGAGTGGCTCACCACCAACCTGCACGCTCTCGGCAAGCGTCACGCGAGCCTCGGCGTCACCCGGCCGATGTACACCGCGGTTGCCGAATGCATGATCGCCGCGATGAGCGAGATCGGCGGCGAGGCGTGGACGCCGGCGATGACCACCGCGTGGGAGGAGGCCCTGGGTGCGGTCGCCACGATCATGCTCGACGGCTATCCGGAGGAAGCCGCATCAGAGGCCACCGCCGAAGAGTCCGGCGCAGCCTGAGCCCGAACACACGAGTTCCACAGCGGGGTCACCGCCGCCCCCGCTGACGTTCGCGTCCGCCGCGATACGATCCCGCTCGGAAGAGAGGGCTCGTGACTGTTGTGGACATTCCCCGGTTGGGGATCGATCGTTACCTCCATTCGGCATGGGCGCGCTGGCTGACGCTCCTCGCCTTCATCCTCAGTGCGGCGATCGCGATATTCGTTCTCCCGAACCATCCGCCGGCGCCCTATCGCATCGATTTCGATGTCTACCGCATGGGCGGCCGCGTCTTCCTCGACGGCGGCGACCTCTACGGCACGCTCCCGACACTCGGTGGAGGCTCGTATCTGCCGTTCACCTATCCGCCGTTGGCCGCGGCTCTCTTCTCGGTGTTCACCGTCGTCCCTCTGGGGCTGGGGCAGGGGTTGTTCACCGCCGTGTCCATCGCGTGCCTGCTGGTGGTCTGCCGAATCGTGGTGGCTCACCTGACCGATCGACCGTCGACGGACCTCTGGTGGCTCGCGACGGCCGCGACCACCGTCGGCCTCTGGCTCGAACCGGTCCGCGACACCCTGAACTTCGGGCAGATCAACGTCGTCTTGATGGCGCTCGTCGTCGCCGACGCGCTCCTCGGTCGCGGCCGGTGGTGGCGCGGCCTGCTGGTCGGTCTCGCGATCTCGATCAAACTCACCCCAGCGGTCTTCCTGCTGCTATTCCTTCTCCGACGGGACTGGCGCGCGCTCGTGGTGAGCGCGGTGTCGGCCGTCGCCTACGCCGGCCTCGGATACCTGCTGGCATCCGACGACTCGATCACCTACTGGACGTCGACGCTGTTCGACACCGAGCGGATCGGTAGTCCGCAGTTCGCCAACAACCAATCGGTCAAGGGTGAACTGGCGCGGCTCGGCATCGAGTCGGAGATCGCCTGGCTCGGCGTGGCTCTCGTGATCGGACTGCTCATCGCGTGGTCGGCGTGGCGCCTGCTGTCGGCGTCGGAAGCCGCCGAGAACGGTCGCGACCAGACGATCGAGGTGGCCGCACTGCTGACGGTCGCCTTCGCCTGGCTGTTCTGTTCGCCCGTCGCCTGGGACCACAGCTGGGTGTGGGTCGTGCCGCTTCTCATGGTGCTGGTCGCACTCGCTGCACGACGCGGGGCGTCGCAGATCTGGTGGTGGCTGGCCGGTACGGGGCTGGTCATCTTCGCGTATGCGCCCCACCAGCACGTCCCGCAGCGCTACGACGCCGAGCTGTCGTGGGCCTGGTGGCAGCACGTCGTCGGGTCGTCGTACCTGCTCTGGGGTCTGATCGTGATCATCTCCCTCGGCGTTCTCGCTCCGCGGCTGACCTGCGCGGAGGCCGTCGAATCCGTGCCGAATCAGGCGGGCTGAACGACCTCCCGAAACACGCCTCTTGAAACAACCGCTAGAATCCGTTCCAATGATGCATAGTGATGTAACGCACATCGGATCAACGGGGAGTGGCAAGTACATGTCTAAGCGGAAGAAGCAGATCCAGGGCGCGCTCGGCAAGGTGAGCAGCATGTACCCGAGCAAGGAGCGTCCGCTGGCCGTGCCGCCCGCCGGCTCCGACCTCAAGCCCGTCATGGGGGACCCCGGCATCCCGTACCTGGGCAACACCCTCGAGGCGCTCGCGGACCCGTTGAGGTCGGCGATGAAGCGCTTCGACCGCTACGGCCAGGTGTCCTGGTCGGGTGCGCTCGGCATGAACATGGTGACCCTCATCGGACCCGACGCGATCGAGGCCGTCTGGATGAACCGCAACAAGGCGTTCTCCAGCGAGCTCGGCTGGGAACCGATGATCGGCCCGTTCTTCCGTCGTGGCGTCATGCTCATGGACTTCGACGAGCACATGCAGCATCGCCGCATCATGCAGCAGGCGTTCAGCCGTCCCCGCCTGAATGGCTACCTGGACATCATGACGCCGCACATCGAGAAGACCCTCGCCAACTGGCAGGTGGGCAAGGGCTTCCACATGTACTCCAACACCAAGGACCTGACGCTGTCGCTGGCCACCGAGGTCTTCATGGGTGCGCACGTGAGCGAGGCCGAGGCGCACCGCCTCGAGCGCGCCTTCGAGGCCGCGGTCCGCGGCGGTCAGGCCATCGTCCGCAAGGACGTCGGCAACTGGACCTGGGCGCAGGGACTCCGCGGCCGTGAGGTTCTGCAGGAGTACTTCCGCTCCGAGATCCCGTTGCGTCGCGGCAATGACCGCGACGACCTGTTCAGCGTCCTCTGCAACAGTGAGAGCGACGAGGGTGAGTCCTTCACCGACGAGGACATCGTCAACCACATGATCTTCGTGATGATGGCCGCGCACGACACGTCCACCATCGCGCTGTCGATGATGACCTACTTCCTCGGCCGCCACCCCGAGTGGCAGCAGCGTCTGCGCGAGGAGTCGCTGGCGCTCAACAAGCCGACCATCGACTACGACGACATCGACAAGCTCCCGAGCATGGAACTCGCCTTCAAGGAGACCTTGCGCCTCAACGCCCCTGTCGGCATGCTGTTCCGCATGGCGATCGAGGACACCGAGATCTGCGGGCACTTCATCCCGAAGGGCACCCTGCTGGCGATCCACCCGTGGGCGACCATGCTGCGCAAGGAATGGTGGCCGAACCCGACCCACTTCGACCCCGAGCGCTTCTCCGCGGAGCGTCGCGAGGACAAGGTCCACCGCTTCGCGTGGGCCCCGTTCGGCGGCGGCGCGCACAAGTGCATCGGCCTGTACTTCGGTGGCATGGAAGTGAAGTCGATCCTGCACCAGATGCTGCAGCGCTTCGAGTGGACGGTCCCCGCCGGCTACAAGCCGGTTCTCACCTACGGCACCGGCCCGACCCCGGCCGACGGTCTCCCGATCGACATCCGGCACCGCACGCTGTAACGGGGCATCCGCGCTGTGTGAGGTGCCATCTCCGCTGGTGAGGTGCCGCCTCCGCTCGTGGGGTGCCGCCTCCGCTCGTGGGGTGCCGCCTCCGCTCGTGGGGTGCC
>NZ_WXYI01000004.1:0-191232 GCF_009872315.1 Gordonia sp. YY1 | reverse complement strand
GGTGCCGCCTCCGCTCGTGGGGTGCCGCCTCCGCTCGTGGGGTGCCGCCTCCGCTCGTGGGGTGCCGCCTCCGCTCGTGGGGTGCCACCTCCGCTCGTGGGGTGCCGCCTCCGCTCGTGGGGTGCTACCCCTTGCTCCCTGCGGTGCGACCTCCGCTCGTGAGGTGCTACCCCATGCTCCCTGCGGTGCGACCTCGGCTCGTGAGGTGCTACCCCTTGCTCCCTGAGGTGCGAGGAGCGTTAGCGACGAGCCTCGAAGGGCCTGGTGAGATAACCTCGCCAGCCCTTCGAGACGCGCCCTCCGCAAGCTCCGGACGCTCCTCGGGGAGCAGGCATGTCGCGTCCTCCGCAAGCTCCGGACGCTCCTCAGGGAGCAGGCATGTCGCGCCCTCCGCAAGCTCCGCACGCTCCTCAGGGAGCAGGCATGTCGCGTCCTCCGCAAGCTCCGAACGCTCCTGAACGGAGCGGGCTCTTCCGACCTGCACGACGCCCGGCGAACCGCGAGAAATTCGTCCCCGTGAGCACCCTCCGAGGGCATACTTCCCTCGGAAGCCCCTGAGAGGGACGAGATTTCGCTCCGCCCGGCCCCGCTGTGCAGCTCGCACGCCCGCATTCCTGCGCACGACGCCGGAATGACGTCGCGCGCGATCTCAATCCGGTCCAACGACTTCGGCCGACGTCCTACAGCCGGAACGACGTCGCATGCGACGTCATTCCGCACCGGCTCATCGGATGCGATAGCCCCCTCGTGCGTGATCCGATACACCGTGCGCCGGCGACGAGCCACGAAGGGCTGGTGAGCAAACACTCACCAGCCCTTCGTGTTTCACTGCAGAGTCCTAAGACGCGGCGAGAATTCCGATCTCGAAGACCAGCGTGTCGCCGGGCTCGATGCCTGCGCTCGGCTGACCCTGGGCGTAGCCGTCGGCCGATGTCATCGCGACGCCGACCTTGGAGCCGACCTTCTGCCCGGCGATCGCCTTGCTGAAGCCCTTAATAACCCCGTTGAGCGGGAAGTCGACGGGGGAGCCGGTCTGGTACGCGCTGTCGAACTCGGTGCCGTTGCGGCCGTTGACGCCCACGTAGCAGACCGTCACCGACGCGGTCTCGGCGACGACGGGCCCGTCACCCTCGACGAGCGTTTCGACGACGGTCTGATCAACGCTGAACGGCGACTGGACGGTGATCTTCGGCGCCTCGGTCGCGGTGGCGGCGACCATCTCGACACCGCCGGTGGTGCCCTTCAGGGTCCACTGCGGCTTGGCGTCGTCCTTGGCCGGCGCGGTCGGGCAGCTGGTGGGCGCCGACCCGGTGTCGGTGGTGCCGGCCGCGGCGGTACCGGTGGCTTCGGTTGTGCCGGAATCGGAATCGGAGTCGGAGCTGCAGCCGGCCACCGTGAGGACGAGGGCCGCGCCGAGCGCGAGCGTCGCATTCTTCATGTTCACCCTGGTCACGCTACCCGAGCGCCCGACGATCACCGACCGCCGTGGTCGGCGACGATACGGGCAGCGCGGGCGAGGTCGGCACGGATCGCTTGTGCGGCCGGCCACCGGTTCACCGCCAGCACCGGAACACCGATCACCGGCACGGTGAGCGTCGCCTCCGCATGGACATCGGTGCCGCCGTCGGCTCGTTCGTCGAACCGGAGGGTGAGCACCGCGTCGACCGACCGCCAGCCACCGACCTCCCGCCACAAACGGTGAGGTTCGCAGGCCGTGACCTCCAACCGTGGAGACACCCCGGGCACGAGGGTGACGTCGGTCCAACTGGTGCCGACGTCACCCGCCCGGTCGCTGATCACGTGCAGGTCGTCGATGCGTCGCAGACTCGACTGCCACGCAGGCCGATTCCTCGGGTCGGTTAGATAGTCGAACGTGTCCGCGGGCGGCGTCGAGAAGGCGACGACGTCGTCGAGGATCGTGAACCGGGCGGGGGACAGCATCAGCTGATGAGGCCGGCGAGCTGGTTGATCTCCTCGACGGTGCGCGGCGAGACCAGCATCGTGGTGACGCCGGACGACTCCCACACCTTGATCTGCTCGCGCACGTGGTCGAGGTCGCCGACGATGGCCGAGTCCTCGACCACCGCGTCGGGAATGATCTGAGCGGCTTCCTCCTTGCGGTCCGAGCGGAACAGTTTCGTCACCTCGTCGACGACGTCGGAGTACCCCATACGGCGATACACCTCGGCGTGGAAGTTGGTGTCCTCACTGCCCATTCCGCCCATGTACAGCGCGAGGAAGGGCTTGATCGCGGCATAGGTCGCGGCCCGGTCGTCGGTGATGACGATCTGGGCGGTCGCGATGATCTCGAAGTCCTCGCGACTGCGCCGCGCACCGGGCCTGGCGAAACCCTCGTCGAGCCATGCGTTGTAGGTGTCGGCCATGCGCGGTGTGTAGAACAGCGGCAGCCAGCCGTCGGCGATCTCGGCCGCGAGGGCGACGTTCTTGGGTCCCTCGGCGCCGAGCATGACCGGGATGTCGGCACGCAGCGGATGGGTGATCGGCTTGAGCGGCTTGCCCAATCCCGACGCCCCGTCGCCGTTGTACGGCAGGGGATAGTGCGGTCCGGGGCTGGTGACGGGGGCCTCCCGCGCCCAGACCTGACGCATGATGTCGATGTACTCACGCGTGCGGCCCAGCGGCTTGGCGAACTTCTGCCCGTACCAACCCTCGACGACCTGCGGCCCGGACACTCCGAGTCCGACGATGTGCCGGCCGCCGGACAGATGGTCGAGGGTCAGCGCAGCCATCGCGCACGCGGTCGGCGTGCGCGCCGACAACTGCAGCACCGAGGTGCCCAGCCGGACACGGCTCGTCGACGACCCGAGCCACGCCAGCGGTGTGTAGGCATCCGATCCCCACGCTTCGGCGGTGAAGATGGAGTCGAAGCCGGCCCGTTCGGCGGCGGCGACGAGGTCGGCGTGACCGACCGGCGGCTGAGCGGCCCAATATCCGAGTTGCAGACCGAGTTTCATCAGTTGGTCCCTCTGGCGGTCTCGGCGGCGGCCTCGGCCGCGATCTGGTCGAACTGTGCCCCCATCGCCTCGGCGAGAGCCTGGGCGCCCGAGAGCGGCCGGACCATCACCATGAAGTCGTCGATCTTGCCGTTGTCGTCGACGTGGATGAAGTCGCAGCCGGTGACGGCCTTGCCGTTGACGTTCGCCTCGAAGACCAGCGCCGTGTCGCGACCCCCGGCGTCGTTGATCTCCCGGACGTAGCGGAAGTCCTCGAAGACACGCATGACGCCCCGCAGGATGGCCGAGGTGATCGCCTTGCCCGGGTACGGCTTGAACGCGACCGGGCTGGTGAAGACGACGTCGTCGGCGAGCAGGTCTCGCATCGCCTGCTCGTCACGTGCCTCGACGGCCTCTCGGAACTGCTTCATGCATGACCTCCTCGTCCACGGCAGGGGCGCCGTTGTGCGTACTGCTGTGCTCGACGCTAACGGATCCCCGACGCCGCGCGGGAGCCATCAGCACGACGAGCGCCATGGCCAGGACGCCGATGCCCGTCCAGCCGATCGCGGTGATCGGTTCGGACAGGACCGCCACCGCGAGGACGGTGGCAACGGCCGGCTCGATGAGGGTGATGGTGGTGGCGGTCGAACTGTCGATCCGTCCCAGCCCGCGGCTGAACAGCACGTAGCCGAGGAACTGCGGCACGACGACCAGGTACGCGAGGACGACAAGGCTTTCCGGATGATCGATCACCGACGGCACACAGACCGCGACCACCGGCAGCAACAGCACCCCGCCCAGTCCCATCACGCCACCGGCCGACGCCCCGCGGGCGACTCCCTGGTTCATCAGGCGTCGCATCGCCCACGAGAAGCCCGCGTAGGTCGCACCGGCTCCCAAGCCGAGCACGACACCCCAGGCGGAGGCACTGCTGTCGGCGACGGTGTCTCCGTGCGAGGACTCGCTCCGCGACAGCGCAAGAGCGACACTGCCGGCGATGCCCAGGGCACACGCGACGATCCACCGCCTCGTCAACATTCGACCCTCGGCCACCCGCTCGATCACCGCGGAGAACAACGGCGCCGACGCCAGCGACACCACGGTGCCCAGCGCGACGCCGCCGATGCGCATCGAGCCGTAGAAGCACAGCGGGTAGATCATCACGCAGACGCCGCCCGCCAGCACGGTCGGCCACCGCTGCATCAACGACGGCCACGCGGCACGGACCGCGCGGACGTTGATCGCGGCCTGGAGCAACCCTCCGCCGGCCATGGCGATGGCACCGATCGTGACCGCGCTTAGCGCGGGCGCCAGTGCGGCGACCGTCCCCGACGTCCCCCACAGGAACGCGGTGAGCGTCACCGCGAGAATCCCGGCGCGTTCGGCGGCGCGCGGATGCTCGCTCATCTGCGCGCGTCGAGGTGCGCGGGCATCGGATCCCGGGGCAGCGGGTGCCGGGCATAGAACTCGAGATGACGACGAGCCGCGTCCTCCCACGTCAGCGACGCGGCCAGCGCACGGCCGGCCTCGACGCGTGCCGGGTCCGGCGTGAGTGCCTCCGCCAGAGCGTCGGCGAGCTCGGGAACAGTCGACGCATAGGTCACCGTGTCGCCGAACACCTCTCGGAGAATGGGCAACTCTCGGGCCACAACGGGTCGTCCGGCGGCAAGTGCCTCCATCGCGGCCAGCCCGAACCCCTCCTTGACCGACGGGAACGCGAACACCCGGCTCGCGGCGACCAGCGACGGCAGCTCGTCGTCGGGCACGTTGCCGAGGACGATCGGTTCGACGTCGAGCTCGGCACGGCGACGGTCGAATTCAGCGCGGTAGTCCCGATAGTCGAACAAGGTCTCGCCGCCGGCGAAGACAAGCGTCAGCTCCGGATGCCGTTCGCGCAGCAGCGCATACGCGTTCAGCAGGTCGATGCTGCCCTTGCGCGGTTCGACCCCTCCGACGGCGAGCACGTACTCACCGAGTTTCGCTGTCCAGCGATGACGCGCTTCGACCGCTTCGGCGGCTTCCGACCCGGCGTCGGCGAATCTTTGATACGCAACACCATTCGGGATGACGTCGGCGGTCAGTCCCCATCCCTGCTGGACTTCGTCGGCGACCGCCCGCGACACACAGATCCGCGCGTACGGGTTCACGACGGCCTTCTCGTGGCATTCGACGAGGATCGGTGTCGTGAACTGATCGAGGTGGTGGATCGTACGGATACACGTGCCGACGGCGTTGGCGCTGATGCAGTCCTGGGCGTGCACGATGTCGTAGTCGCCGGGGTCGAAGGCGTCGCGCAGGGTGTCGATGGACCGCACGATGCGTTCGGTGATCGTCTCGTTCTCCCGGTCGGCGAACGGCACGAGCCGTAGCGTCACCGTCGGATCCACCGCGCGGAAGAAGCCCTCGTCACCGCCGCGCGCGAGCGACCAGACCGTCACGTCGACGCCGAGTCGAGCCATCGCCTCGGCCAGGTTCAGCGTGTGGACCACGCCCCCACGGGGTTTCGTGGAGTAGGTCAGCAGGGCGACGCGCGGCGAGGGGGAGTCCACACCGGTCATGATAGGTCCGCGATCGACCCGGCCGGCGAGGTCGCGCCGCGATAGGAGTCCGGTCGCAGTTCGGCGAGGTGGTTCAGCACGCGGCGGGCACGGTCGATCTCCGCGTCGACGTCGACGGTCGCGGTGGCCAGACCGCCCTTGGAGCGTGTGGTGGCGAGAATCTCGCCGCCCGGGCCGACGACCTTGGCCTGACCGAGGAACCGCAGCGAGCCCATCACGCCGGTCTGGTTCGACGACACGACGAACACCTGATTCTCGGCGGCGCGGGCGCAGTCGTACAGGTCGAACAATCGCGACTGGCGATCGGCGGGCAGCCGGGCGGCACGGTCGGTCACGCTCGCCGGCCACGCGGACAGGGCAGCGATGATCCGGGCGCCGTCGAGGGCGAGGGTGCGTGCCGATTCCGGAAAGGTCTTGTCGTAATCGATGAGCATGCCGATCCGGCCCACCGGGGTGTCGAAAGCGCGGAACCCGTCCCCGGCCGCGTAGGCCAGGGACTCACCGGCGGGCTGATGGACCTTGCGGTGGGTGCCGAGAGTCCCGTCGCCGGACACGCACACAGCGGTGTTGAAGTGCTTGTCGCCGTCGGCCTCGGTGTAGCCGATGCACACGGTTGTGTCGCCCGCGGCGGCGACGATCGCGGCCAGCTCGGGTCCGTCGGGATCCAGCGCCGGGGGCAGCTCGTCGGGGTCGGGATTCCGCAGGTCGCCGAGATATCCGCCGAGCGTGGCATCGGGGAAGACGAGCAGGTCGACGCCGTCTCGTGCGGCCGCCTCGACGATGCCGACGGCCTTGGACACTCCACGCTCCACGTCGCGGCCGAAGTGCGCGGCGAGAGCACCGAGGGTGACAGTGCTCATGGTCGAACGATACCGGGCGTACCGTCCGGAGAAGGGCTCACGCGAGGTCGGATCACGCGACCCCCAGCCCGGTCACCGTGGAGGCCACCGCAACCGTCACCGCGCCGTCGGGCCACCGCAGCCGCACGCCCGGCTCTGCGGTCAGGCGTCCACAGTCCACGATCGAGACAGTGCTCGGGGCCGGCACATCAGCACGACGACCCGGACGGTCCGCACTGAGCATCGCGTACCCGGGAAAGCACGTCAGCCACGCACCCATCGAGGCCTCGCTCGGGCGCGGCACCGCGGTCACGTCGAGTTCGGCTCCCGTACCCGACGCCTCGGCGAGCATGCCGAGTGTTCCGGCGATCCCGGCCATGCTCACGTCCTTCGCCGACGCCGGTCCAACCTTTGCGAGATGACCAGCCATCGCACACAATTCGTCGCTGCTGCGCGAACTCGTCGAGTCCCACTGCCGGTCGTGATAGCCCGGGCGCCAGGACCCGCCGAGATCGGCGTGCAGGGTGACCGTGTCGCCGACCGCGCCGCCACCGGCACGCAGCGGACGGCCGGTGGTGCCCAATGCCGTCACCGACAGCGCCGACGGCACGCCGACCTGCGTGTGACCCCCGAGAACCGGCGTCCGCCAGGCTCGTGCCGCATCGGCGATGCCACGGATGATGCGCGTCAGATGAGAGGTCGTGGGCGCACCGACGGCGTCGAGCAGTCCGATCGGTCGCGCCCCCATCGCCGACAGGTCGTTGATGTTGACCAGCACCGAACACCAGCCGGCCCATTCCGGGTCGCGTTCGATCATCGACGGGATGATCGCGTCGCAGGCCGCGATCACGTCGGTACCGGGCAGCGGTACGCCGTCGTCGCCGCGGAAGCCCGCGGCCCCGAGTCCGCCGTCTTGTTCGGCGAACGGCGCAAGTGCTTCGGCGAGAACTGCTTTGGTGCCGTCGACGGTGCGCTGGATGCGATGGATCGCCCATCGCATCTCCCGGTGCGCCTGACCGGCGATCACCGGCCCCGCGCCGCAGTCCTCCCAGCCGAGGCGTCGGAACATGCGTGCGTAGCGGTCCTGCACGGTCGCGTCGAAACGCAGTGCGCCCTGCTGCTCGATGTGCGCACACGCCGCCCGCACCAGCGCCGGACCGATCCCGACTGCGTGCCCGGGGTCGGCGACCACGAGCCGGCTGCCGAACCACCACCCGATGTCCTCGGTGTCCGACGATCCGGGCCACCGGACGGGAGCCACGCGAACGCCACCGGCGATCGAACCGTCCGGAAGCGTCGCGACGAGAACCACCGTGCGCGGGTCGTCGTCGGTGTCGTCGAGGTCGGAGTATGCGAAAAGACCTTGCCTGTCGACGAATTCGTGGTGTCGCATCGCGCGGTAGGCGGCGTGCTCATTGGTGGTGTCGGCAACCGTGATCAGGAAGTCGGGTCGCGCGGCGACGCGGCGTCGACCGGCAAGGATCGAGAGCTCAGCAGGCCTGTGCTCCTTGAGTAGCTCCGGAGCTTGCGGAGCGGAAGACCCCTGCTCCTTGAGTAGCCCCGGAGCTTGCGGAGGGGCGTATCGAAAGGACCTCTCCATCTCAGCCACCCACCGTCGGCAGAATGCTGCACGCCCCGCAGGCCGCACACCCGGCCCGCTGATCGACCCCGGCCATCCCGATCAGGGTGAGGTGCCCGGCGACCTCGCGACTGATCTTCTCCACGATGGCCGGGTCGGGTGCCGGCGCATCGTCGACGTCGACGGCGAGCGTCCCCGCATGTCGTCGGAACGGCACGATGAACGGGTAGACGCCCAGGTCGGCGAGTTCCTTGGCGCCGGCGATCATCTCGTCGGTGCCTTCACCGAGCCCGACGAGCAGGTACGTCGACACCTGATTCCGTCCGAACACGCGCACCGCTTCGGCCCAGGCGGCGCGGTATTCGTCCATCGAGACCGACGACTTACCCGGCATCCACCGGCGCCGCACCTCGTCGTCGAGGGATTCGACGTGGATGCCGATCGCGTCGGCGCCGGCCTCCCGCAGTTCGGTGAGGACCGCGAGGCCGGCGGGCGGTTCGCACTGGACCTGGATCGGCAGATGGGGGACCGCTGCCTTGATCGCACGGACACAGCGTGCGAGATGCCGTGCGCCCCGATCGCGGCCGTTGGTGGTGCCGGTGGTCAAGACCATCTGGGTGATGCCGTCGAGTTCGACTGCGGCGCGGGCGACCTCGGCCAGCTGCTCGGGCTTCTTCACCGCGATCGTGGATCCCGACCGCAGTGATTCCTCGATCGAGCAGAACCGGCACCGGTCCGACTTTTCGTACCGGATGCAGGTCTGCACCACCGTCGTCGCGAGCACGTTACGTCCGTGCAGGCGGGCGATTTTCTCGTAGCTGATGCCGTCGGCGGTCTGGAGGTCGTAGAACCGGGGCCGCCCGATCGCCTCGACCTCGATGCCGACGTCCACCCCGTCGTACAGGACGCGGTCGCCGTCGAAGACGAATGGGCTCTGCGGGTTTCGCGGGATCGCGGCGTGCAGCCCGTCGACCATCAGGTGGCCGTCGTCGCTAGGGCCGGCCCCGCCGGTTCGCTGTACCGGCGGCTCGCCCCGAATCCCGAGCAATGCCAGGTCAACTCGTGTGGATACCGTCATGGGTACTCCTCCTCCCGCTCCCTGAGGAGGCCCGGAGCTTGCGGAGGGCCGTCTCGAAGGGTTGGTGAGACTTCGATCGGATGTGTGGTTGTTGTAATCGCGACGAGCTGGTTCTTGCTCCCTGAGGTGTGAGGAGCGTTAGCGACGCCCTTCTCACTCCCTGAGGTGTGAGGAGCGATAGCGACGCCCTTCTCGCTCCCTGAGGTGTGAGGAGCGATAGCGACGGTGCCCCGTCCCGCTCCCTGAGGTGCGAGGAGCGATAGCGACGAGCCTCGAAGGGCCTGGCCACGTACACCGCAGGCCCTCGGTGACGCGTCTTCTCGAACGTTGCCACGCAATCCGCCGAGAAACTCGTCCCCGTGAGCACCATCGGAGGGCAGATTGCCCTCGAAAGACCCTGAGGGGACGAGTTTTTCGGGCGCACGACCCGCTCGAGGCGTTCACCTCGAGATCCGGACCCAACTACTCCGTTTCTCCCGGCCATCTACTGCGCCGCCGCCAACCGCGGTCGGTTTTGGTCCAGAGCACCGACGATGTGCTCGGCCACGTACTGCGCATCCCGGTCGATGCCGAGGAAGCGTCCGGAACCCCAGGTGTGCATCCACGGCAACCCGACGAAACTCAGTCCGGGCACTTCGGTGATCCCGCGGGTCTGCATCGGGCGCCCACCGCCGTCGAAGGCGCTGGCCTCGATCCACCGGTAATCGGGCCGGTAACCGATGGCCCAGATGATCGACGTGACACCCGCTGCGGCCAAATCCAGTTCGGCCGGATCCTCCTCCGGAGCCCACACCGGTTCGTACCGTGCGGGTTCCGGCGCGTCGATCCCCAATGAGTCTATGTGGCGGTCGATGTCGGAGCAGATCGAGTTGTAGACGTCGTCGGCCTTGTCCAGCGCGTCGGTGAGCGTCGGCGCGAACCGCAGGGTCGAATCCTTGCCGTCGGTGAGCATGCCGTAGAGCTGCATTCCCTCGAGCGCGAAGCGGCGCAGGTCGATGTCGCGGCCACCGTCGCGGCCGGTGACGTAGTGGTTGGTCTTCTCCTGGGCGGCACGGCCTCCCGGATACTCCTGGATGGGAGTGTCGTAGAGGCCCATGTCCGACAACCACGTCATGCAGTCGCGACCTCGGTAGAAGCGCGCGACCCGGGGAGCGTTGCCGATGGCCAGATGCACCTGTCGTCCGGCCAGGTGCAGGTCTTCGGCGATCTGGGTGCCCGACTGTCCGGATCCGACGACGAGCACCGAACCCTCGGGCAGCTGCTCCGGATTGAAGTACTCCTCGGAGTGGACCTGGTGGAGTGCCGGGTCGAGCGCAGATGCGAACGCCGGGATGACGGGCAGCGGATAGCCACCGGTCGCGATCACCGCCTGATCGCAGGTGACCGTGCTGACGCCACTCGGACCGTCGAGGGTCACCTCGAACAGGTCGGCGCTCGGCCGCTGTAGCCGGGTCACCCGAGTGTGTTCGACGAGCGGCGGTTCGAAGGTCTGCAACCATCCCTCGAGCCAGGCCACGACCTCATCGCGGGTCATGAACCCATCGGGCTCCGGCCCGTCGTAGGCGTATCCGGGCAGACGGCAATGCCAGTTGGGAGTCACCAAAGTGAAGTTGTCCCACCGCTTGTCGGCCCACGCATGGACCGCGGTCTCGGCTTCGACGACAAGGTGTTCCACGCCGGCCTGCCCGAGGTACCAGCTGACCGAGAGACCCGCCTGGCCGCCGCCGATGACGACGACCGGTACGTGTGCCTCAGATGTGTTCGCGCTCATGAGTCCTCCTCAGTGCTGAGCGGCACGGCGCCCTCAGTGCTGGTTGAGCCGGGTCGGAGCGAAGCAATGCCCGTGTCCTCGCTGCTGGTTGAGCCGGGTCGGAGCGAAGCAATGCCCGTGTCCTCGCTGCTGGTTGAGCCGGGTCGGAGCGAAGCGACGCCCCGCGTCGAAACCTCCGAGCCCGGCAACGGCGGGTACATCGAGACGACTTCGACCTCCGCCGAATCGGCATGCCGCGCAGCATCGCCCGCGATCGCCTCGGCGGACTCGGCCGCCGACGTACACGCGAAGCCGTACTTGGCGCGCACCCGTGCGCTGGCCTCCTCGAGGGCGAGGGTCGCTCGCGACCGGAAGTCGTCGACGCGGTAGGTGCCCGGCGCGAGGTGGTCGTGCAGGACGAGGCTGGGGGAGTAGTACTGGCGGGACAGGCCGTCGGGCCACCGCACCTGGACGGTCATCTCAGGCATGGGCGAGGTCCCGCCACGCGAGGTCGTCGGCGTTCTCCGGTTCGGTGAGCAGTCCGTACACCTCGGGCCGCCGGTCCCGCAGGTGGAACATGCCGGCGCGCATCGCAGTGAAGCTCTCGCCGATGTTCACCTCGGCGACCGCGAGACCGCTGCCGAGAAGCGTTGTGTCGAGGACGTTGCCGCCGGGGTCGACGATCTTGGCGTTCCCGACGTAGCGCAACGACCCGAAGGTTCCGCTCTGGTTGGACGCCACCCACACGACCTGGTTCTCCAGGGCGCGGGCGGCGTCGAAGAGGTTGAACCGGTACGTCCACCGGTCCTCTTGGAGGTTCTCGGCGGTCGCGGTGCGGGCGGCCGGCCACGCCGACAGGCTGGCGATGATCTCCGCACCCTTGAGCGCCATGATCCGGGCGGCCTCGGGAAAGGCCTTGTCGTAACAGATTTGGAGGCCGACCCGTCCGACGGGGGTGTCGAAGACCCCGTACCCGTCACCCGACGAGTACGACATGTTCTCGCCGAGCGGCTGGTGGACCTTGCGGTAGCTGCCGTAGATCCGGTTGCCGTCGAGGACTGCGGCCGCGTTGTAGCGGGTCTCGCCGTCCTCGCCGAGTTCACAGAACCCGATCGCCACCACCAGGTCACCGACGATGGACTGAACCCGAGCGATCTCGGGTCCGTCGAGGGAGATCGCCGGTGGCAGCGACCGTGCACTGTTCTTACGGGTGTCGCCGTGGTTGCCCAGCGACGACAGGTAACCGCCGATCGCCGCCTCCGGGAAGACCAGGAAGTCGACGCCGCTTGCCTGCGCCTGGGCGACATAGTGTTCGATTGTCGCGTAGTTCTGTTTGAGATCGCGGGAGAAGTTCGCCGCGACGGATCCGATGGTGGTCATAGGATGTCCCAGGGTCGGTGGTGCGAAAAGTGTTGTGGCCTAGACCATGTACGTCGAGTTGATGATCGCGCCCTTGCGTGCGTAGTGGATGATCGCGTCCTGGACGTCGAGCGGATGCGCCGGGATGACACCCTCGATGAGGTCCTCTTCGCGACCGCCGTGCAGTGCGAGGCCGAAGCGGCAGCAGAACACGGTGCCGCCTTCGGAGATGAAGGTCTCGAGGGCGTTGTTGATGTTCTGCTCACCCGGGAAGCCGGAATCGCCGGTGGTCGGAAAGCCGCGCGTGGCAAGGCAATTGATGGCTCCGGGACCGTAGAAGTACATGGCCGACTCAAATCCCTTGCGCAGCGCGCGGGTTGCCTGCAGGACCGCGACGAACGACACCGACGACTCGTGCGCGATGCCGTGCACCAGGGTGAAGTACGTTTCCCCGTCCTCGGCCTGGTAGTCCGGGAAGATCTTGGTGCCGCCATAGATGTTGGACCCCTTGGGAAGTGAGGGATGCGGGATCTCCGCCAGCGACGCGGCGATGTTCTCGGTGATGGTTTCGTCGAAAGAGGGCACAAGGACTCCTGGAGTGGTGAGACGACGGCGCGCGGCGCCTCGGCGCGTGTGAAAGGCGGATCGGGCATCGTTGCCCAAGAGCAGCAGATCGGAAGACTTCGATCACATCGAGTAGCTGAACGCTACGAGAACCAGTTCACCGGTCATCGATTACCGGGTGGTTACCGCTGGAATAAATGGATGGCCGATCTACGAAACACGACGCTCGCCACAGCCGGCCGCACGTCGGCTCGACGAGACAGAGCGCGGGTCCGCCAATAAAAAGGTCCGACGAACCGGTCGGGTCGGGGGTCTGACCGGTTCATCGGACGTAAGTCAGCATATCCTCTGCGTCTCGCCAGGTCGAGCGAGGGATCCGCAATTCTGTGACCTGTTTCTCACGGATTCCCGACGAATCCGACCCTTACGGCACCGTAACCATCCGTCGACGTCGCCCATCCTGGCGACACACCCCACGGTCGGCCGATCCGTGTGACGTTGTGCGCCGCTCTGCTCGCCGAGTAGCGCTACGTCTGCTGGCCCAGTAGCGCCGACCGAGCGGAGCGAGGACGCCGCATGCCCCTGCTGGCCGAGTAGCGCCGACCGAGCGGAGCGAGGGCGCCGCATGCCCCTGCTGGCCGAGTAGCGCCGACCGAGCGGAGCGAGGGCGCCGCATCCCCCTGCTGGCCGAGTAGCGCCGACCGAGCGGAGCGAGGGCGCCGCATCCCCCTGCTGGCCGAGTAGCGACGACCGAGCGGAGCGAGGACGCCGCGTATCGAGGTCACCCCGACGCGTGTCGCGCCCACCCACCGCGCCGACCGCGCGCAAGCATGTACCCATGCTCACCGCCCTCCTCTACGGACTCGTCACCGCGGTACCCATCGCCATCGGCGCCGCGATCGGTCTCCGCTGGGATCTGCCGTCGCGAGTCCTGGCCACACTGATGGCCTTCGGCGCGGGCACGATGATCGCGGCGGTCTCCACCGAACTATTCGTCCCGGCCTTCAAACAGGCGGGTATCGGCCTCGCGGGGGCGGCGCTGTTCCTCGGTACCGCGGTGTACGTCGTCGCCGACCACCTCGTCGAAACCAGGCTCGGTTCACGCGCGATCGGTCCGGCGCTGATGCTGGGTGTCTTCCTCGACGGCGTCCCGGAGAACACCGCGCTTGGTGTGTCGCTCACGGCCGGCGGCTCGCTCGTCCTGGTGGTGGCGATCGCCGTCGGCAACGTCCCGGAGGCGGTGAGCGGGGCGTCGTTGATGCGACGCGAACACGACATGTCTCCGCGGTACGCGCTGGTGATGTGGGTGGTGACCGCCGCGATCCTCGTCGCGGTGACGGTCGGCGGCTACGCGGTCGCCGACGCCATCTCGCCGACCGCGATCAGCATCGTCCAGGCTTTCGCCGGTGGTGCGACCCTCGGTGTCCTCACCACCGGCCTGATGCCCGAGGCCTACCGCGAAGGCGGCTGGTGGGTGGGTCTGGCCACCGCCGCCGGCTTCCTGCTCGCGTTCGTCCTGGGCTGAGCCGACGACCTCAGTGCGTCTGCGTCGCCTCCGGGTCGCTGGCCACGTTGCCCTGGGCGAGATCGTGCAGCGCCCGGAAGACCTTCTTCGACGCTTCGGCCCACGGCATGAGGATCGGGAACACATGGAACATCCCCGGTTCCTCGATCGCGTGCGTGGGCACCTCGGAGTCCTCCAACCGTGCTGCGAATTCACGGATCCCGTCGCGGAACATCTCGTCGCCACCCCAGCAGACGAAGGTCGGTGGGAACCACTCCGGATCCGGGTCGGCGTTGATCACCGACACGCGTGCGTCGTTCGGCTGCACTCCGTGCAGGTAGGGCGTCACCGGGATGTTCCACGGCAGCACGTCGTACTGGGCGTTCTCGGTGATCGACGGGTGGTCGAGGTCGAGGTCGATCTCGGGGGAGAACAACGCGAGCGCACCGGGCTTGGGCAGTCCCTTCGCGTGCAGATGCGCCACGAGCGACGCTGCGAGCCCACCGCCTCCTGAGTCCCCGGCGACGATGATGTGTTCGGGGGTCACGCCGCGTCCCAGGAGGGCCTGGTAAACGTCCGCGGCGTCGAGAACTCCCGCAGGGAACGGGAATTCGGGTGCCATCCGGTAGTCGGCGATGAACACCTCGAACCCGGTGATCCGCACCAGCGACGACGCGAACGCCGAGTACATGATCGGCGACGTCCCGATGTACCCACCGCCGTGCAGGTAGAGGATCGTCGCCCCGATCTCCTGCTTCTCCTCGTCCTCGTCGACGTAGGCGTCCGTACTCGCCTTCGCACGACACCACAGACCCGGAACGCCACCGATGGTGTCCTGGGTCAGTTCGACGCCGTCGGTCAACTCCACGAACGGCGGCATCACGACCCGGCAGATCTGGTCGAGGATCTTCTCCATCGAGCGGAACTCCTCGATCGGCAGACCCATCGAATAACCCATGAACGCGCGGATCGACTGGCGTGTCACAGCCTGCCCGACGTTGTCGAGCAGGCCCGCCGGCCCCGACCACGGCCTCTTGAACGGCACGCGCGCGAGCCCGCCGAGCATGCTCTGCGCCAGCCCGACGACGGCCAGCGTCGTCAACGGTCCGGATGCGGTCTCGACCTCGGGACGATCAGCCATCACCATGACGCTCAGCGTAGCGACGCTCACGCGGACCGGCTGGACACGCGACCCACCGGACTGGGGTGCCGTCGGGGGGACGTGGCAGACTATCGCGGGTCCTGTAGTCCCCGAGATCCACGTGAGGCGGCGATGGAGAGTTCTGCCTTCCCGGCTCAGCGCGAGGCCGGGCGAACCGCCGCGCCGCCGGCATCGGTGCAGGTCACACTGGGTGACGCACTGGAGGCCAACCGGTCGCTGCAGAAGTCGGCGGCGGTGAAGCTGTTCGCCGCGAACAACTCGGCCCTCTACGTCACCTTGATGGAACGTCACCTCGACTACGGCACCAAGATGTCGGAGGTCGAGCTGACGATGCGACTCGAACGCGACCTCGCCGAACTCGACCTCACCGACGACCAGCCCACCGGGCTGGAACTGGTCAAACTGTGGGCTCGTCAGGGCTGGCTGCACCGCGTCACCGACACCTCCGACCCCGACGCCCCCAACCTCTGCCACCTGACCAGCGAAGCCCGCTCGGTCCTGGACTTCATGCGCCGCCAGCGCCGCGAGGACTCCATCGCCACCGGCGGCTCGATCACCGGCATCGCCGCCGAACTCCGCCGCGTCGCCGGCCAGGTCAGCAACGACCCCGAGACCATCCGCCTCGAGCTCGAGGCGCAGATGTCCGACCTCGACGCCGAGCTCGCCGACCTCGAAGCCGGCCGCCGCCCACCCGTCGACCTCCGCGTCGCCGAGGACTCCGCCCGCGCCATCGGTTACCAGATGGAGCAGATCATCTCCGACATCGGTCAGTACGGCACGATGCTCGACCGCATCACCACCGCGCTGCTCGACGACCCGGGCGACTCCGACCTCGCCTACCGCGACCGACAGCGCCAGCTCTTCGACGACTACGAGGCCCTGCTGCAGTCGTCGCAGTCGGCGTCGTACCAGGCGTTTTCCCAGATGATCCAGGACCCGGAGCGTCGCGCCCGTCTCAAGGTCGATATCGACACCATCATCGAGAACTTCCCCGGCATGGACGCCGGACTGCGGTCGGTGATGGACAACTTCTTCGGGCTGGTCACCCAGCAGATGGCCGAGGTCGGCCGCACCCGGCAGCGCTGTGCCCGTCGTATTCGACGCTTCGTCGCGTCGGGCACCCTCGAGCAGAGCCGCGGTCTGGCGCGTCAGCTCAACGACGCCCTCGCCACCGCCAACGACCTGCTCAAGACCTCCCTCGCGGACCGTCGCCTCGGTTACGAGCTGCCGCTGGCCGCTCCGACGCTCAACTCGATCGGCCGCCTCGCCTTCGAGATCCGCGAACACGTACCGCCCGCCCCGGCACTGCCCGCCGGTGGCGCCGACGCCGATCTGACCGCCTTCGCCTCGATGACCGGCCAGGTAGACACCGTCGAACTCACCGAGACCGTGAACAACGCCGTCGCCGCCGGACCCGTCCCGCTCACCGACGTCATCGAGGGACTCGACGAGCCGTACCTCGCGCACGTCATCGTCCTGTGGTCCTGGGCCCAGAAGCAGGCCGCGGCAGGGGAGAAGGTGCCGATGACCACCGTGCGCTTCCGGTCCCTCCTCGGGGAGGACCACGCCATCGAAGTCCCCGACCTGACCTTCACCGAACCGATTCCGACTGCGGAGGTCGACGCCGAATGACCACCAATTCCTCGCTCCCTGAGGTGCAAGGCGACCACCCGCTCCCTGAGGTGCGAGCGCAGCGAGCCACGAAGGGCCCTGAGTTGGAAGCCGACCCCTCGCTCCCTGAGGTGCGAGCGCAGCGAGCCACGAAGGGCCCCGCCGCAACACCCGACGAATTCGCCGGCTTCGACGATCTCCCCACCGTCGCGAACCGAGCCGCCTCCCACACCCCGAGCGCACCCCGCTTCGACGGCGACGTCAGCGAGATGCCCGACCGTGCCTGCTGGGCGCTGCAGAACCTGCTGGCCCGCCGCTATGTCAGCGGTGACCGGCAGCCGCAGCTGTGGTCGTGGGTGTCCGAGTACCAGGACGTCCTACGCATCCGCCTGTCCGAGCTCGACCTTCGTCTGCGCCTCGTCGGCGAACTGCAGGTCGCCTTTGTCGAGCAGGCCGGCTACGACTCCCGTTGGGGCCGACGCATTCTCAAGCGCGAGACGGTCCACACCTACGACGCGATCCTGGCGCTGCATCTCGCCAAGTACATCCGTGCCGCCCGCGACGAGGATGCGCTGATCACCCGCGAGGAGATCCACGAGCTCTTCGCCGGCGTCACCAACACCATCGACCGCGACCTCGCCCTCTTCGACAAGCGCATCGAACGCGCCATCGACAAGATGGAAGAGCTCGAGTTCCTGCGCAAGCAGCGCGACGACGCCGACACGTTCACCGTCAGCCCGGTGATCTCCGCGGTGATGACGGCCTCGGTGATCACCGATCTGCAGCGACAGTTCGAGCAGTTCATCGGCTCCGGCGACACCGGGGAAGAACCCCCGGAAAACGCGGCCGACGACCCGACGGAACCCGACGTCCGCGATCTTGATGCCGACGGCAGCTTCGGCGACGACGAAGGAGACGAGTGGTGAGCGTCGACCAGTACCACCTGTCCCGGTTGCAGCTGATCAACTGGGGCGTGTTCGACGGGTATCACTCGATCCCGTTCAGCTCCAACGGTTCTCTGATCACCGGGTCGTCGGGTTCGGGTAAGTCGTCGTTGCTCGACGCCATCTCGCTGGCGTTCCTGCCCGACCATCGCCGCAACTTCAACGCCTCGGGCGACGCCACCGCGGCCGGCTCGTCGAGCGGTAAGCGCACCGTCGGCAAGTACGTGCGCGGCGCGTGGGGCGAGCGGCGTGACGGCACCAACGCGCACCGCGAGATCATGTACCTGCGCGGCACCGGCCCGGCGTGGGCGGCCATCGCGGTCACCTACACCTCCACCTCGGGCACCGCCATCACCGGTCTGGTCCTCAAGTGGCTGGCCGCGGGCAAGATGACCGACGCGCACAGCTCGTACTTCATCTACGACGGCGACGCCGACGTCGTCGAGGCCTGCAACGAGTGGGCCGCGGCCAACTACAACTCGGCCAAGTTCCGCGACCGCGGCTGGCGCGGCGGTCCCGGCGAGGGCAAGTACCTCTCGACGCTGTACTCGCTCATCGGCATCCGCGGCTCCGACGCCGCGCAGCAGCTCCTCGGAAAGGCCAAGTCGCTCAAGAGCGTCGGCGGTCTCGCACAGTTCGTGCGGGAGTTCATGCTCGACGCCCCGACGTCCATCGTCGGCATAGCCGACGCCCTCGAGCAGATCGACCCGCTCGTCGAGGCCCGCGAACTGCTCGACGTCGCGCGTCGCAAGCGCACCATCCTCGGCAACATCGAGGAGGTCCACGAGCGGTACGCGACCGAGTCGGCAACCTTCAGCGTCCTCGACACCATCGACAGCAACACCATCCGCAGCTACGTCAACAATCTGCGGATCCGCAACGCGCAGCCCGAGGTCGCCGACCTCGACGACCAAATCACCCGCCTCGACAGTGATCTCGCCGCGCTGACCACCCAGCACGACCAGCTGCGCCAGGACCACAGCCTGCTGCTGGCCCGCATCGCCACCTCCACCGGCGACCTCGCTCCGCTGCGCGAACAGCTCGGCGGCGCACAGAAACTCAGCACCGAGGTCACCGCACGACGAAACGCTTACGAGGACAAGGTCTCCGCACTCGGCTTCTCACCGCCGACCAACGCAGAGGGCTTCTGGTCGCTGCGCGAGGAACTCATCGAAGAGGCCACCAAGATCGACGGCCAGCTCGAGGCCGGCCGCGCCCACTACGCCGAGGCGCTCGCCCGCGAGGTCGCCGCCCGCAGCCGGCGCGACACCGCGCAGGAAGAACTCGGCCGCGTCGAGCAGGCCGGTTCCGCCCTGCCGCGCACCGAACACGAGATGCGCCGCGTCATCGCGCACGCGCTGCAGATCGACGAGTCCGAGCTCAAGTACGTCGCCGAACTCGTCGAACTCGACCCCGACGAGGAACGCTGGCGCCTGGCCGTCGAGAAGGTCCTGCGCAACGCCGGCCTCCGACTGCTCGTGCCGGACAAGCACTTCCGCTCCGCCCTGCGCTTCGTCAACTCGCACGACATGCGCGGCCGGATTCAGTTGCACCAGGCCGAGACCCGCCCGATGCCCGACGTCGAGCCGGGCACCCTGGCGTCCAAGCTGCGTTCCGTCGACCCCGGCCATCCGTGTGCCGCCGAGGCGATGACGGTGCTCTCGAAGCTCGGCAATCACATGTGCGTCGACAACCCGGGGGAGTTCTCCCAGTACGCCAAGGCCGTCACCGACCAGGGTCTGCGCAAGGATTCGGCGAAGCTGGCCGTCAAGGACGACCGCCAGCAGCTGCGCCGGTCGCAGTACATCTTTGTCGGCGACGTCGAGTCCAAGATCTCCGCGCTGCGCGACGAACTCGCCTACGAGGAGCGCGCTTTCGACGACGCCCGTGAGGACTGCGCCGAACTCGACCGCGAACGTTCCGCCAAGGAACGACGCCGCGACGCCTATCGCCGTGTGTGTGAGCAGTTCACGCAGTGGAACGAGATCGACGTCGATTCCGTCGATGATCGCGTCGACCAGCTCACCGACCAGTACGACCTCCTCATGGAGGAGAACCCCGACGTCGAGGCCCTGCAGCGCAAGGCCGAGGACCTCTGGGAGCAGGTGCGCCACGCGATCTCGCAGGCCGCGCTGGTCAAGGACAAGATCGCCCGCCAGGACGAACGACGCACCCAACTGCTCGACCTCATCGACCGGCTGAAGCCCGAAGACGTTCCCGCACAGGCGGAGAAGACCCTCGACGGCTTCCGCGAGGACCTCTCGGCGACCCTCGACGTGCTCAACCCCGAGCCGTACCGCCAGGAGATCGTCAAGGCCGCCGGCCGCGAACGCGACCGCATGCGCTCCGATGCACGACGCTCCCGCGACGAGCTGGCCCGGATCCTCGACACCTACGACGAGGAATTCCCCGACGCCATCCCCAACGACAGCGACGACTTCGACGAACGCATCCATGACTACGTCGCCGTCTGCCGCCGCATCGACGAACGCGAACTGCCGTCGGCCTACGAGCGGATGCGCCGCCTGATCACCGAGCAGGCACCCGGCGCGATCCTTGGTCTGCACATGGCCGCCGACGCCGAGGAACGACGCATCGTCGAGCAGATCGAACGTGTCAACACCGGTCTTGGCGCGGTGGCGTTCAACAGCGGCACCCGCCTGCGGCTGGTCCCGGGCCGCAAGAAACTCGCCGCGGTCGAGGAGCTGACCGAGAAAGCCCGCCAGATCTCCACGCGTGCAACGGCGGTCAGCTTCGGCGACGAGCAGGCCATCCTCGAGCAGTACTCCGACATCCTGCTGCTGCGCGAACGCCTCGCCGGCAACACCCTGGAGGACCGCCAGTGGACGCGCGACGCCCTCGACGTGCGTAACCGCTTCGACTTCTACTGTGAGGAGCACGACGCCGAGAGCGGCGAGACCATCCGTACCTACTCGAACGCCGGCGACAACTCCGGCGGCGAGCAGGAGAAGCTGATGGCCTTCTGTCTCGCCGGTGCCCTGAGCTTCAACCTGGCCAGCCCCCACGGCAACGACAACCGGCCGATCTTCGCCCAGCTGATGCTGGACGAGGCGTTCTCCAAGTCTGATCCGCAGTTCGCGCAACAGGCACTAAGTGCGTTCCGCAAGTTCGGGTTCCAGCTGATCATCGTCGCCACCGTGCAGAACACCAGCACCATCCAGCCGTACGTGGATAACGTGGTGATGGTGTCGAAGGTCGAGGCCGGTCCGGATCTGCGGCCGATTGCGACCGCAACGTCGACGACTATCAAGGCGTTTTCGGAGTTGCGGCGGTCAGGGAGTCAGTTGCAGGTGTAGGACGGGGAAAGTCGGTCCGGTCCGGCAAGCCGGACCGTCGGTCAGAAACGAGCTGGCGATATCAACCCGCGAGCCTCGGCCGTCGGCTGCCGATGCTCAGTTAGTGCCTCCGACGTCCCAAAGGCTTGTGCGATATGACACCAGCGGTCCGGCCGAGTAGTCTTGCGAAGGATCGCGCAAAACGTTCGCCGCGTCCGCGAAAGACTTGTCGAGTTCCCCTGTGAAGCGGTCTATTTGCGCCTTCGACTTCGTTGCGGGATCGACGACCTTCGGGCTGGTGTGCCACGACGGGATCGGCACTACGCCCTCGGTCAAGTTCGGCCTAAGTGCATCGAGTCTCGCCCAGGCGTCACGAGCGACTAAGCCGTGAAGTAGCACGGCACGGAGCCGTGGAAGCCTGTAGACAAGCTCGGCCAGCGCCTGAGTCGCATCGTCCAGGTCGGCGGGCGAGTAGGAGGCGGTTCCATCAGACCCGTACTTTTGCGACGTAGTCGCGTACCACGGAAACGCATTCCACGCCTGAATGTCACAGACGTCGATGCCGTACTTGGCGAGAAACATCTTGTATCGCTCAGCTGAGCCGTCGACGTTCTCGATACACAGCATTCCCGAGCCGTTCATGTTCTCGGGGTTCGTCTTCGGTCCGGGGTCCTGCAGCAAGGCCAGGACCCGTGCATTTTCACCGCCATAGGTTGGCGCAACGTAGGGGATGAAGCGTTCTGGATGTTCGGCACGCAACCGGTCGACGAGCTTGTTGATCCGTGCGACGTGAGGTTCGTACCGCCGACGGAAGAGATCATCGCGATAAGGCCTACTCGAGCACCACTGCATCGCCGTTCCGTTCTCGTTTGTGCCATTGATTCGGTTCTGTCACCGTGGGACGCCATCCGACACACCTATCATCTTTGTGGGTCTGTCGAGCAGTATGTGGTTTCGTCCGGCACAGCTTCTCCGCTCCCTGTGCGCTCATGAGGACCGCGTCTACTGCGAGTTTCCTGCGCCGCGTCCGAGGTAGGGCGATTGAGCTGCTGGCACTGCAGAGCGGCCTCGCGATACAACCGATCAGGTGACTCGCGCTTTGAATCAGCTCGTCTGTCGGTCATCCCCAGTAAGGTCAAATGGGTTTGGTGACGGTGTAATTGAAGGAGGATGGTCGTATGGACGCCTTCGGTGTCCTCGACGAGGTCCTGGGTGACTATGAAAGCTTCGTCAAGGGTTTCCTGGAGATCAAGGACGATCAGGTCCGCGACCGGGTCGAGAAGGAGATCGAAGACGGCCTGCTCTGGCCCGAACCGTGGCTCGCCCTGAATCCGGCCTTCGAGCCCGGCGGCACGGTGGACGCGTTGGTCGAGCGCGGTCTCCTGCACGCTGACGCGAGCACGGTGTTTCGGGCCCGCACCGAGCACGATCCCGTGGGCGCCGAGATCACCTTCCACCGGCACCAGACCGATGCCTTCGAGATAGCCGCCCGTCATGAGTCCTATGTGCTGACGACCGGAACTGGCTCAGGCAAGTCGATGGCCTATATCGTTCCGATCGTCGACCGCGTTCTTCGGGAGGGCTCCGGCAAGGGTGTGCGTGCCATCATCGTGTACCCGATGAATGCTCTGGCCAACAGTCAGCACAACGAGTTGGAGAAGTTCCTCGGCAAGGTGAACCAGAAGGTCACCTTCCGTCGATACACGGGTCAGGAGAAGAAGGACGAGCGGGAGCAGATTCTCGCCTCGCCCCCGGACATTCTCCTGACCAACTACGTGATGCTCGAACTGATGCTTACCCGCCCACGTGAGCGCCAGGCGCTGATCAACAGCGCGGAGAATTTGTCGTTTCTCGTGTTGGACGAGTTGCACACCTACCGGGGTCGGCAGGGTGCCGACGTTTCCATGCTGGTGAGACGGTTGCGTGGTGCGGTCAGCTCGACTGCGATCCAGTGCATCGGGACGAGCGCGACGCTGGCCGGCCCGGGAACCCACAGCGAGCAACGCCGGCAGGTGGCAGAACTCGCGACTCGCATCTTTGGTGTCGAGATCCCCGCGGCAAACGTCGTGGGGGAGACCCTGCGTCGCGCGACAGAGGGCGAAGCTGATCCCGCCGTGCTCGAGGCACGACTGGGAGCGCCAGCCCCGGAGAGCTGGGAGGAGCTGCGACGTGATGCTCTGGCGATCTGGACCGAGGGTAAGTTCGGCCTGCACACGACCGAAGACGGCACGCTGGCCCGTCGGCGCCCGGTGAAGCTGAGCGACGCAGCCGCAGAGCTCGCTGGGGAGACCGGGGCGGAGGAGCGGGTCTGCCGTGTCAAGCTGCAGGAATTGCTTCTCGCCGGCTCACGTGCGCGGGACACACGTGGCCGTGCGCTGTTTGCATTCAAGCTCCACCAGTTCATCGGCAAAGGTGACACCGTCTACACCACGCTGGAGCCGCCGGCCACTCGGTTCCTCACGACGCAGTATCAGCGGAGCGCACCGAACCGTCCGACGGGACAGCCGCTCTACCCGCTGGCATTCTGCCGTGAGTGTGGCCAGGATTTTCTTGTCGTCGGTCTGGAACGCGGTGGAGAGAAGTTCAGTCCGAGGATCCTCAACTCCGATCTCGGTGAACAGCCCGAGGCCGAGGGTTTGCTGTACCTCCCGGATGGACCGTGGCCAGATGCTTCCGATCGGGCACTTCTCGAACTCGTTCCCGAAGACTGGGTCGTATCCAGTGGATCCGGTGACGTCCTGGACAAGGTCCGCCGCACACGCCTGCCGGAGCCCTATCGCGTCGACGAATACGGCACCATCACTGACGACGGGTTGCCTGTGGCGTTCTTCAGGCGACTCGACTTCTGCCCTTCCTGTAAGACCAGCTATGAGAGCACCCGCACCTCGGAGTTCTCGCGGGTCGCGAGCCTCGGTACCGAAGGCCGCGCCAGCGCGGTCACCGTGCTGTCGCAGTCGGTGGTGAGGGCGCTTCGCGGAGAGTTCGATCTCGACCCTGAGGCCCGAAAGTTCCTGGCGTTCAGCGATAACCGTCAGGACGCGAGTCTTCAGGCCGGCCATTTCAACGATTTCGTGCTCGTCGCTTTGATACGCTCGGCGCTCTATCGAGCGGCGCGGGAGCACGAGAAGGACGATCCGGACGAGCCGTTGACCGACGAGGTGCTCGGACCGAAGGTCGTGAAGGCACTCCGGGGGGACACTCTCAAGTTCTTCGCACGCGATGAGGACACCGCCGATGAACCCCTCCCACGCAAGCGCATTGCCCGCGCTCTGCGAGACGTCGTGACATACCGGTTGTGGGCTGATCTCAAACGCGGATGGCGCATCACCATGCCCAACCTGGAACAGACGGGGCAACTCCGCCTCACCTACGACGGTATCGAATCGCTCGCCGCCGACGACGAGAAATGGTCGACCTGCGGGGAGCCGCTCAGTAGCGCGGCCGCCACCACCAGATCGGAGCTTATGCACGTTCTCCTCGATGAGTTGAGGCGAAACCTGTGCATCGAGACGGAGTTCTTGACCGAGGAAAAGTTCGATGCGGTTCGGCGGACGAGCAGGCAGTGGCTGAAGGATCCGTGGGCCATAGCCGACGAGACGGGAACCTACAGCGGAACCGCCTACCCGGGAAGTCGGCCCAAGACTGCCGGAGCTGGCGCTGATCTCTTCATCTCCGGTTTGGGTGCATACGGTCGGTGGCTGCGAAGGCCCCAGCGATTCCCTGGATTCGACCACGCCATCAGGCCAAAAGATGCCCTGGCCCTGATCGAGTGCCTCATGAAGATGATGGCAACTGCAGGGATTCTGGTGAGAGTCGAGAATCCTCGGCGTCCCACCGGATACCGGGTCAGGTCGGACCTCATTCAGTGGTTGCCGGGGACCGGTCAGTACCGGGCGCCAGATCCGATCCGGGGCAACCAGACACAAGGCCGGGTCAATCCCTACTTTCGTAACCTGTACATCAAGACTGCTCAAGCTTTGGTCGGCCTCGAAGCGCGCGAACACACCGCGCAGGTAGAACCCTCGAAGCGCCAGGATCGGGAGAAAGAGTTCAGCGAAGCCGCGCTGCCCGTCCTCTACTGTTCCCCCACGATGGAACTCGGTGTCGACATCAAGAGCCTCAATGTGGTGGGCATGCGGAATGTCCCGCCCACGCCGGCCAACTACGCGCAGCGCTCGGGTCGCGCGGGCCGGTCGGGTCAACCTGCGATTGCGCTGACCTACTGTGCAACCGGAAACGCTCATGACGCGTACTACTTCCGCCGTAGTCAGGACATGGTGGCCGGCGCTGTTGCGCCTCCGCGGCTGGAACTGGGCAACCAGGATCTTGTGCGGGCGCACGCCCACTCGATCTGGCTCGTGAAGTGCGGCCTGGACCTCAAGGCGAGCATGGTCGACCTTCTCGATATCGACCAGCCCGGTCAGCCGCTTCGCGCAGAAGTGCTGTCCTCGATCGTCGCCGAGAAGAGCCGTACTGCGGCCGCCGCGGCGATCACCCAGGTGCTCGCAGCGTCAGATGAGGTCACTTCTGCGCCCTGGTGGACCGAGAAGTGGGTCGCTGCCACCGTCGCCGAAGCGCCCAAGCGGTTTGATCGCGCCGCCGACCGCTGGCGCAGCCTCTATCGCGAAGCACAGAACGAACTCGACGTGGCCAACCAGACCCTCAAGACCATCGGCGCATCCGAGGCATCGAAGCTGCGTGCTCGTGGCCGTATCTCTGAGGCGCGTGCCGCACTCGATCTACTCAAGGGCCAAGTCGACGACGTCTTGCAAGGCGACTTCTACACCTACCGCTACTTCGCATCCGAGGGCTTCCTACCCGGGTATTCCTTTCCGCGGCTCCCGCTGTCGGCGTTCATCCCGGCAGAACGACGGACACGCAACGGTGAAGGCGACTTCATCCAGCGCCCGCGGTTCATGGCGATCAGTGAGTTCGGGCCGGGGGCATTCATCTATCACGAGGGTGCCCGCTATCAGGTCGACCGCGTGAGTCTGCCCGCACGGGAGGACGGCAGCGGCGTCAACATCACCGAGATCAAACGGTGCAACCTCTGCGGTTATCTCCATGAGACCAGCGACGTGGATCTCTGCCAGCACTGCGGTGGCGGCTCTCTCGACACGATGACCAGCATGATGCGACTGCTGTCTGTCAAGACCCGCCGGCGTGACCGCATCAGTGCCGACGAGGAAGAACGACAACGCGCCGGGCACGAGATCGTCACGACCATTCGCTTTGTGCCGCACGGGGTCCGGGCCGGGCAGTTGACCAGTAGCGTGTCCGTGAACGACCGTGAGCTCGCCACGATGACGTACGGCGATACAGCTCTCATCCGGCGCATGAACGTGGGACTGCGCCGGCGAAAGGACAAGGACACTCGTGGGCACGTACTCGACACCGTCGAGGGCCGCTGGTGTGGTGAGGCCGACCTCGCCAAGAACGAGCACGGGGAGGTCCCTCGGTATCAGCGTGTGGTTCCCTATGTTGAGGACCACCGCAACGCGCTGCTCCTTCATCTTGATCCCTCCGTCCCCGCCGAGGTGCGTATGGTGGCCATGTACGCCCTCAAGCGGGGGATCGAGGCCATCTACCAGCTGGAGAGCAGTGAACTCGCGGTCGAGTCACTGCCGAGCAACACCGGTGACCATGCGTGGTCGCGGCTACTGTTCTTCGAGGCTGCCGAAGGCGGTGCCGGAGTGTTGCGTCGGCTCGCAACCGAGGACGGTGAGCTCCGGGCGGTCGCCCGAAAAGCGATCGAGATCCTGCATTTCGACCCGGACACCGGCAACGACCTGCGCCGCGCCCCGCACGCTGTCGAGGACTGTGCCCAAGCGTGCTACGACTGCCTCCTGTCCTACAGCAATCAATGGGACCACCAGCGGTTGGACCGGCACTGCGTCCTGCCTCTCCTGCAGGAGCTCGCCGTCGCAGGCGTCGCCGTCGGTGCCGGCGGTGAGGACCGGGATTCGCAGCTCGATCGTCTCACGGCGGCATGCGACAGCGAACTCGAGAAGAAGTTCCTCGTCCTGCTCGACGACCGGGGCTATCGGCTACCCGACGATGCTCAGCGCATTGTCGAAGGCTATTACGTACGACCCGATTTCACCTACCACGCCGACGGTATGGATGTTGCGGTGTTCATCGACGGACCGGTCCATGACTCCGCACATCAACAGGGCCGAGATGAACAGCAGCGAAGGCAACTGGAGGACGAGGCGGGCTGGCTGGTGCTGGAGTTCGGATACGCTGACGCCGCCGACGGTTGGCTACAAATCATCGAAGAGAACATCTCGATCTTCGGGAAGGCAAAGGGATAGGGCGTGACGGCACTTGATTACCCGGCGGGCAGTCTCGTTACCGCCCGGGGCCGGGACTGGCTGGTTCTACCGGGGTCGCCCGATGGCACCCTCTTGGTCCGGCCGCTGGGTGGACACGAAGACGAGACATCCGTCCTCCTACCCGACATCGACGACTTCGCTCCCGCCTCATTCGAGCCGCCCACCGTCGACGACCGGGGCGACGCGAGTCGCGCACGTCTTCTCCGCGAGGCGCTACGTCTGTCGTTCAATGCAAGCGGCGGCCCGTTCCGGTCCTTCGCCCGGCTGGCGGTCACTCCCCGCAACTATCAGCTGGTGCCACTGATGATGGCCGCCAAACAGGACGTCACGCGGTTGCTGATCGCCGACGGCGTCGGCATCGGAAAGACGGTCGAAGCCGGCCTGATCGCCGCGGAGCTTCTCGCCACCGGAGAGGTGCAACGACTCGCCGTGCTGTGCTCGCCACAGTTGGCGCCTCAGTGGCAGAGCGAACTCCGACACAAGTTCGGCATCGACGCGCAATTGCTGCTGCCCTCGACGGTGAACCGGCTGATGCGCAGCGTCCCATTCGGTTCCAGCGTGTACGAGCACTATCCGCACCTGGTGATCTCGACCGACTTCATCAAGCAGAAGACGCGGCGTGACGAGTTCGCGATTCATTGCCCCGAACTGGTGATCGTCGATGAGGCGCACACGTGCGTGCCGCATGCGGGGGTGTCGAGGTCGTCCCAGGCGCAACTCCGTTACGCGTTGCTGCGCAGACTCGCCGATGATCCGAGCCGGCACCTGTTGCTGCTCACCGCGACCCCACACAGCGGCGACGACGCCGCGTGGCAATCGCTCATCGGCCTCCTGGACGAGCGGCTCGCAGACCTTCCGCTGGACCTGTCCGGTCCTGCCCGCGAAGCTGATCGAGTCCTTCTGGCCAAGTACATGATTCAGCGTCAACGCGCCGATATTCGCGAGTACCTCCGCGGAGACTTCCAGGAGAACACGCCCTTTCCGGAGCGGGAGACCACGGAGACCGCCTACAAGCTGACCAGATCCTACCGTGACCTGTTCGACGACGTGATGGATTACGTCCGGGAACAGGTGCACGACCCCGCCCTGAGCGTCGTGCGTCAGCGGGTCCGCTGGTGGTCGGCGATCGCGTTGCTGCGCTGCCTGGCCTCCAGTCCGGCCGCAGCCGAACAGACCCTCCTCAACCGCTCCGCCATGGCCGGCGCCGACGACGAAGCCGAGGTCGACGCCTACGCCGAGCCGCGTGTCCTCGACACCGATCTCGATGACTCCGTAGAGGCCGAAGACGTGGCCGTCGGTGCCGACACCGGGGATACGGACGCTCACGACACCAAGGCACGCAAAGAGTTACGGCGACTGGCAGCCGCCGCAGCTGCCCTGAAAGGCCCACGCTCCGATGCCAAGCTCAAACGGGTGATCCCTCTCGTCAAGACGCTGATCGACGACGGCTACCATCCAATCATCTTCTGCCGCTACATCCCCACCGCTGAGTACCTCGCCGAGCACCTCGCAACGGCGCTGGCCAAGAACAAGGCACTCAAGATCGGCGCCGTGACCGGTACGTTGCCCCCGGAAGAACGTGAGGCCCAGGTCGGTGCCCTCACCGGCCACGAAGGTCCGCGACTGTTGATCGCCACCGATTGCCTCTCCGAGGGCATCAACCTGCAGGAGGGATTCACCGCTGTGGTCCACTACGACCTTGCGTGGAACCCCACCCGTCACGAACAACGCGAGGGGCGCGTCGACCGGTTCGGTCAGCAGGCGCCAACCGTGCGCACCGTCACCTACTACGGCGAGGACAACGGCATCGACGGCATCGTGCTCAAGGTGCTGATCCAGCGGCACGAGAACATCAAGAAAGCCCTGGGTGTTTCGGTGCCGATCCCGGTCGACTCCACCACGGTCATGAAGGCGATTTGGGAGTCGATGCTGTTGCGCGGACGAGACGCCGAACAGTTGACCTTCGACTTCGGCGCCGCCACCTCGGCCACACTCGCCGAACGGGTGGAGACCGAATGGGTCAACGCCGCCGAACGGGAGAAGGTCTCCCGAACCCGGTTCCGGCAGGCCGGCCTCAAACCCGAGAGTGTCGAGCAGGTGCTCGGGGAGATGCGCCATGCACTCGGCGGCCCTACGGATGTCGAATCGTTCACCCGCACAGCCCTGTCTCTCATGGGAGCGACCATCAGCGACGACGCGGAGGGATTCACCGCACTCGTCACCACGCTGCCCGCCGCCGTCCGCGACCAGCTCCCGCCCGGCAGAGATGGACGGATCCACTTCCATCGTTCGCTGCCGGTCCCGTCGGGTCACAGCGTGCTCAACCGCACCGACCCGACCGTGGAGGCGCTGGCGCGCTACGTCCTGGAAGCCGCCCTCGATCCACGGCTCGAAGCGGTCGCCCGGCCCGCGCGCCGTGCCGGAGTGATGCGAACGCGCGGCGTCAGCAAGGTCACCACGCTGCTCATGGTGCGGTACCGGATGGAGGTGACCGTTCCCGGGGCGAGCGCCACCGTCACCCAGGTTGCCGAAGAGGCCCGATTCCTGGCATACACGGTCGCCGGAGGTTCGCTCACGTGGCTGCCACGGGCCGATGCCGACGCACTCCTGTCACTCACACCGTCTGGCAACGTCGACGATGCTCTCGCCCGCAAGCAGCTCGGCCGGGCGCTCGAGCGGCTGCCCGAGCTCAACCGGCATCTGGCAGACACGGGCCGAGACGCCGCGAAAGACCTCGTGGCAGAGCACAAAGCCGTACGCAAGGCGTCGCACACCACCGGCAGGGCGCCCGTGGTGCGGTTCCTTCCACCCGTGGACGTGCTCGGTGTCTACGTGTTGCTACCGGAAGGACGTGCACAATGAGCACACTGTCGGTCCACCGGGCTGTCCGCGCCGTCGGCACCGCGTTGCCCGCCGAGGCGTTACCCCGCGCGGGTGACCAGCGGATGCCGGGCCAGCGGGCCGAGGACTACGAACTCCCACCAGGGATGACGCTCAGCGGCGCCATCGCCCGCGCCTGGGAGGCCATGGTTGCCGCCCATCGCCGGTGGATTGCCGCACTCGACCGTCTTCCGGCACACGACCCCGCGACCAAACTGACCCGCGACAAGTGGCTGCTACCACTGCTCTACGAACTCGGTTGGGGCCGGCCCGATGTAGTTGCCGGTGGACTTCCGGTCCCGCTCGGCCTCGGCGAGGAGCAGGCACCGCACTTTCCCATCTCACACCGGGTCACATGGGGTGACTCCGCCGATCCCACCGTCTGGGTCCCGTTGCATCTCGTCGGTGCCGGCATCGACCTGGACACCAGGACCGCGTCGGTGACCGCACGGGCACCGCAGGCCATGGTGCAGGACTACCTCAACCGCGAAGACCGGGCCCTCTGGGCAGTGTTGTCCAACGGCCACCAGCTGCGGCTGCTGCGCGACGCCTCGAGCCTTACGCGCCAGTCCTACGTCGAGTTCGACCTCGACGTCATCTTCTCCGATCAGCTCTACGCTGATTTCCGCCTCCTGTTCCTCACCGTCCACGCCAGCCGATTCGCGCCGCGGCTCGATGTCAAGGCTGCAAAGGTTGCAGCCGACGCCGAGGAGGCCGACGAGGCAGACGCGGAGCAAACCGAACCCAAGCTCGACAATTGCTGGCTGGAACGATGGCGAACCACCGCCATCGACGACGGCGCCCGCGCAATGCTGAACCTACAGCACGGGATCGCTGCAGCCCTCCAGCAACTCGGCACCGGGTTCGTCTCGCACCCCGCCAACATCGAACTGAGAGAGACGCTCGCCGCGGCGTCCGACGCAGACCGCGACCTGCAACGGGCGCTGTTGCGTGTCGCCTACCGGTTGATCGTGTTGTTCGTCGTCGAGGACCGCGGCCTGCTTCACAGCGCCGAAGCGCCGGCAGCCGCGAGGACTCTGTACGCCGCCTACTTCTCCACCGCACGGCTACGCAAACTCGCCGCGTCACCCATCGGCGGCTGGCACACCGATCTGTGGGAGTCGCACCAGATCGTCACCGATGCTCTTGCCGGAGAGGGACTTCCGAACCTCGGCCTCGGCGGGCTGGGAGCAAGTCTGTTCACCCGAGACGCATTGAGCATCCTGGACGGCGCGAGACTGCCCAACCGGGCCTTCCTCGCCGCGATCCGTGCTCTCTCGCAGATCGACGACCCCGTCACCGGCGTCCCGCGCCCCGTCGACTATCGAAATCTCGACAGCGAAGAACTGGGCGGCATGTATGAGGGCTTGCTCGCCTACACTCCTCGATACCACGCCGACGACCGCACCTTCACCCTCGAATTCGCTTCCGGAAACGACCGCAAGAAATCCGGTTCCTACTACACGCCGAGCGACCTCATCGCGCTCGTCCTCGACGAGGCCCTCGACCCGCTCATCGACGAAGCACTCCGTTCCGACGATCCGGAGAGCGCTCTCCTCGATCTCACAGTGGTCGATCCAGCGTGCGGCAGTGGTCATTTCGTTGTCGCGGCGGCTCGTCGTCTGGCGAACGCGCTCGCCACGGTCCGGACCGGAGACACCGAACCGGCCCCTGCTGCGCTCCGCGAGGCCACCGCCGATGTCATCGAGCGCTGCGTCTACGGCGTCGACATCAACGACCTCGCCATTGAGATCGTCAAAGTCGCACTCTGGCTCGAGGCATTTGATGCTGACCGGGCATTTCCCTTCCTGGACGCCCACTTCCGTGTGGGCAACACGCTGCTCGGCGCCACCCCGGAGCTCTTGCGCCACAACATTCCTGACACGGCATTCGTGGCCCTCGGGGATGACGACAAGGAATGGACCAAGAAGCTCAAGTCCCGCAACAAAGCAGAACGCAATGCCGACGCGGAGCAGCTGACGATCTCGTTCGGGTCAGAGAGCCTGGACGTCGAGACCCGTCAGTTCACCAAAGCGGCACGCGATGCCGACGCCGGCACAGCGGCCTCCGTAGCAGCGATGCGCGAACGAGCCGACGCGTGGCGGCGACTCGAAGAAGACCCCGATCTCGTCGCCACCAAACTCGTCGCGGACGCCTGGTGCGCGGCATTCGTTCAGCACAAGACGGAGACGTCAGGGCAGGGCATCACATATGGCACTCTGCGGCAATTGTCCGAGAGTCCGGAATCTGTACCGGACACTGTCATCGCCCAGATCAACAATCTGGCGCGACAGTATCGATTCTTCCACTGGCACCTGGAGTTTCCGGGGATCTTCACTGTCGATGGTGACGACAACGCGAACAGTGAGGCAGGATGGGCCGGCGGGTTTTCGTGCGTCGTGGGAAATCCACCGTGGGAGCGAGTGAAGATCCAGGACAAGGAGTTTTTCGCCAACGCGGGCCGCCGTGACATCGAGGGCGCGAAGACGGCAGCCATCCGCAAGAGCATGATCGAGGAACTCGAAGACACCGACCCGGACCTGTTCCGCGAATACCAAGACACTCTGCGGCAGTCGGATGCCACCGCTCACTTGCTTCTCAAGAGTGGGCGATATCCATTTACTGGGCGAGGGGACGTCAACACTTACAGTGTGTTCGCCGAGACCATGCGTACAGTCGCGGGTCCCGCCGGCGCAGCGGGGATCATCACGCCGACCGGGCTGGCCACCGACAAGACCACGTCGGAGTTCTTCGCGAATACGCTGAGTCACCATCGGCTGTATGCGTTCTACGACTTCGACAACGAAGCGAAGATCTTCCGCGATGTCCACCATTCGTACCGGTTTGCTGTAACCGTAATGAACGGGGCAGAGCGTCGAGTTCGACGCACCAAGTTCGCTTTTCTCAACCGGCATATCTCCGACGTCGCCGAGAAGCGGTTCCAGTTGGCGGCTAAAGAAGTTTTGGCGCTGAACCCAAACACTGGAACCCTGCCGATGTTCCGCAGTCGGACGGATGCAGACATTACTCTCGGCATCTACTCGCGCCATCCCGTGCTGATCCGTGACGACGACCCCGACGGAAACCCTTGGGGACTATCTTTCCTGGCAATGTTTCATATGGCGAATGATTCCGGGCTGTTTCACACGCCCGACGACTTGGTCGATGCTAAATTCAACGGCTGGTCGTATAAGCGGCACGGCAAGGAGTACGTACCGCTTTACGAAGCAAAGATGCTCAGCCACTACGACCACCGGTTCTCGACCTACAAGGGCGCGACACAAGCGCAACTCAATGTCGGCTCGCTGCCGCGCCTCACGGATGAGGAGCACGACGATCCACGCGTCGAACCGTTGGCGAGGTACTGGGTAGATCGGAGTGACGTTAACGCCAAGCTCGAGGGAAAATGGGATCGACGCTGGTTCTTGGGTTGGCGAAGCATCGCACGCGCGAGTGATTCTCGCACTTTTGTGCCCGCGGTCTTTCCCGCATCGGCAGTTAGCGGCAAGCTACCCGTGGCATTGCCTGCGGATCTGCTGAGTTCGCCTTTGCTTCATGCTACTTGGTCAACAATGATATTCGACTATGTTACGAGACAGAAGAGTAGTGGCGCTGACGTAGCTTTCTTTGTGGTGAAGCAACTGTCAGTTCCACGTCCTGGCATGTTTGCGGAGGCTGCTCCGTGGAGACGCAGTTCGGCGCTCTCCCTTTGGGTTCTTCCCTACGTTGTCGAACTCACCTACACATCGTTGCGTGTCAAGCCATACGCCGAAGATCTCGGCGACGCGGGGCCGCCCTTCAGGTGGGACCCCGAGCGTCGAGCTCTGCTCCGGGCCGAACTCGACGCTGGGTTTCTGCATGTTTACGGCCTCGGTCGCGCAGAGGCTGAGCACGTGCTGGATTCTTTTCCAGTCGTCCGGAAGTTCGAGGAGCGCGATCTCGGTGAGTACCGGACACGCCGTCTGGTCCTCGAAGCCTACGACCGGATGTCCGTAGCGATCGAGAACGGGGGCACGGGGTGGAAGTCCCTGGTAACCCCCGCCCCTGGACACGGACCACGCCACCCCGAATAGTCAGGAGAGGACGAAGGTTGCCCACACTCGCCATCGACAAGGGATTCCTCAAAGACCTGGGCAAGCTGGAGAAGCCGGTCTACAGACGCGTCACCGAGGTCTTCGACGAATTCGACGCCGCCACCCACACAGGCTTGCACCTGGAGAAGATCGCCAACGCCCGCAACCCGAACTTCCGCTCGATCCGCATCGACCAGTCGTGGCGGGGTATCGTCCTCGCTCCCAACCGTGGTGACGTGTACACCCTGCTCAAGGTGTTGCCCCACGATGATGCCTACGCGTGGGCACAACGTAGCAACGTCTCGGTCAATTCGGCGACAGGCGTCATCGAGATCCGCGACGAAGCCGAACTCGACCGCCATCTTCCCGAACAGCAAGAGCAGACGATGGGCGCGAGTGCGCCCATCTTCGCTGGGATCAAGGACGGCGAGCTGACTAAACTGGGTATCGACGAGAAAGTGCTGGCGTTCGCCCGGACCGTGACTAACCCGGCGCAACTCGATGCCGCGAAAACGTTTCTCCCGGAACTTCAATGGGACGTGTTGTTCGGTCTTGCCGCAGGTTACACACCTGAGGAGGTGTGGGCCGACCTCGGTGCGCACATCCTCAGTGAGCCTATCGACACCGAGGATCTCGACGCGGCGATCTTGCGCAGCAACGAGCGAGTCGTCTTGGTCAGTGGCCCCGATGAACTGATGGACGTCTTCGCCTACCCGTTCGCGACCTGGCGTGTGTATCTGCACCCCACGCAGCGGGCGGCCGTCGAAGCCGTATACAAGGGACCCGCACGAGTGACCGGCGGGCCAGGCACCGGAAAGACCGTCGTCGCGCTGCATCGTGCGTACACACTCGCCAAACGCGGAGCCGGCAAGGTGCTTGTCACGACCTTCACCTCCACACTGTCCGACAGCCTGCGAACGGGTCTGGACATGCTCGTCGACGACGACACGGCCGACAGCCGGATCGAGGTGTCCCACGTTGACCGAATCGCGCATCGCGTCTTCCGGAAGAAGCACGGTGCTCCACACATGATCACGTCCGATGACGAGACCGCGTTGTGGACGGAACTGATCGGAACGTTGGGGCTCAGCTTCAGCGCAGTCTTTCTCGCCGAGGAATGGCGTCAAGTGGTGTTGGCGCGCCGAATCTCCTCCGCGAGCGATTATCTCGCTGCCAAACGGACCGGCCGTGGCCGCGCTCTGGGTTCGGCCCAGCGCGCCCAGGTGTGGCAGGCGATCTGGGACTTCGAACAAACCCTTCTTCAACGGAGCCTCTGGACTCACGAGACGATCCGACGGGAGGCCACCCGTCTCCTCGAAACGGCGTCGGACAAGCCGTTTCGGCACATCGTCGTCGACGAAGCCCAAGATCTCAGTCCCGACCAGTGGCGACTCCTCCGCGCTTCGGTTGCCGAAGCTCCCGACGACATGTTCATTGCGGGGGATACGCACCAGCGCATCTACGACCATCGGGTCAGTTTTCGCGAAGTCGGGATCAAGATCGCCGGTCGCTCCACGCGACTGAACATCAACTACCGCACGACCGCGGAGATCCTCGGGTGGAGTCTGGGCCTGCTTCGGGGCGAGCCGATCGACGACATGGAAGGCGGCCTCGATTCGATCGCTGGCTGCAAGTCGTACGTACACGGTGGAAGGCCACGACTGAGCGGCCTAGCGAGCGCGGAGGACGAGGCCGATCACATCGCTGGCGCAGTTCGCGCGTGGCTGGACAAGGGAATAGGCCTGTCAGAGATCGGCATCGCGGTCCGCGCCAGATGGACCGCGTCAAAGATCGAACAGGCAATGACTACGGCAGGAATCGACTACATCGACCTGGCGAAAGCCGATGAGGACGACGACGCCGTGCGGATCGGGACCATGCATCGGATGAAGGGTCTCGAGTTCCGATGCATGGTTGTCGCTGGCGTCGGCGCGAAATTCGTACCCGCGGCGAATGCGGTGACCGCAGCCGAGGACGACAAGCAGACCCACGACCAGGACCTCGAACGGGAACGCTGCCTGCTCTTCGTGGCATGCACCCGCGCCCGTGAGGAACTACTCGTCACCTGGCACGGCCAGGCCAGTCCATTCGTCACCGCGCTGCAGAAGAGCTGAACAGGAGAACGCCATGACCCGCCTCTCGACCTTGCTCGACGAAATCGATTCGGGCGCCGTACTGCTTCCCGAGTTCCAGCGCGGTTACGTCTGGAACCGAGACCAAGTGCGCGGTCTGATGAGGTCGCTTTACCGCGGATATCCGGTGGGTGGGTTGTTGATGTGGGAGACCACCTCAGATGACATCACCGTGCGAGGCCGAGTCGGGGGCAGTGGAACGCGTCAGCTGCTGCTGGACGGTCAGCAGCGAGTGACGTCGATGTACGGCGTCATCCGTGGCACACCGCCCCCGTTCTTCGAAGGAGACGCCAACGCCTTCACCGGACTGCACTTCAATGTCGCCACCGAGGTGTTCGAGTTCTACACACCGACCAAGATGGCAGGCGACCCGACCTGGGTCAGCGTGACCGAGCTGTTCCGGAAAGGTCCGTTCGAGTACCTGACCGCGTTCCCCGACGTTGAGCGAGAGGTGCTCAACACCTATCTGGAGCGATTGAACCGCATCAAAGAAATCGAGAACCGAAACTTCAACCAGGAGAAGATCACCGGAGCGGGTAAGACAGTCGACGAGGTTGTCGACATCTTCAACAAAGTCAACTCTGGCGGTACGAAGCTGTCCAAGGGCGATCTCGCACTCGCCAAACTGTGCGCCGAGTGGCCGGAAGCGAGGAAAGAGCTGAGGGATGACCTGGAGCGATGGCGCAGAGCCGGCTTCAAGTTCTCCCTCGAATGGTTGCTGCGAAACGCCACTGCGGTTGCACGGGGCCGAGCGTTGTTTTCGTCTTTGAGCGAGGTGTCGGCTGACGAGTTCCAGCGTGCGTTGAACCTTTCGGTCAACTACATTGGCACCTTTCTTGATGCGACCTCCGGACGTCTCGGGCTCGATCACGACCGAGTTCTGATGGGGCGTTACGCAACGCCGGTCGTCTCTCGGCTCCTCCACACGAACGGAGGCGGATTCTCCGACAGCGTGCATCGGGACAAGGTTCTCTACTGGTACGTCCATTCCGCTCTGTGGGGACGGTTCAGCGGCTCGACCGAGACGGTGCTCCAGCAGGACTACGACACCATCGAGAGAGGCGGCGTAGATGCACTGATCGCCGCACTGGAGCGTGCTCGCGGCGGGAATCTGTCCATCGGTCCGGACGATTTCTCGGGGGCAACGAGGGGCGCGCGGTTCTATCCGCTGCTCTACATGCTGACGCGTGTCGACGGCGCACGAGACTTCGGCAGCGGATTGGAGCTCCGCGCCGAGCTGCTCGGAAAACTGACATCGCTGCAAGTGCATCACATCTTCCCGAAGGCATTGCTGCGCAAGCACGGATTCGAGCGAAACGAGATCAACGCGCTGGCCAACTTCTGTTTCCTGACTCAAGACACCAACATCAAGATCGGTAAGCGCGATCCTGCCGACTACCTACCCGAGGTACAGACAAAACACCCGGGAGTCCTGGAATCGCAATGGATTCCCACGGACCCCGAGCTGTGGCGAGTCGATCGTTACGCTGATTTCCTCGCAGCTCGCCGCGAACTGCTCGCCGAGTCGGCACAACGATTTCTCGAGAGCCTTCGCAATCCGGACGGGCCCCACGTAGAGGCGTCACTGCAGCGTCTCGATGTGGCTGAAGAAGTCGTCGACGATCCGCGCACCGCGCAAGTCCAGGCGCTGGTCGACGAGCTGATGCGCCGAGGGTTCGCAGCGCCCGTCGTGGACACCGAAGTCGCCGATCCCGTGACGGGAGTCGAACTTGCTGTGGCCGAGGCATTCTGGCCTGACGGACTCCAGGCGGGAGTCGGCGTACCGGTCGTCCTCGAGCTCGATCCCGAAGAGGCAGATCTGCCTCGGCTGGAGGAACTCGGATACCGAGTCTTCACGTCGGTGGATGCGCTGCTGGGTTTCGTGGAGAACGAGAGCCTTGCAGCGGTTGGCGGGGAGGTGGCGGAGGAACCCGCGCCATCCTCAACGGCCCCTGATCTCGGAGCTGTTGCCGATCGGTTCGCGGAGCGTATGACGGAGGTCTACAGTCGTGCCTTGGCAGAGGTTGGGTACAACGCCACCCAGTACCGTGCCATGCTCGCCCAACTCGGACCGCACGAGACCGCACGCCGGTTGTTGGCAGCTCCCGCGGTATCTGACGGTTTCGCTGTGCTGTGGGAGCACGGACGGATGGACCTCACCGTCGAGGCAGTCGTAGTCGAGCCAGAATTTGCCAAGCTTTTTTCCGAAGGGGAGTTGGCGGTGGCCAGACGACGACTCGACCAGTTCGGTTACCAAGCAAAATCTTAAGCTTGAACATAGTAGATCCAACAAGGCCGATCCGCCTATCGGAAGTGTGCCCACATTCGCTCTAGCGGGATGCGACGTAGCGACCTCAACGCGCGCTCGACGGCGGAGGCGACTACCCCGCCGACCATGCATTGCCTGCCTAAGACCGGAGCCCATGAACTAGTGCCCTGAGTCATTAATTGTCATTCGGTTGTTAGGCTGGGGAATGGCAACCCGGGGTCCGCGAGCAGTGGATGTTGTTCTGACCGATGATGAGCGCCGTGAGCTCGAAGGGTGGGCGCGTCGGCGAACGTCGGCCTCGGGTTTGGCGATGCGATCACGAATCGTTCTCGCTGCCGCTGATGGCGGGTCGAATACCGAAGTGGCACAACGACTCGGCCTCAACCGAGGTACCGTGCGGCGATGGCGAGGCCGGTTCGTCGAGCACCGCTGCGAGGGGTTGCTCGACGAACCCCGGCCCGGGCGACCTCGAACCGTCGGCGACGAGCAGATCAAAGACCTGATCACCGCAACTCTCGAGACCACGCCGAAGAATGCGACACACTGGTCGGCTCGGTCGATGGCTGAGCATCTCGACATGTCGCAGTCAACTGTTTCGCGTGTATGGAGAGCGTTCGGATTGGCTCCACACAAACAGGAGTCGTGGAAGCTGTCGAAAGATCCCATGTTCACCGAGAAGGTCCGCGACGTCGTCGGGCTCTACATGAACCCACCCGAACGTGCCCTGGTGCTCTGCGTTGACGAGAAGACCCAGATCCAAGCTCTCGATCGCACCCAGCCGATCTTTCCCATGCTCCCGGGCACCCCGCAACGGGCCAGCCACGACTACGTGCGCAACGGCACCTCCAGCCTGTACGCGGCGTTGGACATCGCGTCGGGCAAAGTCATCGGTTCGCTTCACTCACGGCATCGCGCAACGGAATTCATCGGATTCCTCCGCAAGATCGACGCCGAGGTGCCCGACGAGCTCGACGTCCACCTGGTCATGGACAATGCCTCCACCCACAAGACACCCGCGGTCAAGCGATGGCTGACCGCGCACCCGCGGTTTGTTGTCCACTTCACTCCCACCAGCTCATCCTGGATGAACCTCGTCGAACGCTGGTTCGCCGAACTGACCACCAAGAAACTCCAATGAATCGCCCCGGGTTTGTCGGAGGCTCTCGAACCTGTGAAGGATGGAGAGTATGGCAGCACCACGGAAGTACAGCGTTGAGCTGAAGGAGCGGGCGACGCGGATGGCGGTGGAAGCCCGCAAGGACCCGGCCACGCGGCCGGGGGCGCTCAAACGGATCGGCGATCAACTCGGTGTGCACCCGGAGGCGCTGCGCACCTGGGTCAAGCAGGCCGAGATCGATGGCGGCGTTTGACCGGGTACCACGACCAGCGAGGCTGAACGGATCGCGCAGCTGGAACGGGAGAACCGTGAGCTGCGGCGGGCGAACACCATCTTGAAGCAGGCATCGGCTTTCTTTGCGGCGGAGATCGACCGCCCACAGCGCTGATCGTGGAGTTCGTCGCCACTCATCGTGGCGAACACGGAGTCGATCCGATCTGCGCGGCCTTGCGCGATACGGCCGCCCAGATCGCTCCGTCCACGGTGCGAGCCCATCTGAGTTCTCGCCGAGTCGAGGCGCCACGGGTGGTCCGTGACCGCGAGGTCCTCGGCGAGATCCGCACCGTGCATGCCGACAATCTCGGCGTCTACGGCGCCCGCAAAGTCCATGCCGAACTACACAGGAAGGGTATCGGCGTGGCCCGCTGCACCGTCGAACGATTGATGAAAGCTGATGGGCTACAGGGGATAACGAGGCTGAAGACACCCACGACCACGCACAGCGAGGGGGCCGAAACTCCGCAGCCGGCAGATCGTGTCGAACGGCAGTTCACCGCGGCGGCGCCGAATGCGCTGTGGGTGGCCGACCTGACCTACATCCGCACCCACTCGGGGTGGGTGTATGCCGCGTTCATCCTCGATGTCTTCTCGAGGATGATCGTGGGCTGGCAGGTCTCGACCACCATGCACACCGACCTCGCCCTCGACGCCCTGGACATGGGGTTGTGGGCCCGCTCGCGTGCCGGCCAGGACGTGGCCGGGCTGATTCACCACTCCGACCGCGGAGTGCAGTATCGAGCCATCCGTTACACCGAACGCCTCGCCGAAGCCGATGCGGTGACTTCGGTTGGCTCCAAGGGCGATTCGTACGACAATGCGATGGCCGAGGCGTTCAACTCGCTGTTCAAGGCCGAATGCATCCGCAACCCAATAATGCGCCCTCGAGGTGGCTGGGGCGGTGTCGGCGAGGTCGAGATCGCCGTCGCCGAGTACATCGACTGGTTCAATCACCGCCGCCTGCACGGCGAGATCGGACACGTCCCACCCGTCGAGTACGAGACCACCTACTGGTCGACCCACACAGTCACCAGCTACCGTGAAAACCCGGTCCCGGCAACCGCTGGAACCAACTAACCGAGCCTCCAACAAAGCCGGGGCGATTCAGTGTCGCACCTCCCACGCGTCTGGCAACGGTTTTCCAGTACCGACCCACTCGTGGTAGGCGCCCGTCTTGCCGGGAGGAAGCGCACGTGCTCCATACGAGTCCCCGTCACGTCCCATGAAACCGCCGTCGCTCGAACCTATCCTGTCCAGACGAGTGCCTTCGGGGATGTTGTCAGACACGTGGTAATCGCCCTTGAAACCGTTGTTGGGCGGGTACGCCCAGCCCTTGCCGTCAACCCAGTAGCGGTCCAGGATCTGCTCCGGAGTGAGGTTGCGGTAAGGGTTGTTGGCGATCGCGTCGTCGATGACGTTCTTCGGTACGCCGCCGGCCTCCAGTGACTTGCGGAGGAAGTCCGGATCGACGGCGCGTTTGAGTTCGTCGTGAGGGGGTGTCAGATGGTCTGTGTAAGTCCAGTGCTCATCAGTGAGAGGAAGATGTATGAGCATGGCGTTAGACGATACGCAGCGGGGCCACGACGACGAGCGGTTGCCTGAGCTGGCCGAGCCGCGCTCGACTGCGGAGGTGGCCGAGGCTTTGCAGGCCTCAGGCATGGTCGATGAGCTGCTCGCTCAGATCGATTCCGGGCAGGTCCAGATCACCGGCGAGGGCGGGTTGATTCCGGGCCTGATCAAACTCGCCCTCGAACGCGGCCTCAAGGCCGAGCTGACCGATCACCTCGGCTATGAGAAGGGTGACCCGGCCGGGCGGGAGCTGCCCAACGCCCGCAACGGTTCGAGCCCGAAAACGGTGGCCTGCGAGGCCGGACCGGTCCAGCTGAACATCCCTCGCGATCGCGATGGCACCTTCACCCCGCGACTGGTGCCGAAGGGCTCGCGCCGGCTCGGCGGCTTGGATGACATCATCATCTCCCTCTACGCCGGCGGCATGACGCTGCGCGACATCCAGCACCATCTGGCCTCGACGATCGGCACCGACCTCTCACATGAGACGATCTCGAAGATCTGCGACGAGGTCCTCGACGCGGTCGACGAATGGCAGAACCGGCCCTTGGAGGCGTTGTATCCCGTCATCTACCTCGACGCACTGGTGGTGAAGGTCAAAGACGGAGCCCACGTTCGAAACAAGCACGCCCACATCGCGATTGGCGTTGACATGGCCGGGATCAAGCATGTGCTGGGGATCTGGATTCAGGCCGAGGAAGGCGCGAAGTTCTGGGCCGGGGTGTGTGCGAATCTGGCCAATCGCGGCGTCAAGGACGTCCTGATCGTCTGCTGTGACGGGCTGACCGGATTCCCCGAGGCGATCGAGGCCACCTGGCCGCTGGCCACGGTGTAGACCTGCGTGGTGCATCTGATCCGCAACTCGATGCGGTTCGTGAACTACAGAGACCGCAAAGACGTCGCCCGGGCGATCAAACCGATCTACACCGCCCCCGACGCCGACACCGCTCGCCGCGAGTGGGAAGCCTTCCGGGACTCCGAGCTCGGGCTCAAATATCCGAGTGCGGCATTGGCTTTCGATCGCGCCTGGGACAGATTCATCCCGTTCCTAGCGTTCCCGCCCGAGCTACGCAAAGTCATCTACACCACCAACTCGATCGAGTCGCTGAACTACCAGCTACGCAAGGTGATCAAGAACAGGGGACACTTCCCCAACGACGTCGCGGTCCGCAAACTGTTGTGGTTGGCGATCTGCGACATCGAGGACAAACGCGCCAGGCAACGCGAGAAAGAACGCGGCACGCCCGCCGCCACGCGCAGAGCTCCCGGACGACTCGTCGAGGGACAGGTCGTGACGAACTGGAAACAGGCCCTCGAGCAACTCGCCCTGGCCTACCCCGACCGCATCGAACCCCACCTCAGCTAGACCCACCAACAACCACAGGAACACCAGGAGTCACGTTCTTACACAGACATCTTGACAAGCTCCGTCGTGAGCCCAGGCGGGGATCCTCTCCAATGCCGCCGCAAGCTCGGCCGCCCGCACGGACCCTTTCGACATGTTCATGCCGAACATCGCGGCACGCGACCCCATCAGTGCGCCCAGATCACCAGCGGCAGCGCCGACCGGATCCAGCACGTACGCAACCGGTCGTAAGACGGGGCCGACTGCGGTCACCAGAGCGCGGATCACGCCAGCGATACGTGCCCCCGTTTGCGTTGCCTTAGCCACTCCTGCCGCGGTTGCCAGAAGGCTACTGAGCCCAGAAGTCACCAGCATCAACGCGACGCCCACCGCAGCCGCTACCAGGAGCTCGCACGTCAATTCCCGGACAAGGTCGGCGATCCTGTCTCGGGTCCCACGCACTTCTTGTGCGAATTGGTTGCACAGCTTGGCGGTGGCATCACACGACTCCGCAATCCCGCCGAGGTGCTGGTCGATCAGGGATGCTTGATCTTGCGCTGGGACAACCTCGGCCGACCGTTCGCCTGCGATCGGTTCAATCGCAGATCGAACCGTATTCTGCTGCTTGCGAAGTGAAGTCGCAGCACGTGTCCACGCCTCTCCCGCCTTCTCGAGCTTGTCGGGATCTCCATCAGGGAAGATTTCCCCTTCGATGAACTCCTTCAGCCTCTCCCAGTTGCTCGGTTCTCCTGGCCCGCCGAAGGACGAACCCGCCGACAGCGTTGGAATCTTATCGAGCCTCTTGAGGTTCCCGGTGGGTGTAGCCGGCGTGCACAGTCCGATCGCGCTGTTCACGTTCGAATGGTTGAGCGCCGAGGCGTCCAGTAGCTCGGCCATCTTGGCGCACGCGTTCCCCATGAGCGCAATTCCTGCCAAGAGACTCTGCTCGCCGTTGACCGTCTGGTCATAGGAGGCGGCGAAGCTTCGGCCGGCCCCATCTTGACCTGCCATCCGGCGACAAGACTGCAGTGAGGAGTACAGGTCGTTGACTGTTCGGCCGATTTCGGCATGGACTTCCAAGAACGCATTTGCTGCTGTCGAGAACGATGCTGGGCGAACCGCTATCGGTGGCGTCAAGGCCACATCTTTCGCTGATGCTCCTGTAAGCCGCTGAACGCCGAGTGAGACCGATTCGCCGCCCTTCTGATTTCGACGATCGCCTCGCGAATGTCCTTCACGCCCTCGCGCCACTGCGTGTGCGCATCACGATGGGCCACTGCGCCTGCGCCAGTCCACACAAGGTGAAGGTCATCGACTCGCTTGTCCAGAGTTTGAATTCGCTCGTCGACCGCTGTCGCGAACCGTGCGAGGTCTTCGACGAATCTCTCCACAGCTGCCAACTCGATGCGGTCGGCGTCGTCAGAGGTCACGGCAACCTCAACGGCATGTAACTAGGCGAGCTCTCAATAACTTTCGCACCCGACGTGTCGCTGGCCGCATACGTCTGAGTAGCCGACAGTAGTAGTTGTCCCGTGGTCGCAAGGCCGTTCAAGACATGGTCGACGCCTTCGCAACAGTGCGCCCACGGCTCTTCGTACGAGTTTGCGGCCGTCCCAGACCAGCTGACGCCGAACAGATCCTCGGCGCGCTTGGTGATCGTCGACCACTCCTCACTGATGTCGCCATACAGAGTGGCTACGTCCTGCGATACAGCGCGCAGCGTCGCGAGATTGGCTGCCAGTTCTACGATTTCCCCCCTTTGACCGCTTGGCATGCTAGCGGCGCTTGTGAGGATATCGAGGACGTTGTCCACAAGGGAGTCTTGGGTGAGCGGATGTTGCGATACTCGCGCTCGGCACAACGTCTGTGAGAGCAGCGGACCGGAAACATTGGTCATTACGCCGGACGTAGCACCGCCACCAAGAACTCCGAATCCGCGGTGAACGGGCGGACATCCCAGGCCGACAGCAACACGTCGGGGTCAAAGCCAGCCGACCTCGCGTCGTCGAGGAACTCGTCGAACGGATAGTCCCGGCCCGCCCCGAAACCGATGACCGCGCGACCGTCGTCGCGCAGATGCGCACGCAACCGCTTCAGCACGGTGACGCGGGTACTCGGCGCCAGGAAGGTCATTACGTTGCCTGCGGACACGATGATGTCGAACGGTTCATCGATGTCGCGGGCAGGTAGGTCGAGTTCGGCGAGGTCGTTGACCAGCCAGCGCGGTCCCGGGTGATCTTTCTCGGCTGCGGCAACAAGGACCGGATCGACGTCTACACCGACAACGTCATGACCCATTGCTGCCAGATATCCGGCGATGCGTCCGGCTCCGCATCCGGCGTCAAGGATGCGCGAGCCGCGGGCTGCCATCGCGTCGATGAAGCGGGCCTCACCGACGACGTCCTTTCCCTCACGCTCCATCGTGCGGAATCGCTCGACGTACCAGTGGGAGTGCCCGGGATCGGCGGCGACCTTCTGCATCCAGATGCTCTGTTCGACCATGCGTCGCATTGTCGCAAAGATGCCTACTGATCCTGAGGTGAGGGAGCTGGCGTCGCATGCGACCGGTCGCCGTCGCTGTCACGACGGCGACCGGGGAGCGCACGTGAGTCATCCATTCGGCGAATGCCGTCTCTAGGAGCAGGTGCACTGTTTGTGATGGGAGGAGGCGAGTCTAGGCCTTCGACGCGAGCTCCTTTTGGTACTTGCGCGTCATGTGGTCGACCGCCTCGAGCTGCTTGGCGGCATGGCCTTCCCGTACCGCGCGGGCGTGCTCGGCGGCGTCGAGCGTCGCCTGCGCCTGGCCCTGGAAGTGCGGGAAAACCTCTTGCGCGAAGAGTTCCGCGGAACGCTTGGTGTCCTGCGGGTTCGCCCAGTCGTGGCCCATCTGCAGCAGGCACCCGAAACCTTGGGACTGATCCCACAGACGCTGGACCTGGGCCCGGGCCTGTTCTGGGGTGCCGATGACGCCGATGCCGGCCTGGTTGATGAAGTCGATCATCTCGGTGAGTTTGTTTCCGGAGACAGCCATCTGGGGGAATGCGGCGACGTGTTGGAAGTAGTCGAACCACTGCTCGATTCCGTATTCGACCTGGCGGTACGCCTCGGCCTCGGTCTCGGCGATGTGGAACGGACCGGCGAGGGTCCACTTACTGCGGTCGACCGTGACGTTGTTGGCCGCGGCCCGTTCTTCCATCACGTTCCAATGGTGGCAGGGCGTCGAAGCCGTCGGCAGACAGCGTCGCGCCGATCGACAACAGGCCGAGACCATGGGTGCCGGCCAGGCGTGGGCCGGTGGGGGAGGCCACTGCCGCGACGACCACGTCGATCCCGTCCGCGGAGTACGGCGCGAGCTGCAGCTTGGCGTCGTAGAGGTCATGGGTGCGCGTCTTCGCAGACACTGTCTCGCCACGCAGGAGGCGTACGACGATGTCGAGGTTCTCCTGCAGGAGTTCCCGGGTGTCGGTGGGGTTGAGGCCGATCATCGCGGAGTCGGTGGGCAGGGAACCGGGTCCGACGCCGAAGATGGTGCGGCCGCGGGTGAGGTGGTCGAGCTGCATGATGCGGTCGGCCGCCCACAGGGGGTTGTGGTAAGAGAGCGAGGTGACGCCGGTGCCGAAGCGGATGCGCTTCGCCCGCTGTGAGGCGGCGGCGATCATGATCTCCGGCGAGGCGATGATCTCGCTGCCGGCGGAGTGATGCTCGCCGAACCAGGCTTCGTCGTAGCCGAGGTGGTCGAGGTGTTCGACCAGGTCGAGGTCACGTTCCAGTGCGGCGGTGGGGTTGCGGCCGGGTGCGTGGAACGGCGCCATGAAGTATCCGAAGCGAAGCCTGCTCATGCGAGTCTCCTGTCGATCTGTCGGCCGGCGGTCTGTCGGCCACGACGAAAGACTAGAAAGAGTGTGACTGACGCCACAGTGCACGAAAGTGGACGGTTTGCTTTGGGCCTGCTGCCGCAGCGCCCGTTGCATGGCGTTGCATGTGCTCCACATCACAATTGAACCGGTACAGTTCAGGGATCGCGTCCGGAGGAAGGAGCACGGGATTGGCCAGTCAGTCGGTCGTGCTACCCGTCGATGAGTACGAGCGGGTCTTCGCCATCCTGGATGCATGCTCGCAGGCAGAAACTCTCGAGGCGTTCAAGAACGTCTTGATGGGTGCGCTGCACGAGCACTACAACTGTCTGAACACGACGTTCTTCACCGGCCCGACCTTTGTCACCGCGTTTTCGGATCCCAACCCCGTGGTCACGGGGCGGATCATGCCGGTGATCGACGAGTATCAAGCACGGTGGTATCCGAAGGACGTCTTCGCGTCCGCGCAGTCGCGGGCGGCGTTGTCGAAGAACCCGGCGATCTCGGCGGACAAGCTCGGCGGACTCGCCAGCGACTCCGTCAGTTATCTACAAGACTTCCTGTATCGCAAGCAGTTACACAGTGCATCCGTGATGCATCTCGACCTCGCGAACGATTGCCACGGGCTGGTCGGGTTGTTCGACTCAGAGGGTAGGCAACCGGACCGTCTGCGGTTGCATGCCATGGGGCTGCTGTCCCGGCAGCTGTCGAACCTGGCGAAATTGCTTCCCGGGGAGCCGCTCCCGTCGTGGCGGGAGTGTCTGTCGCCGCGGCAGATTGAGCTGGCGGAGCTCGTTGCGGATGGGCATACGAACGAGGAGATTGCGTCGATACTCAACCTGGGAGTCGACACGGTGAAGAAATACGTCAGCCGGGTGTTCGCGGCAACGCGGGTCCGGAACCGGGCGGAGTTGGTGAAGTTGGTTTGTATGGAAGGGCTGGCAAGGGCTTCCATCTAGCTTGCAGGGGCCTCAAACTAGCCGTTTCGCCAAGTGTGTATGGCGAGTGTTTAAGGGATCGAGTCGATGGTCTGATCCAAGAATTGCTCGACTGACGAGCATACGGTCTCTACTGGCGGGCGATCCGCGTCGTACCGAACGATCGTCGTGACTACGACCGCGTCGCCAGACTGAACGATCATCGAGCATTCTCCGGGGCCCATAGATCCAGACAGCACACGGCGACCTTTGATTGCCGTATCTGCGAACCATGTCGACCCAGCCTTGTTGAGGTCTTTGTATCCATCTAATCCAGCCTCAGGACGTAACAAATTGCCGACGAAGTGAGACAACGACGAAAGTCGGTCGCCTTGAAACTTCCATGTGCAACCGCGTGCCGTCTGGTGGTTAGAAGCCGCGACGTCTTCGACTGTGCTGGAGTCAATATCGATCGTCTGAAGCGCGACGGCGGAGACCTGCGTACATGGCTCGTAAGGAGTGCCGTCATTGTTGTTGCTCCAGCGGTCGGGAAACCTGTTCTCGAACGGCAACGGGGTTCCCGCGTCATCTGTCTGCCGGATTCCGGTTGGCCCACCTGACGTCATTGAGGTGGAGGGGGAGGCCGATTCAGCTTCGCCGGTTGTGGTGCACGCCGCCAACGGCGGGAATGCAAGCGAGACCGCTAGGAGAAGCCCAACTACATTCCTCATTGGACTAGTTCTCAATACCTCGAGCGCCATCTCGATCGGCGTTCTCGATGGTTGAGGCCGCAATCTCGCACTGGGATCCGAGATCTCGTGCAAGTTCTGCCTGGGCGAACAATTCTTTCTTCAGTGATGTGACAGCCGTCGTTAGGCCGTTGTACACGGAGAGTCCTTCGACGCAGTCACCTAAGTAGTTGGCACGGCCGATGTTACCGAGATCTGAATTAGCCTTCGCGAGGTCAGCCGCCGCATCAGCCGCAACCGCAGCTCGTCGCTCCCATAACGCGCGCTCCGAGCTGAGTAAGTACTCGCTCCCGTGCGGACTCACCGGCATCGCCGGTGCCGGTTGTGGCAACAGCGAGTCGTCCGAGAACGGTGTCGTCACAGGTCCCCCTCACGCTCGCGCGCCCCGACGGCGCCCCACCCTCGCCGATCAGACTAGCGTGACCCGCTGATTCCGACACCTGACCCTGCTGGCTGTGGAGTCCGGAGCGGAGATTCCCACGAAAGCCAGTCAGCCGCCGACACCCCTCTTGCTTGCGTATGCAGGTGCGACCCACACCGACCAGGGGCCGACAGTAGTGCCGCATCGACGGGTGTGGCCACCGAGCCCAAGCCTGGTGGCCACACCCATCTACGACGCACTATCCCCGCCGACGCCCGCGCTTCCGGTTCGCGAGGTGGTAGGAGTCCCGCGACATCTTCGACGCATACCCCGCACCCTCGACCCTTGCCTGCGCACCCAGCACCTCGATGCTCCGCAGCTCCTCCTCGATCGCCATGAACTCCTCGGGCGAAGCAAGCGCCGACGCCCGTCGAAGCTGCGACGCCGACTCGCCCAGCATCTCGTTACCGGCATCCAGGTCGCCGGCCTCGAACGCCTCCGAGGCCCTGAGCTTCGCCGCCTGCCCCTCCTGGTACAGCCGCTCCGACTCCACCTTCGGATCCGGCACGCGACCCGACGCCTCATCACCCGGAACCACATTCACCGAAATCGGCAGCGACACCGTGTGTTCGGTGAGCGTCGCGGTCTCTACGTACCGCAGCTCGAGCGTCGCGATCTGAGCCAACCCGAACGCGGCCAGTCCGTCGACCTTCATCCGCAGCAACAGCTTCCGCTCTTCGAGTGCATAGAAGTCGCCGAGTTCGATCATCACCTCGCCGTCGGCGGTCTGGTGTGCCGGCAGGTCGTTGTACAGCGACAACTCCTGCACCTGCGGGACAAAACGCACGGTCAGCGTCACCACCTGCGCCGACTTCGACAACAGACCCTCGATCTCGCCGGCGATCGCCGCACCCGCCGCGTCCGGGTTGTCGGCGAAGACGTGGTTGCCGTTGCCGGCGCGCGCCATCGCCGACAGCAGCGTCTCGTCGTAGCCGCGCCCGTAACCGAGCGTGGACGTGACGATCCCGTCGCCAGCGGCCTTCGACGTAACACTTTCGAACTTGTCGACCTCGAGAAGGCTGCGGTTCACGTGGCCGTCGCTAATGATCAGCACGGTGCCGCCCTGGAACCCGGTCGTCTGGGCGCTGCGCCGCAGTTCCCGCAGGCCGAGCAGGTAGCCCGACGACAGATCCGTGCAGCCACCGGCAGCGATCGACGCGATCGCGTCCACCGCGCGCTGCTTGTCCGACAGGGGAGCGGCCGGCACGACGACCTGCGCGTCGTCGTCGAAGGTGACCACACCGAACACATCCGACGGATCCAGCTGGGCGACAACGCCGGCCAGCGCCTTCTTCGCACCCTCGAGCGGGCTGCCGGACATCGACCCGCTCCGGTCGAGCACCACCTGCACGGCAGTAGGGGTGCGTGTGGTCTCGGGTCCCGCGGGAGCCTGCAGCTCCAGCAGAACGGTCACTTCATCGGCGGTCTCGTGGGCCACCATCTCGACGTCCAGAGCAGCGGAGAGTTTCATCATTCTTCCTTCCTCCGTCTCGGCCTTCGATCGAGACGGCGACTTTGCGCGAATCTGAGAATAGACCTTTGCGCAGACATTCGCATAGCCTTTTGCTGTGACCACTCGTTCGACGCCGCTCACCGACTACCCACGACCGAACGTGGCCGTCGACATCGCGGTCCTCACCGTTTCCGACGGCGCGCTGAACGTGGTGATCCAGCGCGACGAGCAGGAGAGAGCCGCGTTGCCGGGGCGGTTCGTCCGAGAGCGACGCACCGTCGAGGAGACGGTGCGCGAGGTACTCGAACTGAAACTGGGGCTGTCGCCCGATCACGTCCGACCGCACCTGCTGGCGGTCTTCAGTGATCCTGACCGGGATCCTCGGGGATGGACGATCTCGGTCGCGCATGCCGTGGCCCTGCCGGCCGCCGAATTATCCGACGTCACGGGCGAACTCGCGCCGGTGACACCAACCGGTCAGCTGGCATCAGGGGAGCGGGTCCTTTACGACCACGCCGAGATCATTGCAGCGGCCACCGACAAACTCCGCGAACGCTACGAAGACCAGCCCGACCCGGACAACCTCCTACGGCCCCCGTACACGCTGTCGGAGCTGCGGGAACTGCATGAAGCGATCCTCGGACGGCGGCTGATGCGGGACTCGTTCAACCGACGCGCGCAGCCACTGCTCGCACCGCAGCTCGACGCCGAGGGCAAACCTGCGACGCGGGTCGGCGGCGGACGCCCCGCACGGCTGTACGCGAAAGACGCGCCACCGACCGCGACCTTCGGGTGGCGGTTGCCTAGCCCGAGGCCCGACACTCATTAGCGGCCACGCGACAACACCGGACGACGCCCAGGATTCGCAGCGTCGTGCGACCACTGAACAAAGGAACTCGATGACGGACTCCACGGGCTCGCTGCGTCGCGCCCTCGGTCTCCACGACGCGGTGCTGGTCGGGCTCGGTGCGATGCTCGGCGCCGGAATCTTCGTCGCACTCGCGCCGGCCGCCGCCGCTGCCGGGTCTTGGCTGCTGGTCGGCCTCGCGATCGCGGGCGTCGTCGCTTATTGCAACGCAACATCTTCGGCGCGGCTGGCTGCTCTCTACCCAGTCTCGGGTGGCACCTACGTGTACGGCCGGGAGCGCCTCGGCGAGTTCTGGGGCTACCTCGCCGGCTGGGCGTTCGTCATCGGCAAGACCGCGTCGTGCGCCGCGATGGCGCTGACGGTCGGGGTGTACGTGTGGCCGGAGAATGCCCACGCAGTTGCGGTTGCCGCCGTGGTCGCCTTGACTGCGGTGAACTACGCGGGAGTGCAGAAAGCGGCGTGGCTGACGCGGATCATCGTCGCGTTCGTGCTGGCGGTGCTGGCCGCGGTGGTGGTGTCCGCGTTCACGTCGGACGTCGCCGCCCCCGATCGTCTGACGCTGGGCTCTGACACCAGCGTTCTCGGCGTGCTGCAGGCGGCGGGTCTGCTGTTCTTCGCCTTCGCCGGGTACGCCCGGATCGCGACGCTGGGCGAGGAGGTCCGCGACCCGGCCCGCACCATTCCCCGCGCGATCGGCATCTCCCTCGGGCTGACCCTCGTGGTCTACGCGCTGGTCGCGACCGCGGCACTCAGCGTTCTGGGGGCCGATGAACTCGGCGACGCCGCAGCACCGTTGACGGCTGTCGCCGAATCCGTGGGCGTCGACTGGCTGGTCCCGGTGGTCCGCGTCGGCGCTGCGGTTGCCGCGATCGGCTCCCTGCTCGCACTCATCCTCGGCGTCTCGAGGACCGTGTTCGCGATGTCCCGCGACGGTCATCTGCCGCGTCCACTGGCCGCCGTGCACGCGCGGACGCAGGTCCCGCATCGCGCCGAGTTGGTGGTCGGCGGAGTGGTCGCGGTGGTCGCCGCCACCGCCGACGTCCGGGCGGCCATCGGATTCTCGTCGTTCGGCGTGCTTCTCTACTACGCCGTCGCCAACGCGTCGGCGCTCACGCTGACCCGCGACGAGAACCGTCCCGCGCGAGCCACCCCCGTGGTGGGTGTGACCGGGTGCGTGGTGGTGGCGTTCACGTTGCCACTCACCTCGGTGCTCGCCGGGGTGATCGTCCTAGCAGTCGGAGCCGGCGTGTACGCGTTTCGCAGTACACGCCGGCTCCGACAATAGGGCTCAGGAAGGAGCGTTCGTCACGGGTGGACGCCGCGCTGGTTCAGCCACACCTGCGGGTTGATCTTGTTGCCGTTGGCATCCCAGAACCTCGTAGTGCAGGTGAGGACCGGTGGACTCGGACGGTGATGACCATCCCCGGTCAGGCGCCCAAGAGTGATTCCACCGCGAAGACAGACCGCTCGCATGACTGAATCGGTGCCGAACCCATCAGCGATGTCGGATCAACTCGGTACAGTGCCTGCGACAAGCCAGGACCGACCGAGGATCTCCATGACTGAAGTGACCGCGAACCAAGTGGTTGAAGAACTCAGACTCACTCCACTTCAAGTGCTGACTGTGCGCTCGCTGCAGGCGCGCATGCTCATGGCTGACCTCGAAGCGGAACGTAAGGACCGGAACACCATTCAGAAGACGAATGACCTGCATCGCTTCGTCTTGCAGTCCTTCGTGGATGTCGTGCCGGTGGGTGGAGCCGACTGGCTTCCCGACGAGCTGGAGAACTTCGACCGTGGATCGATCGACGACAAGGTCGAACTATTCGTCAACCTCGCCGCTTCGCTCGCGCCGCAGGTCCATGTCCGATCAGCGGCGCTGGTGATCCTCGTCGAACTTCTGACGCTGGAACCCTGGACCGACGGGAACCGATGGGACAAGAAGACACGCGAGTCGAGCCTTGAACTCGCAGCCCAAGATCTTGGGGGGTTGAAAGACGGCGACCTCAAGTCTGCGAACGGTGAGTTGGAGAGCGTACGGAAGGCGTTGCGACTCAAGTCAATCAAGTGGGGTCGAGTGGTCGCCGCGACTGCTGTCGGCGCAGGAGTCGGCATCGTCACCGCAGGCTGGGCAGCCCCTGCGATCGGCGCCGCGATCGGAAGCACCATGGGTCTGACGGGGGCGGCCGCGACGTCGGCGGGCTTGGCGGCTCTCGGTGGTGGTTCGCTGGCAGCAGGCGGCTTCGGCGTCGCCGGCGGGACAATGCTCTTGACAGGAATCGGGGGCGTCGCCATTGGCGGTGCAGTCGCTGCCGGAACGGGATTCAGTCCGCTCGCTTCTCAGGCGATTGCCGCCGAAGCAGTGAAACTCGATCTGATCGCCAAATTGGTACTCGCAGACTCGCCCAACCGAGACGAGAAGGTGCGACGCGTGGTCGAAAGCCTGCAGGAGAACATCAACACCCTGACCGACCGAACCAGGTTGCTGGTGGAGAAGATCGACAGCCTGCGCGCCGAGAATGCTCAGACCAAAGCCGAGAACTCCTCGCTCAAAGCGCAAATCGAAGAGATGAAGGTCGAGCTCCGCGAACTTCGTTCCGCGACGACGACCCTGACTGTGGTGCGCGACCGGTTGCCAGCGATGGATGTGGAATGACTGACGACGAGATCGAGCTCAACCTCGATACCCAAGCGCGACGCCTCAGTGAGCTCGACGACATCATCGGCTCCGCACTCAAGGACGAGGAGTCGATGGTCGAACTTCCAGAGACGTCCCATCGCCAGTCGTATGACGAACTCACCGCGTACAACAAGCAACTCAGGACGCAACGGGGTTGGGAAGAGGTCGACCTCGACCAAGCCCTGACAGCAAGTCAGCGTGAAGCGTGGGAGAACTGGCTCACCAAGCACCGCCTCGAGTGGAGGACTTCGGACTATCTTGCAGTCGGCGCGGCCGGTCTGATCGGCCTACTGTGCTGCTGGTTCGACTCGACGATCGACCGCGCAGTGCGGGATCGACTGAAGGGTCTCAAAGATACTGCCACATTGCAGATGTGGGAGAGCGCCAGGAAACGGCTGCCCATCGACTACATGGGCCCCGGATTCGGGGGCCGCGCGCACCGCGTTAAGTCTGCCGGCCATGACCTTGCACGTCCGATCGAAGCGATCCGACAGGTGATGGAAGGTGAATTCCGTGGGGTCCGTTGGGTGGATGGAGTTCCGCAGGCGGTAGACCAAGTCGGACGCTTCAGAGGACCACTACCTACCACGGAGGCCGCGTCCCGGTTAGGCCAGCATCTACTCGCGGATGTGATCACGGAGATGAGCCTGCCGATTCCAGGGATGTCCCTGCTCTACGAGAGCGATTCGACCGCGCTTCGGGACTTTGCGCTCCACGCGTACAGCGGACTCGCTAATGGAACCGGCTGGAACATTCGGAACGGAATCGCCAACCCCTCGATGACGGTCATCGTCGTCGAAGTTCTCATGCGGACATATGTACATGGCGAAGCCCTGCACCGAACTGGAACCGCTGAACTCGACTGGCCAGGCCAGCGTCGCCGCACGGAACTGCTCCTGGCCGCCCACGGTCTTGTATCGGCCATCTCCTTGGGCAAGGTCACTGCCCAGATGGCGGCGCACGCGGCTACCGGAGATTACTTGCGCGCGCTGCATCCGTCTCACATCCGGCACGCGAACATTCCGGCGCTGCTCCGCACCGGCACTCTAGCCGCGACCGCCGTCAGTGACGCATATCGCGCATCACAAATTCCAAGCGCTCGATCATGGGACGAACTCGTCATGGCAACCGCTCAGCCGTGGCAACTCGGTCTAATCGATCGCGTTGAGCAACTGAGTGATACGGATGCCAACCTGATCGGACCATTGCAGGATCTTGCGTAAGGCCCGTAGCCTCGCGTGCCTGTGTCGACCGGTTGTCGACGATGTCCGCGCTCGGCACGTCTATCCCGTGCTTTGTGAATAATTGATGAAGCCAGACGGAGACTTGCCTCAAATGCTCTCGACCGCGATCACAAGATGATCGCGGTCGAGAGCTGGTGAACACACCGCAAGACGCTTGGCGCGAGCGATGCTCTCAGGCAGGAGCGTTCGTCACGGGTGGACGCCGCGCTGGTTCAGCCACACCTGCGGGTTGATCTTCTTGCCGTTGGCATCCCAGACCTCGTAATGCAGGTGGGGGCCGGTGGACTGGCCGCGGTTACCGACGGTGGCGATCTTCTGGCCGGCAGTGACGTGCTGACCGGGGCGGACGAAGCTCTGATCAACGTGGCCGAAGACGCCGGTGGTGCCGTCGTCCTGCTTCACGCGGACCCACTGCCCGAAGCCGGAGGCCGGGCCGGACTCGAGGACGACTCCGTCGGTCACGGCGTAAATGGGGGTACCGACTTTGTTGGCGATGTCGACTCCGTTGTGATTGGTGCCCCAACGCGGGCCATAACCCGACGTCACGGTGCCGCTGACAGGCTTGACGGCCTTGCGGATGCCCGGGTGGCCGGGCACGGCGGGAGTGAATACCGACGGCGGCAGGATGTCGCGAGCGAACTTGTCGAGCTCGGGCGGCAGGACCAGTCCGGCCGGCATCTTCACGCTCTCCGGCAGCGCGATCTTCGCCGGCTGAGGCGCGGGCTGGGCTGCAGCCTGTGCGGCGTTGCCAACGGTGAGGCCGATCGCGCCGACAAAGGCGACGAGCGCACCGGCTCGCACCGCCTTGCGGGTGCGGGTCTGCGTCGAGTGATGAGCGTTCATGGGGTGTAGAGGCACAGCTTTTCCGTCTCGGTAACGATTTGGTATCGGGCAGGACACGGCGAGGTTACCCACACGGACCTGAGCTGCTCCTTAGAAAGCGGGCTCAAGGTGGGCGAGCTCACTTCTGAGCGACTGATTGCCGAGGTCAACGTGGGCCCGGTCGCCTTTCGGGCGTCGTCGAGATGGCGTTTGTGCAGGTCGCTTCTCCACGTCGCTGGGCGATGGGTGCGGTGACCGGGTCGCAAGAACACGGGACGCGATCTCGACGGTCGGGCGGCGGCCGCGACGACGCGGTGGAACCGATGCTGTGGACAGCCGCCGCGAGGACCTGGGCCGGGTGATCTAGCATCATCCGGCACGGGGATGAAGGTCGGGGGATTCGATGACTGTCACGTATGCGGGTGAGGTGCGCGCCTACCTGTCCGGGTTCGGCGATCCGCCGAGGCTCTACGACGCCCTGCGCGAGGCGCACCTGTCGGTGCCGCTCGACGTCCACGGACGATTCTTCACCCTGGTCCAGGGCGGGCTGCCCTGGATGCTCGCGTTCACGACGCCCCAGCGTCTGCGCGACTTCGCCGACCTGACCGACCGCGACCCCGCCGAGGTCACCTACATCGACGTCCAGGGCCAGGCACTCATCGACGAGGTGCTCGACAAAGCCCCGGAACCGACGGGCCTCGTCGTCGACCCGATGACACCCACGCAGATGACTTTCCCTCCGCTGAAGGACTTCACCCCGCACTGTTACTACGACGACGAGGGCGAGATCATCCGATGACTGAGAAGCTGACTGTCGATCCGGACGACATCAAGAAGGCCGGCGAGGGAATCAACGGCGTGATCGACGGTCTCGGAGACACCGGCGCCGCGGCCGGGTACACCGCAGCGCTCGGCCGGGGATACGGGGATCTCGACCTCGACGGCAAGTCGATCGGTCACGCCGATCCCAAAGCCGGACTCGAGGAATACTGCGATCGCTGGGAATGGGGGGTTCGGGCGCTCGTCACAGGCGCGGCCGAACTGTCGCGCGGACTCGGACTCGGGGCGAGTCACTATGAGCGCGAGGAGAAGTGGGCCGAAGGTCAGTTCAAAGACATGGTGATGGACATCGCCGGTGACCCGAGCCTGACTGCCGAGGACATCAAGAAGATGTCGTGGGGCGACCTGTGGGATCACAACCGCAACGTGCTGACGAATCCGGAATGGTCGCTGAGCGACGCCGAGAAACAGCGTCACCTCGACTTCGCCGAGGAGAACCGCGAGAGTTTCTTGAATGACCTCGCGACCATCAAGCGTCACCAGATGGACCCGCGAACCCTGATCGAAGACACCATGGATGGATTCGAGAGAGATGGTTTTACGGCCGGCGAGCCCCCGGGCGACGAACGTACGGTTCGAGCGCCAGATTCAGCTGGGACACCGCATGACTGAGGTCGCCTGAATGGATCCATTCGGCATCATCGAGGGCGGAAGGGAATTCGTCGGCGGACTCGTCGACGGTGCCACCGATCTCGTCGGCAAGGGTCTCCGTGCAGTAGGGCTCGAGAAGATCGCGATCGAAGTCGAGGACTTCGGAGATGACATCGCGAATTCTATGGGCGCCATGCCCGACGAGAAAGAACTGGGAAGGACGAACGACCCGAAAGAACTCATCCTCGGGGATCCCGGCGCCATCACCGCAGCCGCTGGCACATTCGAGGGATTCGCAGGCAACTTCACGAAGGCCGGCGAAGGACTCCGCGGAATCTCGGCTGGCAACTGGGTCGGTGCCGGCGCTGACGGATTCCACGACGCCATGGGCCAGCAGGTTCCGCGGTGGTTCGCCGCCGCCGAGGCCGCGTCGAATGCCGCTGCAGCTCTGACGAAATGGACAGGCGTCGTCGAGTTCGCCCAGCAGAAGGCACGCGATGCCATCCGAATATGGGAGGAGGGCGAACGTCTACGCGACGAATGGAAAGCCAAGGCCGAAACCTACAACGCCGAACTCGACGACTATCGGAACGACCGCCGCGACACCCCGCCCGTCCATCCCGGACCGAACCCCTGGCCAGGGTATGAAAGCGAGGCACGACGAGTCCTGAAAGTTGGTCGTGATCACCGGAATTCGGCTGCACCAGGCACGAAGTCCGAACTCAGCGCCGCCGCGAACCTGGCACCGCCCATGCCCTCAGCCTTCGAACAGGCTCAGATGGAGGCCAAAGACGTCGGAACCGGCGCCGTCACGGCGTTCAATCATTTCGAGTTCGGACTCGTCGGCGCGGGGACCGAGATGTTCAAGTCGCTGTGGATGCTCGCCCCGCAGAATCCGTACAACGTCGCCAGACCGCATCAGTACGTACGCAACTCCGCCGGGCTGATCATTGGCATCACCAGCCAGATCGCCCACCCCGACGCCGCTGTCCGAAACTTTGTTGGTGGCGGATGGTCTACCGATCCGGCGAGCAGCTTCGGCACCCTGCTCGGAAATGTGGCGGCGACTGCCGCTCCGGGACCCAAAGGTCTGTCACTTCTCAAGCTCACCAAAGCGGCGCCCGACGTACCGACACCGTCCCCCAGGCCGCACGCCGGAACAGCTCCCGATGCGCCGGCGCCCACCGCCCCGACGCCTCCCACCCCGTCTGCGCCCCACTCGGCATCTCCCGACGGCTCGGCGCCCACACCCGGAGCCACCCCGTCCCGAGACCTGCCTCCCCATCACGGACCCGATCTATCCACTCACGAGAGACCGCTTCCACGAGAGCCCGACCCCGGTCCCACTCCTGCAACGCCAACCCATTCCGAATCGACGTCCACGGCGCCCGTGCCAGATCATGCTGCCCCGCCACCGGGTCCACCCGAACCCACACCCGCAGCGGGGCCACCGCACTCGCCCACACCACGTTCCGATTCCGCCACGCCCGATCAACCCGTCGGTGGCGGTACCTTCGACAGTCCATCACCGACCTCGCCACACTCAGGTGACCCAGCTCCTACATCCACACCGGCAGCCCCTTCGGCGACGCGAACAGACGCACCGGACGCGTCCACACCGGACGCGGGGGACACCACACCGGGCGGTAGGGGATCAGGTGAGGACGACCCGCCAGGTCCTGATCGCGGAGAAACGACCACACCCGCCGTCGAACACAGTCCCGGTGGCGATTCGCCGTCAACCAAGAACGACGGTGACGCCGGCGGACAGAACGTAGGGCATCACGACGACGCAGCTGCCCGCGAAAGCGACGTCACACCGACCAATGTTGACCACGCCCTGACCAATTCGGATGGCGACGGCACAGGGCAACCGGTCGTGCGCACCGACGAACCTTCAGGTCCCTATCCGTCCAAACCCGTCGACGACAACGCGTCGCCTGGACCGCACCCTGTTCGTCCGGATGCGGACACACCCGGGCCCAACGCGCGGCCGACACCGACGGTCCATCCCGAGTCACCTGTCGGGTCACACAACGGACCCGACGCCCCGACGAGGACTCCCTCAGATGGTCAGTCACCGAACGGGACGCCGGTCGTACCTGTCTCTGGACCGCACCCGGTGTCGGGGCCGCACGCTCCTTCACACGCCGTGCCGGACGCAGGCCAGCCGAAGCCCACCAGCGCACCGGTCAGTCCTGGTGCTGCCGCCAGAGCCGACACGCCTGCCGCACCTCCACGGGCCCCCGATCACACACCCGACCGCACCACACCGGCGCGGACCACCCCGGACAACGCCACCCCTGCACGCGATGGCGCTCGGCCGACTCCGTCGAACGCTCACAACGTGCCGGAACCGACTGGCCGGCACACTCCCGACCGCGACGCCGGGAGTCCCACCAACACGCGGATCATGCCGGACGACCGGCCGATTCCGCCGGCTGCGTTCCCGGACCGTCCGATCCCACCTGATCGTTCGCCCACACCGAATCACCGCGACACGACGCCGGATTCGCCCTCATCGCCGCGACACCCCGACCAGTCGAATGGTCCCGACTCGGATAAGCCCGAGATCGACCACGACACCCGTGAGCCCCACGACCCGGCGAACCCCGGGCGCACCGACGAAGGTGCTCCCGATCGTGCCGATACCAGCGAGGGCAACGAGGCGCCGACGCAATGCCGCAGCGACGGCGAACCGGTCAACGTCGCGACGGGGGAGTACTTCCTGCCGCTGACCGACGTCGAGCTACCAGGTGTGCTGCCGCTGCGCCTGACGCATCGGCACCGTTCGCGGTATAGATGGGGCCGCTGGATGGGTCCGACGACACCGTCGACCTTCGACGCGCGGGCCCTCGTCGGCGACGAACTCGTCACGATCGTCGACGCCGACGGCACTTTGACGAATTTCCCCAATCCCGAAGGTGATTCGGTGTCGCGGAGTGTCAACGCGACCGATTGGGAGCTACGGACGACCCCAACGGGCGGTTATCGGGTCACTCACATTCGCGACCGTCTGAGCTGGTTCTTCGTCCCGATCCCCGAACTCAACGGGGTCGATGTGCGCGCCGGGGACATCGCGGTCTCGGCGATGACCGACCGCCACCACAATCGGATCGAGTTCGTCTTCGACGAGCGCGGCCGACCGTCGGCAGTGGAACATTCGGCCGGCTACCGGATCGAGGTGCAGTGCGACGGCGCCCGCATCCTCGGCTACCGGCTGACCGCAGGCGTGGACGGTGTCCCGGTCGACCAGCAGTTGTGCACCTTCGACTATCACCAGGGCAATCTCGCGGCGGTTACCAACGCAGTCGGTGGCACAACGTATTTCGGCTACGACGACGCCGCGCGCATGACCTGGTGGCGTGACTCGCTGGGCATGGAGTACTGGAACCGCTACGACGACCTCGGACGCGTGACGATCCAGTCCGGCATGAACGGTGTGTGGTCGGGCCGATTCGAGTACCACCTCCGCCCAGATGGCCTCGGCTCGTACACGACCTACCGCGACGCCGTCGGCGCGACCACCGTATACGGCATCGACACCGACGGACGCGTGCGTCAGGAAGCCGACGCGGCCGGACGGATAACCTACACCGACTACAACGCCAACCGTCAGCCGCTGTCGATCACCAGTCCGGGTGGCGCGCGGACCATTCTGCGCTACAACGGTATCGGTGACGTGGAGTCGATCACGGCCCCGGACGGCAAGGTCACCGAGATCGCGTATGCCGGACCCGACTGTCCGGAGCGGATCGTCGAACCCGGCGGGATCACGACGCGGATCGCCTACGACGACAACGGCTTACCGACAAGCGTCGTCGACAACGCCGGTGCGGTCACCAGCTACACGTATGACGAGCACGGCGCGCTGACGTCGCGCACCGACCCTGACGGCGTTGTCGTACGTTATCGCAACAACGCTGCCGGGCTTCCGGCCGCGATCTCGGACACTCTCGGCCACACCACGCACGTCAGTTGCGACGGCTTCGGGCGTCCGACCGAGGTCGTCGATGCCGAAGGCGCACGGACCGTCGTCACCTACGACGCGATGGGTAACCGAACGAGTGTCACGGCGCCGGATGGCGGTCAGTCTCGATGGCAGTACGACGGCGAGGGCAACTGCGTCGCATACACCGATCCCGTCGGCGCGGTGACCCGTTGGGAGTACGGGCATTACGACCTGCCGGTCGCACGGATCGACGCCGACGGGTCTCGCACCGAGTTCAGCTACGACGCCACACGTCGCCTGGTCGCGGTCACCAACCCCGACGACCTGGTGTGGACCTACACCTACAACGCAGACGGGTCCCTGGCGTCGGAGACGGACTTCAACAACGCGACAACGACGTATATCTACGACGATGAGGGTCGACTGGAGTCACGCACGAACGCCGCGGGGCAGACGGTGTCGTTCACCTACGACGCAGTCGGTCGCCTGATCAGTGACCTCACCGCCGATCCGGTCAATCCCGACCTCGACGGCGAGACAACGGAATACAGCTTCGATGCCGCTGGTCGACTCGAGAGCGCGGCCGGTGTCTTTGGGCGCTGGCATACGAGTTACACCGCTGCTGGGCTGCCGCAGCTCACCGGTGTTGAGGACGCGCAGAGCGATTGGGTCATCGAGTCTGCCTGGACTGGTGCAGGACGCCTGGCCTCGCTCACGTCACCGACAGGTGTCAACACCCGGTACGGCTACGACCCGCGCGGGGTTCTCGACTTCCTGTCCAGCGCGGGACGCTCCTGCGACATCACTACGAGTCCGACAGGTCGTGAGCGGCGTCGGCGCTTCGAGGGCTCGGCCATCGACTCGACGTGGGATCCGGTGGGCCGCCTTATCGGGCGGACCGTCATGGCTGTGGCGGAGCGCCCGTCGGGCTTGAATCTCGGGGTCGGTGGAGCGAGCGCGGGGGAGAAGCGCCCCGATCGGACTGTCGCAGCTGCCGAGTACAGCTACCGTTCTGACGGCATCCTCACCAGTTTGACGTCGACACTGACCGCTGGTCGTACCGACTACCGGGTCGACGTGCTCGGGCGGGTGGTCGCCGCGACGAGTCCTGCGGGGTCGGAGCAGTTCTCGTACGACGCGACCGGCAACATCACCGAGTACGCATCCACGGGTGAGAGTAACCACGACCCCGAGGTGCGAGGCGCCAGCGACCCATCGCTCCCTGAGGTGCGAGGCGCCAGCGACCCCTTGCTCCCTGAGGTGCGAGGCGCCAGCCGAGCCTCGAAGGGCCGCCGCCGCTACTCCGGCACCCTCCTCGTCGACGACGGCCGCACCTCCTACCGCTACGACGCCGCCGGTCGGGTTATCTCGATGAGTCGTCGGCGGCTGTCACGCAAACCGGATGTCTGGCACTACGTCTGGGATGCCCACGATCACCTGCGGTCGGTGACCACCCCGGATGGCACGGCGTGGTCCTACACCTACGACCACGTGGGACGACGACTGTCGAAGACGAACCAGTCGACCGGCGCAACCACACGCTTTCACTGGCACGGCGAGCATCTCGTCGAGCAGATCGACATCGCGCCTGGTCCCGAGCAGGAGTTGCAGGCGACCACGTGGAGTTATTCGCCGGCCGCCTTCGTCCCGCTGGCGCAGACTTCCACATCCGAGCCGATCAGCCCGATCGAGGATGGGCCAGGGCCCGGTGGCACAAGTGGGCAGGACGGCGATCTCAGTCTGAATCTCGGCGGCAGGACTCCCGCTACGCAACCGGCGCTGCAGTGGTCGCAGTCAGAAGTCGACCGGGAGTTCTTCGCGATCGTGACCGACCAGATCGCCGCACCGACCGCGCTGATCGAACCGAACACAGGCGAAGTCGCCGGCCGATCGGTCAGGACTCTGTATGGCAAGACCGCATGGACCGGAGCATCAACACCCTGGTCGTACCCCGGTCAGTACTTGGACACCGAGACCGGACTGCACTACAACCGTCACCGCTATTATCACCCGAGCACCGGTCTGTACCTCAGTCCGGACCCACTCGGGCTGGCGCCGGCGCCGAACCCTTATGCCTATCCGCGTAACCCAACGATCTGGGCCGACCCTCTCGGATTGGCGCCGACCGGCTCTTGCGACGACTCGAGTAGGAGGCGCCGAGGTCGCGACGTCCATAGCGCCGATGACGCGCAACCCAACCGACCTCCGGATAGATCTCCGGAAGGTGCAGGACGTCGTGGCGCGTTCCGTCAGGCCAAGCGAGATTGGGGAATCCCGGTGTCACAGCATCCGTATGAGGTGCTCGAGAACCTCGATAGACGGGAAAATAGGCAGCCCGGTTACAGGTATAGGTTTAGAGTGAACGGTCGGACAATCGAAATCCGTGACGATGCTGGCGGACACGTCTTCGCAGATGATCCCCGCCAGAATCGGGGCCCACATTTCAATACCCCAGATGGCGAACACTATGACTATTGAGATCGAAATTGAGGATGCGAGCACGTGGAGAAACTTCACGCCACTAGAACGTGCTGATTTATTCGTCCTGGACATCAATGTCAAGCGCCGCAGTATTCACGAAGCGCGAGGTCATGAAGAGATCGCCGAGATGATCGTGGACCGGATGGGCGACAACCCAGAGTGGAAGTGGCAGCTACGAGTGTTCACCGTCCACGACGTGATCCCGAATCGTCTGGCTCGGCTGCGGCTTGAGCGTAGCGGGCCTTGGTCTCAGTTTCCGGAACTATTAGCGGACACGGGGATACAACGAGTCTCATTACTACACGACTATGACGATGGCACGACTCAAGCGCTCGGTTATGCTGACGTACCCCTCACGGTGGCGTACTTCGGAGCGGTTTCTCATGGGAATGCAATCGGTGTCGTCCGTCGTCGCGACACACCAAGCAGGGCCGTAGGAGCGTTTGGCCACGAACCCGTTGGCCGCGAGAAGCTCCTGTTTGAGTCGGTGAGACTCATCGAAAAGGGCGAGCTGGTTATACGTTCATATGGTGCATTTGACGATCGAGACCACGGGTTTCAGTTTTTCGGCGACTACGACACAGTAAGCGCGATGAAAGATGTTATTCAGAAGAATTAACTGCAGTTCGAAGAAGAAGCCGAACACCGGTAATCTGGCTCTTCCCGATTGACGGTTGGATCTGACCCCGGTAGTCGATGTGGCAGGTCCCCGATAGCCGGTCCAGGCAGTTCTAGAGCCAGTTCCTTCTAGCTGTCGGTCAGTCGATCTCGCAGCCCACGGGGTGATGCTGGTGGGTGCATCGGGCACTGTACTCGGCCGGCGTCTGGTAGCACAGCGCCGAGTGGCGGTGCCGGTGGTTGTGGTCGTCTTTGAAATCGCTGATCACCACGCGGGCTTCCAGCAGGGTGGGCCAGCAGTTGCGGTTCAGGCACTCGTCGCGGAGCCGGTTGTTGAACGACTCGATGAACCCGTTGTTCCACGGCGTGCCGGCGGGATGTAGGAGATCCCCACCGAGATGCCCCGAAGGGGACGATCGACTCCTACCTGCAACTCGATTCGGTGAACAAAGTTGGCCTCGATCAGATCCATGCCGACCTCGGGTACGGCTGGGCCTTCACAATTCGACCGACGTTGGTTGAGTTGGATGACGACCTCTTCACCTTGACCATTTGGGGCACCGGCCTCGAATTCGCGACCACCTCCGCCCATCGCTTATACCGCGAAGCGTGGGTGCGATTTTTTGTCGTACCGAATACAGACAGGACGGACCGAATCAGGACAGAAAGGGGAGCGAGGCTACGAGCGCTTCAGAGCTAGGCGTCGTTTCTCCACTTGAAGTTTATGGTGTCCGTTTGCGACGAGTACCCGCTGACCGAGCCCTGCTGATCCCGCGAGAGGATCACCTGCAGGCTCGGCGACGACTGCCGATCTTGCGCGTCGCACTGATCAGAGGGGTAGTCATAGCGCCGTCGTCGTGGGCCGACGATGACGGGTACACCACTCTCCGATTGAGTGGGTCCCCCACGTGCCCACGTGACTGACATATCCGGTTCGGAGCGGGGACCGTTCGTCGCCGATCGAAAATGCAGTTACTCAAGCGTTCAATGCGTTTGGGCACGAAGAAGCCGACCATCGTCGGGAGAGGTTGTTCGATGACGGATACCGATGGGGACCCTCAGTCCCGGCTTGATGGCTTGAAGCTACGACTAAACGAAGCCGTTCGACACTTCGAGCAGGTCGCTGGCGAGAAAGTCCGTCGAGCAGAGCTTCCTGGCGAGTTTCCGGACAGTCCTGGCGGGTTCTTGAGCGTTGACCCGGACGGCAGATATCGCTTTGAGATCAGAGAAAGGGGCGAACCTGCGGCTCTGATCGTCTCCGACCGAATCGACGAAGTCGTGCTCGGCGTTATGAGCGATGTCGCCAGCAGCCATGCTCAAAGCGCTGCGCTGCGACATCCGGACTATGAAAGCGTCAATGACGCTCGGAGACTATGGTTCCCGCGGTGGAGCCGACTGATGCACTCTCTGTCTCCCGAGTGGGGCAGGCACACCGATCTTGAAATCAGTGAGATCTTGAAGACGTACCCGTTCGACTGAACGTCTCGGCATGCCTAACACTCTGCAAGGGCGATGTATCGATTTAGTGCGTATCTCGGGAAGCCGTGCCCGCTACCGCGGGAGTCGGAGCATCGCTGGATCTGCTGTGGCCAGGATGACGCGGTCGTCTCTATTTGCCGACTGGCCGGCGCAGAGTCACACCCGCTGATAAAGCCCCGTCGGTCCCACGGGGAACGTCACGTGCGAGCTTGACGGCGGTTCCCGACCTTGCGCATCACACCGATCAGCCCGAGACCGACGCTGGGCGCGAGATCTCCGGCCCGGCTGAGGACCCCACGCCACCGCGGCAGTACTCGGAAGATCTGGCGGCTGTTCATGAGTTCCATACCGGCGCGAACGACCGCCGCCTCGTCGAGCGGTCGGGGCCCGGCAAAGAGCATCGCGGCACCCAGGTCTTTCGCGTGTGAGGTCACCATCTGCGTGTTCACGACATCCGGGCACAGCGCGCGAACCCGGATGGGCAGACCCGCGTGCCGCAGATCGCCCTCCAACGAGGTCGTATAAGACAGCACTGCTGCCTTGGTGGCGGCGTACAACGCCAACCCCGGCACCGGAGCAAGCGCCGATAGAGATGCGACGTTGAGGATGACCCCGCCACCGGTGTGGCGCATTTGCGTAATCGCGGCAGCCGATCCCGCCATCACGCCACGCACATTCACGTCGAGGATGGTCGCGATCTCGTCGTCGGAGTGCTCCCACGCCTCTCCCGCATAGAGAACGCCGGCATTGTTCACCCAGACTCTCAACTGCCCGAGTGCAGCAGCTTCCTCGGCTATCCGGCGATGCGACGAGATGTCTCGCACGTCCTGCTGCAGGCCGACTGCGCCGCTACCGATGCCGGCTGCGGCACTTTCTGCCGCTGCGCCGTCGACGTCGGTCAGGATCACCCGATGTCCCTCCTCTGCGAGACGACGGGCAAAAGCAAGGCCGATACCGCGACCGGCGCCGGTGACAACTGCTGTGGTGGGCATGCCGGGACTCTACTGTGCGTCCCTCGGCCCAGGCGTGGCATGTCTCGACCCGCCCACGTCCGGTGATGTTGTTGCAGAAGTCGCCAGAGCCTGAACGCCGAGCACTTATGGTGGCCCCATGGACACCGACGCCACTCGTCGTCTCGATGAACTCGCGTACATCGAGGCCATCAAGCAGCTCAAGCACCGCTACTGGCGGGCGTGTGATGCGAAGGACGTCAACGGCTTTCGATCCTGCTTCATCGCTCGCGGTGCACGCATCGACTACGGCCAGCTCGGCACCTTCGACGACGCGGAGCCGATGGCGAGGATCTTCGAGCAGGTCGCGCTGCACCAGGTCGACGGTCGGTACGTCATCTTCGACATGCATCACGGCTTCCATCCCGACATCACGCTGACCTCAGACACCACGGCGACGGGCCGCTGGACCCTGAAGTTCCGTCAGGTGAACCTGCTTGACCGCACCGAGACCGTGATGACAGGGGAGTACGACGACGAGTACATCGTCGAGGACGGCGAGTGGAGAATATCGGCCAGCACGCTCACCGAACGCTGGTCCCTGCGGCGACCGCTCGGTGACGACGCCACAGTGCACGCGGGAACCTTCCAGGGCTGACCTACCACTCGTCACGTGGCAACGTGGAACCCATGTCCGATCCCGAGCACACCCCCGACGGCCATCACGTCGTGATCAACGGCCGCAAGTGGCGTGCCACCGACCCGCTCATACCGGACGAGCGCCGATCCGAACTGCAGTCGATCCTCATGGCGTGGCGACGGGACGTGAAACGGACACAGGGTGCGCCCGAGTCGCGCGCCGGCGTCCAGGCGGCGAAAGTCGCGTTGGGGGAGCGAGGTACTCCCTGGTGGGAGCAGACCGACGATGAGCGTCGTGCTCGCTGGGAGAACGAGGTGCCGCGACCGAAGGACGCGTGACGCTCAGCGAGGAACGATCGACTCGGCCGCGTATCGTCCTGCGCGCTCGAATGTTTCGGTGATGTCCAGGTCGGGATCGATCCGCCAGTATCGCATCGTCGACAGGTAGATCGCCGCCACCATCTGGGCGAGGAACTCGACCGGATGGTCGGTGCGCACGTCGCCTTGTTCCAGGCCCGGCTCGATCAGACGCCGCACTTGAGCGGTGAACAGATGGCTGCGCTCGCCAAGGCCCTCCGACGCCGTCGCCAGACGCTCGATCTCTCCGGTCACCACACGCATGTAGTCGGGATCGGAAAGCGATGACTGCGCGAAGTCGATGAACACGCCGACCACGCGATCGTGGGTACTGACCGGTCGTCGCAGCATCGAGTCGACGACGCGCCCGAAGACGCTCATCAGCTCGGCGTACAACGCAGTGACGAGATCATCCTTGCTGGGGAAGTAGTTGAAGAAGGTCGCGCGGGAGACCTCGGCACGCTCCGCGATCTCCTCGACCGTCGCATCCGTGCCGCGGGTGGCGAGGAGGTCGCGAGCCGCGGTCAGCAGTCGGTCGCGCGTCTGCTGTTTGTTCTTCTCACGACGTCCGACGGGCGCAGCCTCGGTCATCTGTGTGCCTCCATCCGGTCGACGAGCCACCACTCCGTGCCCGTGCCGACCAATTCTTGCATTCGCCCACCGATTTCTGGATGGTCGTCTAAGTTTTGCCTCTAAGTCCACTGTGACGTAGGACACGGGCTTCGATACGCGACGTACTCGCTGCGTTCGTTCGGCGCTACTCAGCCGGCGGGAACAACGAGACGCGGTTCAACGAGGGGTGGTGAGAGCTCATGCGGGTCTGTCGGCCCCGGCGGGGAGGGGCCATCGCCAAGCGCTGGAGGGTCGGCGCCCGAGCCGGCAACGGTCGTGGAGTCGTTGCGCCGCCTGTTGTTCTGACTTCCAATCCAGTTGCAGCCCAGCACAATTAGCCACCCGAATTTTTCCCGAACATCCGCATATCCGACACGGTCGGGTCTACAGTCACCACGACGCCGACCACCGATCACGGCTTCCGCAGCACCCCGCGCGCGGCGTCATCTCCTATCGAAGGGATCGCAGTTGAAATCACCAGTTGCACTCAAACGCGTCGTACGCACGACCGCCGTCCTCGGCTGCGCGAGCGTCCTGACTCTCGGCACACTCACGGCATGCGCCGACGACAGTTCGGACAGCTCGAGCGCCGGAGAGACCAGCTCGCTACCCAGCAACGCGGCGACCGGCGACCCGATCAAGATCGGATTCATCACGCCCGAGGGCGGTGCGGTGACGACGCCGATGGTGCGCGAGGGAGGTGAAGCGGCCGTCGAATACCTGAACAACAACGGCGGCGGCATCGGCGGGCACAAGATCGACCTCGTGGTGTGCAAGCAGCAGGAGGAGCCGGCCTCGGCGACCAAGTGCGCCAACCAGATGGTCGAGGAAAAGGTCTCGGTCGTCGTGTCACCGCTCGGCGCGCAGGGTGCGGTAATGCTGCCGATCGTCGCCGGCGCCGGAATCCCCTACGTCGCACAGGCTCCGGTCTCACAGGCCGAGATGGCGACGCCCGGGTCGTTCATGCTCTCCGGCGGCATCGTCGCGGTGCTCGCCGGCCAGGCCGCCACCGCCGCAAAGGACGGCCTCAAGAAGGTCAGCCTCATCATCGGCGACTCCGGCGACGCGGCCGCGTCGGTCAAGGCACTCGGTGACCCGATGTTCCAGCGCGCGGGCGTGGCCCTCAACGTCGTCACGATCCCGACCGGTGCCGCGGACCTGACCCCGCAGATCACCGCCGGCCTCGCCGACAACCCCGACGCGGTGAGCATCCTCGGTGACACCCGCCAGTGCATCTCGGTGCTCAAGACGCTGCAGACCGTCGCACCGGACGCCAAGAAGTACCTGATCGCCAGTTGCCTCGACAAGCCCGTCCTCGACGCCGTCGGCAACGAGGCCGTGTCCGGCTCCAAGGCGTTCACCACGGTGAACCTCAGCTCCGACGACCCGAGCGTCACCCAGTACCGCAGCGTCATGGCGCAGTACGCCCCGGACACCGATCCGGCCGGCCTGGCCTACATCGGCTACCAGGTCGTCGCCGCGCTCGGGGAGCTCAACGGCCTCGACGGAACCGTCGACGCGCAGACGTTCAAGAAGGCGCTGGCCGGGGCCAAGGACGTACCGCTGCCGGCTGCTCCGGGAATCACCTTCACCTGTGACGGCAAGGCCTTCCCGCCGCTGACGTCGCTGTGCAGCAAGGCGATCCTGGTCAGCGACGTGACCGCCGACGCCAAACTCGAGAACACCGTCGCCACCAACACCAACTGATTCCGAACAGATCGGGGCCGCGTCCCGGCGCGGCCCCGATCGAGGAGTTCCATGACCGACCATCTCGCGTTCCTGATCCTCGGCCTCGGCAACGGGGCCGTTTTCGCCGCACTCGGTCTCGCCCTGGTGATGACCTTCAAGAGTTCCGGCGTGGTCAACATCGCCACCGGCGCCGTCGCCCTCTACGCCGCCTACACCTACGCCTTCCTGCGGAAAGGGGAACTCCTCAACCCCATACCCGGCTTCCCGACGACCATCGACCTGGGGTCGGATGTCGGAGTCGCTGCCGCGGTAGCGATCTCCGTGGTGATCGCGGCGATCCTCGGTGTCATCCTGTACCTGCTCGTCTTCCGCCCGATGCGGACAGCGCCCACCCTGGCCAAGGCGGTTGCGGCCATCGGCCTGATGATGGTGATCCAGGCGCTCATCGGACTACGCGTCGGGGAGAACACCCCGAGTGTCGGACCCATCTTCAAGGTCTCCACGTTCAAGATCGGCTCCAGCGCCGTGCCGACGGACCGCCTGCTGCTCGCGGTCGTCATCGTCGGTCTGGCAATCTGCGCCGGACTCGTCCTGCGCTACACCCGATTCGGCGTCGCCACCGAGGCCGCCGCCGAATCCGAGAAGGGAGCGCTGGTCACCGGGCTGTCGCCCGATCGCATTGCGGTCGCCAACTGGGCCCTCTCCTCGGCAACCGCCGGACTCGGCGGTGTGCTGATCGCTCCGATCGTGCCACTCAACCCCGTCGCCTACACGATGTTCATCGTGCCGGCGCTGGCCGCCGCACTCGTCGGCAACTTCACCGCCATCTCGGTGACCGTCGCCGCCGGACTCGTCATCGGCATGCTCCAGTCGGAGGCCACCAAGCTGCAGACGACCTGGGACTGGATGCCCGACGCCGGTGTGGCCGAGGCGGTTCCGCTGATCCTCATCATCGGATTCCTCCTCGTCCGCGGACAGCCCCTGCCCGGACGCGGAGCAGTCATCCGCCAGGACCTCGGCCGCTCACCCCGCCCCGAGCATCTGCTGGTCCCGGGGATCATCGCCATCGTCGTCGCCGTCATTGCTCTCCTCACCACCTCCGGCAGTCTGCGGCTGGCCGTGATCGCCACCATGATCTACGCGATCATCGCGCTATCCCAGGTGGTGGTCACCGGATACGCCGGACAGGTGTCACTGGCACAGCTGACCCTGGCAGGAGTCGGGGCGTACGCACTGAGCAGGCTGACCGACGACCTGAATCTGCCCTTCCCGATCGCACCGCTTCTCGCCGCCTGCGCCGCGACGGTCATCGGCGTCGTCGTGGGACTGCCGGCCCTGCGTGTGCGTGGTTTGCCCCTCATGGTCGCAACCCTCGCCCTCGCGGTCTTCTGCGAGGCGTTCTGGTTCCGAAACCCGTCCCTCAACGGCGGTCTGCAAGGCGCACCGGTGGATTCACCGTCGATCTTCGGCATCGACCTCGGCATCGGTGCGGGCGAGGGCTATCCGCGTCTCGCGTTCGGCATCCTGTGCCTCGTCGTCCTGACGGTCGTCGCCTACGGCGTCGCGGCGCTGCGTCGTAGTGGTCTGGGAGCGTCGATGCTCGCGGTCCGGGCCAACGAACGGTCGGCGGCCGCCGCCGGTATCAACGTCGGGGTCACCAAACTGGTCGCCTTCGCGTTCGCGTCGTTCCTGGCCGGCCTCGGCGGCGCGCTTCTGGCCTACCAGCAAACCCTCGCGACGGCCGGCACGTATGCGGTCTTCGCCGGCATCGGCCTCTTCGCGGTCACCTACGTCGCCGGCGTGACGTCGATATCCGGCGCGCTGCTGGCGGGAGTCATCGCACCCGGCGGCGTCATGTACTTCGTCGCCGACAAGTACGGCTCCTTCGGCGACTACTACATGCTCATCAGCGGAATCCTGCTGGTGCTCACCGTCGTCACCAGTCCCGACGGGCTCGCCGGGTACCTCCACAAGGTGCCGTACCCGGGTCATCGCGGCACCCCACGCCGGTTGAGCCGACACCGAGCGAAGCGAGGCGTCGCGTCGAAATCGTCGACGGAACAACCGGTCGCCGTGCCTGCGACGCCGACCACCGACGTCACGGCGCCGCCGACCGGGTCGACGATCCTCTCGGTCCGTGACGTCACCGTCCGCTACGGTGCGGTCACCGCGGTCCACGACGCCGGCTTCGACGTCCGGTCCGGTGAGATCGTCGGCTTGATCGGCCCGAACGGCGCCGGCAAGACCACACTCATCGACGCCATCAGCGGTTTCGCGACGGCAGACGGCTCGGTCACCCTCGACGGTGTCTCGCTCGACGGTCTGGCTCCGCACCGCCGCAGTCGTGCCGGACTGGGGCGTACCTTCCAGGACATCGAGCTCTACGGTGAACTGTCCGTCGCCGAGAATCTGGCGATCGCCGCACGACGCGCACCTGGCGACACGTCCGAGAACGTGCGAGATGTGCTGCAGATGCTCGAGATCGAGCAACTCCGGGACATTCCGGCCGCAGATCTGTCCCAAGGGCAGCGGCAGCTGGTGGCGGTCGCGCGGGTACTCGCCGGTCAGCCGCGCGTGGCCCTTCTCGACGAGCCCGCAGCCGGACTCGATAGCACCGAGAGCCGTTGGCTGGGAGAAAGACTGAGAGCTGCTCGCGCTCACGGTGTCTCGATGATCCTGGTCGATCACGACATGGATCTGGTGCTGAACCTGTGCGATCGGGTGATCGTGCTCGACCTCGGTACCGTCATCGCCGACGGCACACCCGATGAGATCCGGAGCTCGCCCGCAGTCGTCGGGGCCTACCTGGGCACACCGTCGTCGGCGATGGCCGGCCCAGAGGACGCCGGGACAACCGGGGAACCCGAAGGCGCACAGCCGAAGTCCGAGGTAGTGGGGGAGATGTCGTGACCGTGCTGGAATGTCGCAACCTCGACGCGGGCTACGGCCGCGGGAACCCCTGCGTCCACGGGCTCGACCTGTCCGTGAACGCGGGAGAGATCGTCGCCCTACTCGGGCCGAATGGAGCCGGGAAGACGACGCTGCTGACGACTCTCGCGGGGTTGCTGCCCCGACTCGGCGGGGACGTCACCGTCGCCGGGCAGGCGGTGCGCTCCGGCGATGCCCGTGCGGCGGTCCGCGCCGGTCTTGTGCTGGTGCCCGACGATCGTGCGCTGTTCCGCCGTCTGACGACCCGTCAGCACCTTCACCTGGCAACCCACCTGAAGGGCAGGACACGTGCCGAAGCGCTCGACAAGGTGCTCGCGCACTTCCCGTCACTGACCAAACGTCTGTCGGTGGCGGCCGGGGATCTCTCGGGTGGCGAACAGCAGATGCTGGCCATCGCGCGTGCGCTCCTGCAGAACCCGAAGGTCCTGCTCATCGACGAGCTGAGCATGGGTCTGGCACCCATCGTCGTCGAGTCGATCCTGCCGGTCCTGCGCGACGTCGCCGACACCGAGCAGACGGCGGTGATCCTCGTCGAGCAGCATGTCCGGCTGGCTCTCGGTATCGCCGATCGTGCCGTGGTGTTGGTCCATGGGGAAGTGGGTCTCGAGGACTCGGCAGCCGCGTTGTCGACGGACATCGAGCGGATCGAGGAGGCCTACCTCGGGACGGCACGCGCGTAGACGTTCGCGACCGCGCCTCGCGGAGCCGTTGACCGGCGTACCCGGCGGTGTCGCCTCAGGCGGTCTCGGGCGGGGGCCGGTAGATCGCGTCGGTGATGCGGTTGGCGATGTCGGCGTGAGTCAGAAAACGAGCGGGAGACATGAGTTCGGCGCACACCGCGCTGACCATGAACTCGACGGCGGCCTCGGCGTTGGGCGACAGGTAACGAGCCACGGGTGACTCGGTGATGAACGCCAGTGCCCGGTCGGTGACGATGTCGATCAGTGTCGGGTGTCCCTCGCGCCGGATCAACCAGGGTGTCAGCGACGCCGCGTCGTACCGTAGAGCAGCCTGGACCAGTTCGCTGTTGGCGTTGTAGTCGAGGACCTCGCGGACCAGCATGTAGATCGTGTCCCGCGGATCATCGGCAAATCGCAAGCGGGTCAACATACCCCGTTCCAGCGCATCGAGCTCGGACGATACGATGGCCGAGAGCAGCTGATCGCGGGAGGCGTACCGGCGGTAGATCGTCGCTCGGCTGATGCCGGCCTCCTTGGCTGTTCGCCGGAGACCCGGACAACCCGGGTGAGGGACGCGGCTGGTTGCTGAGCCTGGAGCACCGCCCGTCGGACAGACGGTCACGGTTGATCGTGCTGCGTGCCGATCGTCCCGGCGACGGGCCGGTCGCGGTGGCCACGCTCCGTCATCACGTGCCCATGACGTTCCATGGGGCGTACAAGGCGTCGCCCTGAACAGCGATCGGGCGAAGCAATGTCGTCAAGTCACCGTCCGGGTACGTCCCATTCCAGAGTCAGGGACGTCATTCCGGACACCTGTGCGACATGGTCCTCGATCACGGCATCGGACGGCACGCGGTAGTTCGGAATCCGCTTGTGCCATTCCTCGATGACGATCTCGAGTTCCAGGCGTGCGAGGTGGGAGCCGAGACAGCGGTGGCGACCCGCCCCGAATGCTATGTGGCGGTTCGGGTTTCGTCCGAAGACGATCTTGTCGGCGTCCTCGAACTCACGGCTGTCACGATTGGCGGCCGCAGTCGACAAAATGACGCGATCGCCCGCCTTTATCGGGCAGCCACCGAGTTCGGTATCGGTGGTCACCACTCGACCTGTGTTGACCACCGATCGCGCGCGAAGCATTTCTTCGGATACCTCGCGCGGTGTGACGGTGCCGTCGACGACCAACGCACGCTGGTCGGGATGCTCGGCCAGGTAGTGGAAGATGTATGCGAGTGCACTCGCCACCGTGTCGAGACCCGCCATCCAGAGCTGGAACAGCATCGACAACGCCTCTTCGTCCGACATCGGACGAGCGCTCTTGAGTGGTTCATTCACGATCACACTGATGAGATCGTCCTGCGGCTCTTCCCTTCGGGCCGTGATCATCCCGGCCAGATACCCCATCACTTTGCGACGCACGCCGGTCCGGACGGAGAAGTCCGGATCGTCTTCGGTCTTGGTGTGCATGATGACGTCGATCCAGTCGAGCAACATCGGCGCGTCGTCGATGGGTAAACCCATGATGTCGAGGAAAATTCGCGTCGGCAGGTCCTTGGCGAAGTCTGCTACGAACTCGATCCGTCCCTTGTCTGCAAGCGCGTCGATCAGTCCACACGCCAACCGGCGGATGTCGTCAGCGCGGTCGGCGATCGCCTTGGGGCCGAAGTGCGAGGAGATCAGTGCGCGATACTCGGTGTGCATCGGAGGGTCGATCTCCACCGGTATCCATCGCTTCTTCGTCTCGAAGGCTTCATCACTCTCGAACGCCTCAAGGGAGGTGCTCGAGAACGTCTCCCAGTCTTGGAACGCTTCGAGGACTTCGTGATAGCCGAGGACGTACCAGACCGGCCGGGGGGCCGCGGTTCGGTTCACCTGTACGGGACATCTGTCGCGCTGCACGTCCCACTGACCGAACTGGTCGAGGCGGATCGCCTCGTCGGTTCGATGATCAAACGTCGTTTCACAAGCGGAGGGTGAGACGGTATCGGACATCAGTGATTGCCTCGCAGTCGGGTGACACGGTCTTCGGTGGAGCCAAAGCTACCATCGGCATCGCTAACATAGTTACCCTAGTTGAAAGTTCGATCCGGTGCGCCGCTCCGCGACGCCTTCACATCCGATCCACCCAGAGGGAGACACAGTGAGACTACGACTCGACCGAGAGCGCTGTGTCGGACATGCGCAGTGCCATGCGACCGCTCCGGAGTTCTTTCCCATCGACGACGAGGGTTTCAGCGTCGTGGAGGACCAGTCGGTGCCAGACGACGAGCTCCCCGTCGTCCGCGCCGGGGTGAACGCTTGCCCTGAACGCGCACTCATCCTCGATGACGAGACCTGAACACCGGAACCCGGTCGGACCGATCTATGAAAGTACGATCGACGTCGGGAGCGACGAAGTACACTGGGTAAACCTTGTGACGTTCGGTGGCGATGAGAGGGGCCGCAGTGCGCGTGTTGATAACGGGGGTCAGCGGTCTCGTCGGCCGCACGACTGCTGCACGTCTGGTCGGGGCGGGTCACCAAGTTGTCGGAGTCAGCCGAAGCGCGCCGCTCGAGTTGCCTGCGGCGGTGACGCATGTCCGCGGCGACATCAGTGACGACTTCGTCCTCGCAGAGGCCTGTGAAGGGGTTGACGCGGTCATTCACTGCGCGTTCATGCTTGACGCCCGCGAGGGTCTGGAGGCGATGGAACGCACCAACGTCGGCGGTACCCGGAAACTGATTCGCGCAGCCGAGCGAGCGGGAGTCCGGCGCGCCATCTTCCTGTCCTCGGTGACGGTATACGGACCCCGCAACAGTCCGGAGGAGCCGCCGCGCGCGGAATCCAGTGGCGCGACACCGCACCCGGACCAGCCTTACGCGGTACACAAGGCCGAGTGCGAACGGCTCTTCGAACAGTCCTCGTTGTCATCGGTACTCGTCCGAGCCGCCATCATTCTGGGCCGCGGAACCGACAATCGACTGCAGGAGAATCTGGCGGGGTCTCACCACATCGGGGCCAGCGGACCCGAGTTTCCCTGGCAGGTCATCCATCACGACGACGTCGCGAGTTTTCTGGCCTCGGCTCTGACGTCCGATCTCGAAGGTGTGGTCAATCTCGGCGCCGACCAACCGGTCAGCCAGAAGCGCATCGCCGAGATCCTCGACCGCAAACTGCTCGCCCTGCCTCACGGTGCAATGGTCAATGCCGCCAAGGTCGCCGGCGGCGCACTCCACGTCACTGCCGGTGAAGTTGCCGCCGCGCTGCGCATGCCCATGGGCGACTTGACCGAACTGAAGGAGAAATGGGGGTTCGTCCCGGTCTGGAACGGGCCCGAGACGGTACTCGACACCCGTCTCGCGGTCGTCGGTCGAACCACCCGCAAGGGACGCGTCGTCGCAGCCCACGGCCGTATCCCTTATCTCCATCAGATCGTGCCGGCCGACGCGCCCGCGACTGACGGGGCACCGCTGGCGTTTTCGGGACCCGAGGACCTACGCGGCGAGTTCGACACACCGATCGACCGGCGTTTCCCGGTGTACTCCCAGACGAACCTCGCCGAAGCCCTGCCGGGCCCGTCGAGTGTGCTCACCCTCGACGTCCAGGGACGGGCACTACGCGGCACCACGTCGGCAGTGGCCGAGTTGCTCGGACTGTCCGGCGCACTTCGCAACGAGGCGTCGGCACGATTGCAGGCGGTCCATGCCCACCGGATGTACATCAACGCATCAGCCACGTACCACGTGTCTCTGGCGATGCCCGGCACCAGCCCGGAGGAACTCGCCGCACAGTTCACGGGCAATCACGCCGATGAACTACCTGGCGGACAGTCCGCGGTGGAAGGCACCTATGTCCCAGCCGAGACGTCCGCCGCGGCAAAGGCGAAGACCGCCGGCGCCGTCGGCCTGAGAGTGGCGGCACTCGTCCGATCCTCCGACAAGGACGTCGCGGAGGTTCGGGCTCAAACCGCACGGTTGGAAGGTTTCCTGCCCGAGCTCGACGCGATGTCCGACGAGAAGCTCTGCCAGGTGCTGCTTCTCGCCGGCGATCTGCTCGCCTACGCGTGGACCGTCCAGGGCGTGGTCAACCTGGTCAGTGGAGCAGCACTCACGGTCGCGTCCAAGAAGTCCGAGGGCAACCTCGACCTCGGAGACGATCTCGAGAGCGGCGCAACTCTGCGAGGCGTGCGCGAGCTCGCCCGCGCGGCCGCGGGGGACCCTGCGGTCACCGAACTTCTGACAGACCGCTCACCGGGGCTACCGGATCGAGTGCGGGAACAGGCACCGTCTTTCTGGACGAAGGTCGAGTCGGCACTGGAGCGTTTCGGTCACCGAGGACCCGCAGAATCCGAGTTCGACGCAAAGTCGTTCTCGGACGATGTGCAGAGTTTCCTCGTCACGGTCGGCCGCGCGGCAGCGTCCGCAACTCCCGGCAAGACGCACACCGCGGCTCCTCGTCAGTTGTCCCTGCCGGAGAAGCTCGCCGCCCGACTGTTGCGGCAACGGGAACAGAACCGTGATCGATGCGTCCGCCTCGCGTGGATCATGCGCCGCCTGGTCCGGGAGCACGGGCAGCGCCTCGTTCGTCAGGGGCGGATCGATCAGCCTGACGATCTGGTCCACCTGACGCTGCGTGTCCTCATCGATCCACCGGAAGATGCCAGAAAGACCATCGAGGCACGAAAAGCCGAGCGCCACAGGTTGGCTCAGCTCCACATGCCACCGATCTTCGCCGAGAAATGGCAGGCTGCCGAAGTCCTGGCCGCGCTGCGGCCCGGGGAGAGGCTCGACGGGATCGGCATCTGCGGCGGTAAGGTCGTCGGTCGTGCGAGACTGGTGGAACCAGACACCATCGACGACGTCGAACCCGGCGAGATCATGATCGCCCACGTGACGGACATCGGATACACGGCGCTCTTCGGTCACGTCGCGGCCGTCGTCACGGATATCGGAGGCGTGATGTCGCACGCCGCGGTGGTCGCGCGGGAGTTCGGAGTTCCCTGCGTGGTCGACACCCAGGTGGCAGCCTCCCGAATCCAGACCGGTTCCCTCGTCGAGGTCGACGGCACGGCCGGTACTGTCACTGTGCTTGAGCCCGGGTCCGCTGACCACGCTCTCGTGTCGAACCCCAGATGAGTATTCGCGCGATAGTCTTCGACTGGTCTGGCGTGCTCACGGAGTCTCCGCTGTCCGGGTTACGCCGATACAGCGCTGAGCTCGGACTCCCGGAGGAATCGCTCGACGGGTTCGTCCGCGGGGATGCCGAGTTCGCTCGAGTCGAACGCGGCGAGCTGTCCGTACGCGCCTTTCTCAAAGGAGTTTGCGTCCGGGTCAAGGAGAGACACCACATCGACATCGACATCCGGAGACTGGCGGCAGCCATGGCGGAAACCCGCACGCTACGACCCTCGATGCTCGCCCTCGTGGAGGAACTGACACCGAACTATGCGCTCGCGATTCTGACCAACAATGTTGGGGAGAATCGCGAACATCTGGCCGCCACCCTGCCTGTCGACAGTTTCGATCACATCGTCAACTCGGCGGACGTGGGTGTTCGAAAACCGGATCCGGCAATCTACCGGGAGCTGCTGCGCCGCTTGGGCTGCGACGCCGCCGAAGTCGTCTACATCGATGATTTCGACGAGAACCTGCCGGCGGCGGCCGATCTCGGGATCACGACCATTGCCTTCCGCGGCGCCGACGATCTGCGTGCGCGACTCAGTGCCCTCGAGATCCTCTGAACCTCAGTCCATGACATCACGGACACGGGTGTTCTCGTGTCCGGCGAGCAGTGCGCGGTTGGAGTTCTCCATATGTCGCTGCCAGTGGGCGGCAGCGCCTGCTCCATCACCGGCGCGGAGCAGATCCACGAGCTTCTGATACGAGCGGACCAGCTTGTTGTACTGCGACTTGGTCATGGGACCGTCCCCATGAATGGTGCTTGCGATGTGTCGTTCGGCAATTTCGTTGAGCATGCCCGCGATCATCGCCAGCGCCGAGTTGCCCGAGAGCTCGATCATCCGCCGGTGGAAGAACACCGACGCCCTCGCAAGGGTCCCGTCCTCGTAGGCTTCCTTGACGTTCACGTCGATGATGGACTGCAACTCGTCAAAGGCGGCGGTGTTGCCGGTGCCGGCCAGGATCTCGGCCGCCGCCGGCTCGATGACCATGCGCGCCTGCATGACCTCGGAAAGCGAGGTTCCCGACAGCTCCAGTAGTAACCCGGCCGGGCGGGCGACGATCTCCGGACCAGGGATGCGGATCCGCGCACCGGTCCTGGAACCGCGCCGTACCTCCACCAGCCGTTCGGATTCGAGGACACGCACCGCTTCTCTGAGTGTGGGCCTACTGACCTGGAAGTGCGCCATCAGTTCGGCCTCGTGCGGCAGGAAGTCCCCCTCCACGAGCTGGCCGTCGACGATCATGCGGCGGAGAGTGCGGGCCACCAATTCGGCAGTTTTGGGGGAGCGGATGGCACCCGAGGTGGAGGTCTGCGGCGCCATCATCGGGGCCAGATTGACGGGCTTGCTCATGCGCGAGTTCCTCCTGCGGTCGCCAGGGCGCCGGCGACGGATGAATGATCCGTGAGGCTCGGCGATCTGGACGACTCGGCGATGTGGTGAGCTGGTGTTCAACTCAGTGATACTTCTCGATCTTAGCGAACCGACGAGAACTCTTGGGCCGCGAGTGCGATCGCGGCGCCGGCATAGCGGGCTCGGGCCCGTCGGTTGATCAGGAAACCCGGGCACGAAAGAAAGCCCACGTCCGGCAGATTCGTCCGTTTGGCCAACATTTCGACGGCTTGCGCGGAATCGCCGCAGACCGCGATCGACCACAGCATGTCGTCGGTCACATGGTGCCCGATCGCAGACGGATCCTGTCGGAATGTGCGCCGGATGGCCTCGACCTCGTCCTGCCAGCCGTGCAGTTCGACGAGCGGATCATAGGTTTTCACGGTCAGGTAGAACGCGATCTGTCGTCGGGCTGCGGCGATCGCCGACTCGGGGTCGTCGTCGTCGACGGCGGTGATCACCCATCCCCATCGACGGATCTCCCCGATCTCGCGTCCGGCGTCTGCCGCCCCGACCGACAGTTCTGGAAGTACTGCCTCTGACCACCAGCGATCAGTGAAGATGCCGTGTCCCAGGATTCCGTCGGCATCACGACCGACGGTACGGACCATGTACTTGTTGAACGCACCGATCAGGATCGGAACGTCGATCGGCCCGAGAACGGGTGCACGCACGTCGGCGTCGATCGAGTAGAAGCGGCCGTCCATTCGGACACGTTCACCGTTCTGCGCCAGCAGAAACGCCCGGATCGCACGAATGAGCTCGGACATGCGCGGCGCCGCGTGTGAGGAGTCGATGCCGAACCAGTCACGATTCATCCGGAAGCTACCGGCTCCGAGGCCGAGGAAGACCCTGCCGGGGGCCAGCCTGTGCAGGTGGCGCAGCGCGGAGGCATGCACGAACGGGGAGCGGGCAAAGGCGTAGGCGATACCCGGACCCACGGAGGCCGTGGAGGTCCCGAGTGCCATCTCGGTGGAGGTGACGTACGCGTCGATGTCGGCGAATTCGCCGCTGCAGAAGGCCACCGCGCCCGCGTCCTCGGCGGACCGGGCCTGTTCGGCCCCTGGCCATGGAAGCCCCCACTGCATACGATCCTCCGCTCGTCGACGTCCGACGGTAATGTCGGTTCGCAGCAATCTTACTGAGTAAGCTAGGTAAAGTCTCAGGTGTGACCGACTTCGGTCTATCGACTTCACGACACGAGGACGACAATGCCGGCTACGACGCCCGACGACGACTTCCGCGCGGAAGTCCGCGACTTCATCGCTGCGAACGCGCCTGACATTCCTCCTCGAGCCGGGGTGCGGAGTGCCGAGAACGAGGCCGAGCTCGAACTGCTGAAGGCGTGGACCGCAGCTCTCTACGGAGCCGGCCTTGCGGGCGCGGACTGGCCACTGGAGTTCGGCGGCAGGGAGCAATACTCGCCTCGCCATGACATCGTCGTCGGGGAGGAACTCGCACGAGCGGGCGTCCCAGGGGTTCCGAGCGCAGGCACGCTGGTCGCCCATGCCCTCATCGAGCAAGGCTCCGATAGTCAACGCCGGCAACACCTTCCGGCGATCCGTTCCGGACGCGAGCTGTGGTGCCAGCTGTTCAGCGAGCCGGGCGCAGGAAGCGATCTCGCGTCGTTGCGCACGAAGGCAACGAAAGTCGAGGGTGGTTATCGGATCAGCGGCCAGAAGGTGTGGACCACCGACGGCCACTGGGCAGACTACGGATACCTACTCGCGCGCTCGAATCCTGATGCCGCGAAACACAAGGGGATCAGCGCGTTCGTCATGGACATGTCCGCGCCCGGCGTGACCGTGCGTCCCCTGCGTGAACTCACCGGCACCTCGGACTTCAACGAGGTCTTCATCGACGAAGCCTTCGTTCCCGACGAGGCGCTGATCGGCGCGGAGGGTCAGGGATGGCGTATCGCCTCGGAAACGCTGAGTCGCGAGCGAACCAATGTCGGGGCCATCGTGGTCCGGCTGGAGCTGGCACTCGAGGCGATCACCGAACTGGCGCGAACCGTCGACGTCGACGGCGAGCCGGCCATCGCCGACGGCGCCGTGCGCGAGCGTCTGGGATCCTTTGCCGCCTCGGTGACCGCACTGGCCGCGCTGACCACAGACACCATCGACAGGTGGCTGTCCGGCAGTGAACGCGTCCACGATGCAGCGATGGGCAAGCTTATGTTCTCCGAACTCAATCTGGATATGGCCGAGTTCGCCCTCGACCTCTGTGGCGCAGCCGGCGTCGAGCTGACCCCGGACATGCATCGGTGGCAAGACGAGTGGCTCTACGCTCGCGCCTACACCATCGCCGGGGGATCCTCGGAGATCATGCGAACCATGATCGCCGAACGGGGATTGGGTCTACCGCGCAGCTGACCACGCCGCAGACGCGGACGGCCACTCGCACAAGTAGGCGGTGGGCCTCAACGGACGAGCGCGCGGCGCCGGTCTCGGACGGTGCCGTCGATGTTCCCGTTGACCTTGATCCGCCGGAGGTACAGATGGAGGTCGTGTTCCCAGGTGAACCCGATTCCCCCGTGGACCTGCTGTGCAAGGCCCGCAACAGAATTCGACGCCATCGCCGCATAGGCGATCGCCGCGTCCGCGGGCCGACGCCGTTCGGCGTCACCGGCGGCGAGTGCGTCCACCGCCGCAGCGAGGGTCGCTTCAGCAGCTGCGACGAAGACCGCCATCGAGGCGCAGTGGTGCTTGACGGCCTGGAACGACCCGATCACCGCGCCGAACTGTTCTCTCTGGCGGGCGTACTCGACGGTGCGGTCCAGCAATTGCGCTGCGCCCCCAACTGAATCGAAGGCCCGGTGCACAGCGGCAGCATCTCTGTACCGCGCCGCGGTTCCCGGTGGCAGTGGGGCGGATTCCACCGCCGATACCGCCACGTCGAACTGCGCGCGTGCCCAGGGCCGTGTCAGATCGATGGTGCCGATCGGCGATACCGTCACGCCGCCGTCATCTGGGACGACATACAAGACGTCGTCGTCGGTGATGACGCCGACAATCCGATCGGCGGACGGCACTGACACGAAAGGCGCGCTCGCACCGACAATCCTGGGACCGGTGACGCGTTCCCGGTACGCCGCCGTGGTCAACGTCATGTAGTTGCCGGCGACGTGCTCCGCGAGTCGGTCGGCGAGGCCGGCCAACTCGAGGACCCAACCCGCCAATGCCACCTCAGCGACCGGTACCGCGCTTGCTGCACGACCGTGCTCGGAGCTCAGCACCGCCAGATCGGCCTGGGACCCGCCGGCATCGGTGGTGAGGATTTCCGCGATACCTGCTGTCCCGATATGCGCCAGCGCCCGCGGGTCGGCTTCGCTGACCCCGTCGGATGCGCTATGGCGCAAGAACTCGACGGGATCGTGCTTCGCAAGCCATGCGCGTTCTGACTTCGCCAGCTCGCATTGCTCTTCGGTGAACAGCACAGATGCTCCGATCCGGAGGTAACCTAGTGAACTATGTCCGATGCCCGCGCTCAGCTTACGCGGTCGGCTCTCGGTTGCCGCGAAAACGACGCGACAAGCATGCCGAGTCCTCGGGACCAGCGGGGAAATCGCAGGTACTGTATCGATCTCGAGTGCCTCGCCCCAGAGACGGCGTGATCACGACGGCATGGGGTCATCGCGTTCATCTCCGGGGGCATCAATCGGCTGCTCGCGAAGCGGGAGGGAACATGGTTTCACGGCAGATGCCCCGGAAGGTGCCGCGGCAAGAGCGATCGCAGCGCATGGTGGCCAGGATTCTCGACTCGTGTTCGGCTCTGCTCATCGAGCGTGGCTATGACGGGGTGTCGACCCACCGAATCGCAGAGGACGCGGACATAAGCCCGGGCAGCCTCTATCAGTACTTCCCCAACAAGGACGCCATCGTGGCAATGACGGTCGAGAGGATGATAGAGAAGATCTCGACCGAGCTGCTCGCCGCTCTCGAGATCGAGGCCGAGGTGCCCCCGCGGGAACAAATTCGTCCGGTGGTCAACGCGGCCCTCACGGCTGCCGAACTGAATCGCGAACTGGTACGCGTACTCGTCGAGCAGATGCCGCGCCTCGGCGGTTCGACCGCGATCATGCGGGTCGAGGAACGAGCGCGCGAGATGATCGCGCAATACCTCATCGCCGCGCCACCGGCGGATCCTCCGGAGAACTCCGCGACGCTGGTGTGGATGGCATTCCAGGCGGTGCAGCAGCTGAGCGTTCGCTACGTCCTGGACCGACCGGACATCCCGCGCGACGAGTTCGTGGCCGAATTATCCCGCCTCCTCGAGGCACTCATAGATCGGGTGTCCTGACCCGTCCCAGCCCACTCCAGTGGGGCGCTCGTCCAGTTTCGCCAAACTGACAACAGGGGTTATCTAACTAGGTACGCTCCGTTCGTTCGGTGCGATGTGACGCGCAACACCGTGGGGGTAGGGAGTTCGAATGGCCATAGCGTCCGGTCCGCAGCGCGGCTCAGAGCCCGCTGCCGGCGAGATCGGGCCCGCCAAGGACAGCGACGCCGTCGGCGAGATCGGGGACTGGGGAAGCGGCTACGTCCAGCGGCATCCCAAGGCGTCACTCGAGACAGTCGGTGAGCAGTTCGTCCTCGGGGTGCGCTCGATTCAGTGGTTGTTCGCCGACATCGCGACCCGGAGGTTCCCGTACCGGGAGTTCGTCGAGCAGGCCGCGTTCATGGCACGGACCGCGGTGCTCCCGACACTCCTCGTGGCCATCCCGATCGGCGTGACCCTCTCGATCCAGTTCGCGTTGCTCGCCGGCCAGGTCGGCGCGACCTCGCTCGCCGGCGCCGCGAGTGGACTGACCGTGATTCGCCAGGGCGCACCGCTCGTCGCCGCGATCCTCATGGCCGCTGCCGTCGGCTCGGCCATCTGCGCCGACCTCGGTTCACGCCAGATCCGCGAGGAGATCGACGCCATGGAGGTGATGGGCGTCCAGGTGGTGCGCCGTCTGGTCTCGCCTCGCCTCGCCGCCGGGATCGTTGTGTCCCTTGCACTCACCGGTCTCACGTGCTTCGTCGGCTTCTTCGCCGGATACCTCTACAACACCTTCGTCCAGGACGGCACACCCGGGAGTTTCGTCTCGACCTTCGCCTCCTTCGCCACTGTGGGTGACTTCATCCTCACGATGATCAAGGCGGTGGTCTTCGGCGCGATCGTGACCATCGTCGGATGCCAGAAAGGCCTGTCCGCCAAGGGCGGTCCAGCCGGTGTCGCCAACGCGGTCAACGCGTCGGTGGTCGCCTCGATCCTGCTGCTCATGATCGTCAACGTCGTCTTCACCCAGGTCTACGAGCTGGCCTATCCGCGGCAGGGGTTCTGATGACCGTCGCACGGTATTACCCGCCGGGAGTCGGGCCGCTGCTGGCACGCCTGCGCGGCCTCGGTGGTCCGATCACCCAGGTCGGCCACATGATCACCTTCTTCCTGAGGACCGTCGTCTCGATCCCGACGATGCTGCTGCACTACAAGCGCGAGTTCGCGCGCGTGCTCTCGGATGTCACCTGGGGCAACGGATCGATCGTGGTGGGCGGCGGCACCGCCGGCGTGATCATCGTGCTCGGCGCCACCGCAGGTGCGATCGTCGGTATCGAGGGGTACAGCGCCCTGGAGTTGCTCGGCATGGGGCCAGCCACCGGATTCATCTCGTCCTTCGCCTCGACCCGCGAGCTGGCCCCGATCATGGCCGCGCTCGCGTTCGCCGCCCAGGCCGGGTGCCGCTTCACCGCACAGCTCGGCGCCATGCGGATCTCCGAGGAGATCGACGCCATGGAGTCCATCGCGATACGACCCATCCCGTACCTGGTGACGACACGGCTGATGGCGTCCGTGGTCGCCGTCATCCCGCTCTACATCGTGTGCCTCGGGGTGAACTACCTCGTGTGCCAGCTGGTCGTGAGTCTTTCGGGCGCCGGTTCGTCGGGCACCTATCTGCACTACTTCACCCTCGTCCTCAGCGGCACCGACATCGCCTATTCGATCCTCAAAGCGGTTGTCTTCGTGTCGATCACGACGACCATCCAGTGCTACTACGGCTTCTACGCCTCGGGCGGTCCGCAGGGCGTCGGGGTCGCGGCGGGCCGGGCGATGCGCACCGCGATCACCGTGATGATCATCGTCAACATGCTGCTGACCATGGCGTTGTGGGGCGTCAACGCCGGCGCGAGGTTCGGAGGCTGACATGCAGTTCCCCTTCGAAGCCGAACGCCGCCTCGGCAATCAGCACCTCTTCTGGCGCGGGCTGGCCACGATCATCGTGGCCGCGATCGTCGTCGGCGTCCTGATCGCCAAGTCCAACGGCGACCTCGACGAACACGTCGAGGTGAAGGCCATGCTCGAAGAGGTCGGTGACGGCCTGCCCACCCGCTCGGACGTGAAGTACCGCGGCGTTCTCGTGGGAGCGGTCAACGAGGTCACCCCGGCCATCGACGGCGGCACCAACGTCGTCGACATCGACCTGAAGCCCCAGTACGCCACCGGGATCCCGGCAACGGTCACGGCACGAGTCGTGCCGGGCAACGTCTTCGCGGTGTCGTCGATCCAGCTGATCGACAACGGCCCGGCACCGCATATCACCGACGGTGCGGAGATCTTCCAGGACGACAGCGAGGCGACCATCCAGTTCCAGACCGCACTGACCAAACTGCGCGACATCGTCGGCGCCATGAGCCGGTCCCGGTCGGATTCGACGATTGGCGTGATCACCGCTCTCGCCGAGGCCACCGATCGGCGCGGCGACGACCTCGTCACGGCCGGGCGCCAACTCGAACAGATCGCGACCGAGACCAACGCCCTCATGGAACCCGGTGACGGTCCGTCGACGATCCGCGCGTTCAACGAGGCGGTCCGAGGACTCGACCAGTCCGCGCCCGACCTGCTCGACGCCGTGCACAGCTCGGTGGTACCGATGCGCACCGTCGCCGAGAAGGAGATGGCGCTGACCGGCTTCCTGGCCGCCGGCTCGACGACACTCGGCACCGCGACGACGGCGATGGACAACAACACCGCCCGGATGATCACCATCTCGACCAACCTCACCCCGGTCATCGGTGTACTCGCCGACAACGCACCGTCGTTCGTGCCGATCACGACCCGGCTCGCGGTGGTCGCCGACAAGTTCAACGAACACGTCTACAACCCCGAGACCGGTCTGGCCACGTCGAAGATGATCCTGTCGCTGTCGCCGAACCGGACCTACGTCCGTGCGGACTGTCCGCGGTACGGCAACCTCGAGGGTGCGAGCTGCAAGACGGCACCGGTGACCGCCCGTCCCTACGGCTTTCCCAAGAAGCTCGATCCGAAGAACTACCAGCTCCCCGCCGGATACGAGCTCCCGCGCGGTTACCGCCTGCCGCCGGGGCTCATGGGCGGCAACGTCGGACCCGTCGGCAGCAAGGCCGAACTCGAGCAGCTGCGCAAGATCCTGGGCAAGGACGCGACCCCCGCGGCGATGATGCTGCTCGCTCCGCTGCTGCGCGGCAACAAGGTCGAGATCCGTCCCGACACCGGTGACCAGAAGCCCGGTGCACCGCGAGCAGGGGAGGGAGGCCCGCGATGAGCACGTTCCGGAAATCTCTCATCACGCTGTCGTTGTTCCTCGTCGTCTCGCTCGTGCTGTCCTGGTTCGTCTATGTCACGTTGCAGCGCAACGTCAACGGCGCCACGCGCGAGTACAGCGCGGTCTTCACCGACGTCAGTGGTCTGCGTCCCGGCGACGACGTCCGGGTCGCCGGTGTCCGGGTCGGCCGGGTCGACAAGATCCAACTCGAGAAGACCGTCGCCCGGGTCACTTTCGAGGTCCAGGACGACCAGACCCTCTACACCAACACGAGAGCCTCGGTGACGTACCAGAACATCATCGGGCAGCGGTACCTCGGCCTGCTCGCCGGTGACGGCAGTTCGTCGGCGAAGCCGCTCCAGGAGGGTGGGGAGATCCCCGTGCAGCAGACCGAGCCGTCGTTCGACATCGCCGGCCTGCTCAACGGCTTCGAACCGCTCTTCAGTGTCCTCGACCCCGATCGGGTGCAGAACATCACCCAGACGATCATTACCGCACTGCAGGGCGACAAGGGATCGCTGACCTCTCTGATCGCCCAGACGTCCACACTCGCCGAGTCCTTCGCAGGACCGGACAACGTCCTCGGCGACCTGATCGTCGGTCTCGACAAGGTGACCGCGTCGCTGGCCGGCCAGTCGGGGAGTGTCGAGTCGCTGATCTCGAACATGCGCGACGTGTTCACCACGCTCAACTCCCGGCAGGGTGAGCTGGTCAGTTCGATCGACCAGATCACGCAGACGATCGGTCGAACGGCGGTGGTGTTCAACAACATCGAGCCGAGCCTGTCCGCATTGGTGGCGAGGGAGCCCGGATTCACGGGTCACATCGTCAGCAACGCCGAGAAGTTCGCGTACCTGTTCTACAACGTCCCGCTGGCGATGCAGGGCCTCGCCCGCTTCTCGCAGGAGAGCACCGCAGCGAACGCGTACATCTGCAACGTCAACCTCACGATCGTCCCCGGCCTGTCGCACTTGATTCCCGGCATCGTCGCCGGGGTCACACCGGGCGGGAAGATCCAACAATCCCCGATCTGCAGGTGAACATGCTGAACAAGATGAGATCCATCAAGCGCCGGTCACTGCCGAAACCCTCCGCACTGAATCCTTTCCGGGGGCGCCTTGAAGACCAGAGCAGAGTCAAACTCGGTATCAGCGCGATCCTGATCCTGAGTCTGGTTGTGCTCGGCATCGTCGGTATCGGCCGGCTCGGTGTCGGTGACAACACCTATGACGCCGAGTTCCTCCAGGCGGCACAGATTTCCGGCGGTGATCAGGTCACCGCCGCCGGGGTGCCGATCGGCACCGTGACCGGGGTGCGGCTCGCCGGCGACCGTGTGGTCGTGTCGATGAAGATTCATGGTGACGTCGAACTCGGTGCCGACACCAGGGCGGCCATCAAGCTCACCACCCTGCTCGGGTCGCGCTACGTCGAGATCCAGCCCGCGGGCACGGGCGGGATTCCCGACGACGTGATCCCGCTGAAGAACACCTCGGTGCCCTACGACCTGCAAACCGCTCTGGCCAACGCCACGACCACCTTGGAACAGGTCGACGCCAAGCGGATCGCGGATTCGATGACGGTGCTGTCCGACCAGCTCGACGGCGCGCCGTACGTGATGCCGCAGGCGCTGAAGAACATCGAGAACCTCTCGACCATCATCGCCGACCGTCGAACCCAGATCGGCCAGCTCCTCGCGAGCACCAATGAACTGACGACCGCGATCCGCAATCAGCAGGTCGCGTTGGGGCAGATGGTCGTTCGTGGTGAACGACTCGTCACCGAGTTGGTGACCCGCATCAACTCGTTGCAGCAGCTGATCAAATCCACCACCCGACTGATCGGCAGCCTCCACCAGATCGTGGGGGTCCAGGGTCCTCAGGTGACACAGTTGCTCCAGAACATGGAGACCCTCCTCGGTGCGGTGGCACGACGGGAAGACGTGCTGCGCAACACGCTGCAGATCATGCCCGTACCGATCCGCAACTTCGCCAACGCTACCGGCTACGGCAACAATCTCGAGTTCGGCGCCCCCGCAGGAGCTCTCGTTGACGCGTGGATGTGTGCGGTCAGCGGGCAGGCGAAGATGATGTCTCTCGCCGAGTACTTCAAGGAGTGCAAGTGATGTTCAGGTTCATCGCACATCCGCTCCTCATCCTCGCCGCGGCGGCACTTCTGCTGACGGGATGCTCGATCGGCTCCAATCCCTTCGAGGAGAAGATCACCGTCACCGCCGAGTTCGACAACGCCAACGGCCTCTACGTCGGCAACTCGGTGGACGTGCTGGGAATGTCGGTCGGGAAGGTCACCGCCATCGAGGCGAAGGGCGGCTACGCACTCGTCACCATGGAGATCGACAAGGCCATCAAGATCCCCGCGACCGCACAGGCGGTGACGGTCTCGACATCGATTCTCACCGACCGCCACGTCGAACTCACCCCGGTGTACCGGGAGGGACCGACGATGCAGAACGGCGACAAGATCGGACTGGATCGCACCCGCACCCCGGTCGAGTTCGACCGAGTTCTCACCATGGTCGAGCGACTGTCGGCCGAACTCGGCGGCAACGGCAAGGGGGAGGGGCCGGTCGCGAATCTGATGGCGGTCAGCGTTGCGATGACAGAGGGAAACGGTCAGTCGATGCGCAACGCCCTCGGCGACCTCGAGCGCGCACTGCGGCTCAGCGAGGACGGCGGCGCACACTCACGGCGGGACATCACCGCGATCGCATCCAACCTCGCCCGACTCAGTGAGGCCGCAGCGAACAACGATGCCGTGATCCGCGACCTCGGTTCTGGTTTCGCACAGATGTCGTCGTTCCTGGCCTCGGAGGATCTGGGCACCGGGACGACGGGCAAACAGCTCAACGACCTCATGCGAGAGACCCAGGCGCTCCTCATCACCAACCGCGAGACGATCAAGAACACGCTGTCGAGCACCACCACCGTGACCACGGCGATGGTCGACTACCGACGCAATCTGTCCGAGTTCTTCGACATCGCACCGATGCTCATGGACAACGTCTACAACGCGATCGACCAGGAGACCGGTGCACTGCGCGTGCACGGACTGGTCGACAAACTCCTTCTCGACGGTCAGGGGGTCAAGGAGGTGTGCAACCTTCTCGGCCTACGCCAACTCGGTTGCGCCACCGGCACACTGCAGGACTTCGGACCCGACTTCGGGGCCACCTCGATCCTCGCCGCACTCGTGGAGAACGCCAAATGAGCGCCCGGGCACGGCAGGTCGGCAAACCAGCGGCAGCGCTCGCCGTCGGGCTCGCCGCCGTACTGGGCGTGAGCGGTTGCGGAGTGGGACTCGAACAGCTCCCACTGCCGGCACCCGGGGCCTCCGGCGCCACGTACACGCTGACCGCTCGTTTCACGAACGCACTCAATCTCCCGCAGGGCGCGAAGGTGCGCGTTCTGGGGGCGGATGTGGGTTCGGTCGCCTCGATGGACGCCGAGAACTTCACCGCCGTCGTCGACCTCCGGATCCAGTCGTCGACGTCCTTGCCCGTGGGCACGACGGCCGAACTGCGTTCGGCCACCCCACTCGGTGACGTCTTCGTCGCGCTCGAACCGCCGCCCGAAGGTCAGGACAAGAAGGGCGAACTGCAGAACGGCGACGAACTGACGGTCGACGACACGTCGTCGGCGGCGACCGTGGAAGAAGTCCTGGCCACCAGTGCCCTACTGGTCAACGGCGGTGCCGTCCGCAACCTGGTCAAGGTCGTCAACGGACTCGGCGAGGCGGTCGGCCCGGACGGCCGGTCGGTTGCGCATCTGGTCGACCAGTCGACCGATCTCATCTCGACACTGTCGAACCGCACGGGCGAGATCGACCGCGCGATGCGCAACACCAGCAACCTGGCGGCCACTCTCGGTGCACGGCAGAAGGACCTGTCCGATGCGATCAGTGCCGCCGCCCCGGCTGTCGGAGCGCTGTCGGCCAACACCGGCCAGGTACTCGACATGGTCGCCAACGTCGACCGGCTCACCGAACTGATCGGACAGTTCCCCTCGATCAAGGGCACCGACAATCGCAGCACCATCGCCGACATGAACAAGCTGTCGTACTGGTTCAACGCGGCCTCGCTGAATCCGAACGCGAACATGAATGCGGTGAATTCGATTCTCGCGCCGCTGATCAAGGCGGCGAGCTCGACCTCCGCACATGCGAACATCGACATCCAGGGGATCGCACTGGGCGTCGTCGGCGATCCGAATCACAAGGCCGATCCCGGTATGCGAGTCCCGGACGCGACCGACGTGATCAATGTGATCGGTAGCATCTCCTACCTGCTCGACAAGCTGTACAAGCAGTCGACGGGAGGCCGGTGATGGGAATCCGAAGTGCTGCAGAGCCGGTCGCGTCCGGGCTCGTCGGTGTCGTCCGATGGGGTCGCGCACGGCGCCTGACCCTGTCCGCGATCGCGCTCGCGCTGACTCTCGTCCTCGGTGTCGCCTATCTGCTGTTCGGCGCGTTGCGCATCAACCCGGGAGCCTCGCAGATGACGATTCGCGTCAACCTCCTCAACTCGGGGGGTCTGCTTGCGGGACAGGATGTCACGATGCGAGGTGTCTCGGTCGGTCGCGTCTCCGCAGTCGACCTGAGCGAGTCCGGCGTCGTCGCAGTGGTGCGGGTGTCGACCGACGCGAAGATCCCCGCGGATACGACGGTCCGGGTGTCGGGACTCTCGCCGGCGGGCGAGCAGTACCTGGACTTCCGGCCCGCGAACGGCGACGGTCCCTACCTGACCGACAACGCCGTGATCGACGCCAAACGCACCACCACACCCACTCCCATCGCCGAGGTACTCGAAAGCCTCCAGGGGACGCTCGATCAGATCAACCCAGAAGAGTTGGAGATCATCGTCAAGGAACTCGGCGTCTCGCCCCAGGGTGTGAAGAAGCTCGACAACATCGTCAACGGTGGGATCTTCCTGCTGTCGACGCTGCACACCGCGCTGCCGAACACCACGTCCCTGCTCAAGTCGAGCAAGGTCATGCTCGGCACGCTGGGGGAGACCGCACCCAGGATCCGGGCGATGTCGGCCGATCTGCGGCGCGTGTTCACCGGTGTGGAGAAGATGGACGGCGGATTCCGGCGACTCGTCGACCAGGGACCGGCGACCATGGGTGCGGTCGACGCCCTGTTCGCCGACAATTCGCCGACGATGGTCCAGCTGTTGGGCAATCTGGTGACCATCTCCAAGCTCTCATATCTGAGGGTGCCCGCCCTCGAGGCGATCTGGCCCGATCATCGCGGTTCGGTCCTCGAAGCCATCGGATCGACGTTCCGCGACGGCGGGACCTGGGGCATCGTCGACGTCTACGAACGCTATGTCTGCGACTACGACCTGCCCCGCAAACCGCCGTCGATCCCGGACTACCCCGAGCCCTACCTGTACACCTACTGCAACGACCCCGACCCGGCGATTCTCGTCCGAGGCGCGCGCAACGCTCCGCATCCGGCAGGGGAGGAGCACCTCTCTGGTCCGCCTGCGAATGTGGACCCGCGTGCGACCGCCGCCCCGCCCCCGCGTGGGCCGCTGTCCATCCCCACGCCCTATGGAGGACCGAAGGTTCCGCTGCCACCGCCACCGCAGTGACTCGCGGCGTGACCGCACGCCCGGCGAAAACCTTCACCTCGAGAAAGGATTCACATGAAGACCGACACGTCAGCCGAGAACGACGCCGACACAACCGAAACCGGTGTCTCCGCGCAGGACGACACGGCGTCGTCGACGACCGTCGAGAAGGCCACCGACGAGAAGACCACCGACGCGACGGCGTCCGGCTCGGAGTCCGCCGCCGAGGAGTCACCGAAGAAGTCGAAGACGGTGTCGGTCAGCAAGAAGTCGAGGAAGGACGCCGAATCCTCCGCGGACGAGACCGCCCAGGAGGACGCGACCGGGTCATCCGCCGGCGACGGCGGACGTCCGGTGGGCCGCAAGTCCACCAGACTCGGCTGGGGCGCAGCAGGTGTGGGTTTGCTGGCGGTCATCACGATCGCCGCATCCGCGCTGGCGATCGTCTTCGGCGTGCAACTGAAGAACCGCATCGACATCGAGAACGCCGGGCAAGAGGCACTACGGACCGCGGAGAGCTATGCGGTCGCACTCACCAGCATCGACACCCGCAACCTCGACCGGGACTTCGCGCGCGTACTCGAGGGTGCCACCGGCGAATTCAAGGACATGTACTCGAGTTCGAGTTCGCAGCTGCGCCAGCTGCTCGTCGACAACCAGGCGACCGGCAAGGGAACCGTGATCGATGCGGGTATCAGGTCGCAGTCCGAGAACAAGGTCGAGGTGATGCTGTTCGTCGACCAGACGGTGACGAACACGGCGAGCCCGGATCCTCGTCTCGACCGCAGCCGCATCCTGATGACGATGGAGAAGGTCGACGGACGCTGGCTGGCCTCCAAGGTCGAATTGCCGTGATCGTTCCGACGAAACCGGTCCCCGCACATAGGTGACGAAGTAAACTATGTTGCACCGGGGCGTCGGATGTTGACGCCTGCACACAGCGGGAGATCACACCATGCAACAGACCCTGAAGGCCCTGGCCGAGACGTCGCTCGCGATCTCGCCGTGGGCGCCGGCACCCAAACCCTCCAGCGTCGGCGAGGTGGACGCTGCCTTCCTCACCAAGGTCTTCGCCGCGAAGGCACCCGGGGCGGTCGCCGAAGGCGTCACCCGACTCGACGGCACGTCGGGAACCACCGACCGCAACCGGCTCGGCATCCAGTGGAACCGCGTCGGCCTCGACGCCGGACTGCCGGCCAGCGTCTTCATCAAGTCGACGCCTCTGAACGCCAAGAACCGGACGATGGTGGCGGCACTCGACATGGCCGTCAACGAGGTGAAGTTCTACGACCAGATCCGTCCGCAACTCGCCGATTCGATCGCCCCGAAGTCGTACTTCGCACATGCCGGCCACGGTGCCCGGCATCTGCTCGTCCTCGAGGACCTCGAAGCCGCGGGTGCCACCTTCCCGTTCAGCGTCGAGGAGATCACCCTGCCCGGTGTCGAGGCCATCATGCGAACGCTGGCGCGGGTGCACGCGCAGTTCTGGAACAGCCCGCGGCTCGCGTCGGAGCTGCCGTGGATCGCACCCGAATCCGCACGCCCGGGATTCCCGTTGTTGCTCTGGCAATTCCGCAAGGTGCGCAAGACGATCCTGAACGACGAGAACGTCGAGATCCCGGCCGCCGCCCGGCGGATGGCGGAGTTCGCGAACCAGAACGACAAGGCGCTGCACGCGAAGTGGGAAGAGGGCCCGCAGACGATGCTGCACGGCGACTCCCACATCGGTAACACCTACCTGAAGCCAGACGGTACGGCCGGCCTCCTGGACTGGCAGGTCATCCACCGGGGTCCGGGCCTGCGCGAGGTCAGCTACATGCTCACCCACTCGACGCCTGCGGCCATCCGCCGCGGAAACGAGGAAGAACTCCTCCGCGCGTATCTCGACACCCTCGAGGATGAAGGCGTCGAGGACGCGCCGACCTTCGATCAGGCTTGGGAAGCGCTGCGGTTCTTCGCCTTCGACGCCTGGGACTCGATCGCCATCTGCACGGTGTGGCCGGGGCTGCAACCGGCCGACCGCGTCGAACTCGCCTTCGCGGCCGCGAACTCGATGGTCGAGGATCTCGAGGTCGACAAGGCCATCAAGAAGGCGCTCGCCTGACGCCGAACACCGAATGTCGAACGCACCGTCCCGATCGGGACGGTGCGTTCGTCGTTCGGTCCGGCCGCCGGGTCGGCGGCGCGTCCCGTGTTCGGCGTTGACGACCCGAATGCGAACACTTGGATCAGACGCCCTGCCACCGCCCGCTGGCGAAGTCGAATTCCCCTGCAGTGGAGCGATGTTCACGTTTCGGGGGTCGGCCAGACAGCTCGCCGAAAGCGAATAGAATACGAATAGTCTGTCGCGTTATTCTCGGTGGCATGGTGATCCAAGACACAGCACGGCCCGCTGTTGAGCCGACCCCGTCGGTCGCGTCTGTTCCACACAAGCGCAGCGTCTTCGACTGGGCGGTGGACAAGTCCTTCCAGTCGATCCGGGACGAGTTCTTCCGGAACGTCCAGTTCACCGAACCGAAGGGTGATCCCGGGTGGTTCGGACCCGGGAGCGCCGTCTGGTACGTCCACGAGCACCTGCCGACGGTCCAGATCGCCATGGGTGCCGCCGCGATGATGGAGACCCTGCACCCCGACATGGCCTGGATGGCGTACGAGCACACGCGCGCCCTCGAACGGATCGACGGCGTACCGACCGGCCAGTTCGACGAGAAGGCATTTTCCTCACGTTCCGGACACACCCTGTCCTTCTTCTTCGGTGTCGCCTTGGCGTCGACGCCGGTGGCCGAACGGGTGTCGAAGACGGTCCGGGGAATGCACAACCGCATCGATGGTGTGCGTCCCGACGGCCACGCCTACAAGGCCAGCGACCCCGATCTGCTGACCTGGAACTACTGCACCCAGGCGTGGGCTCTCGCAGCGTCGCACAAGGCCTTCCATCCCGACCCGCTGAGCGACGAACGTCTCGAGGAGTTCTTCCACGATTACGCACGGATGGGTCGTGAGCTGGGCGGAGCGAATGTGCCGACCACGAAGGAGGGCGTCGGCAAGTATCTCGCCGACTCGCTGCCGTACCTGGCCGTGACCATGCCGACCGTCGAACTCCTCAATCCGACCGCACCGTGGCGCTACCCGTCGTGGCAGCGTCCAGTGGTGAGCCTCGTCGACTGGGCCATCCAGGATCTCCATCCGGAGTGGGCGCAGAAGCTGATGAACACCAGGCAGTACCCCAAGCCGATCGCCGCGGCTCGCCGCCGCGCGGTGAAGGCACTTCTGGGCTCGTTCCGGGACGGCAAGATGAAAGAGGTCTACGAGTCCTACGAGCGCATGGGCGTACCGTTCCCCAGGGACTGAACTGAACTACTCGACGCGGGTTCGCGGACACTGTCCACGGGCCCGCTTCGTCATCTCTGCAAGTCGGCCGTTGACATGCAAGTGTCTACTTGCCTATCGTCGGGTGTGGCCGACGTGTTCCATGCACTCGATGACGCGACGCGACGTGCGATCCTCGACGAACTCACCGACCGCGACGGTCAGACGCTGTTCGAGATCTGTGGGCGTCTCACCACCCGACAGGGACTGAGCCTGACCCGTCAGGCCATCTCACAGCACCTCGCCGTACTCGAGGCCGCCGGACTGGTTCACACCGAGAGACGCGGACGTGCCAAGTTCCACTACTTCGATCCGGCACCGCTGGCAGAGATCGCCAGGCGGTGGCCCGCGCCACGAAAGGCATGACATGAGAATCGCGTTGACCTCGATCTTCGTCGACGACCAGCGAAAGGCATTGGATTTCTACACCGACGTCCTCGGCTTCACCAAACACCTCGACATACCGCTGGGTGAGGACGCCTGGTGGCTCACCGTCGTGTCGCCGGAGGCGCCCGAAGGAACCGAACTCCTGTTGGAGCCGGCCGGGCATCCCGCGGTGAAGCCCTATCGGGATGCACTCGTCGAGGACGGTATCCCGTTGGCGCAGTTCGCCGTCGACGATGTGGACGCCGAGTACAACCGCCTGCGTGAACACGGTGTCGTCTTCACCCAGGAGCCCACCGACGTCGGAACGGCAATCGTGGCCATCTTCGACGACACCTGCGGCAACCTCATCCAGATCGCCGCGGTCAAGGAGGCCTGACCCGGCCTCCCGGAGGCGTTCGCCCGCGGGTGCTGGTGTTCGGTCTCGATCCGAAGGCTGCTGTCACGCTGTGGCGAGTGGCGCCGAGAGTGGTGGGATCTCGACGACGCGGGCGCGTAACGCAGCGGGGTCGCCGTCGAACATGTCGATCCACCATCCGATGTTGGGCGCCTTCCGCCTGCGCCCGTCCTGGTCGGTCTCCCATCGAGTGAGCGCGGGTTCGGCGATCAACAGCGGCGACGCCGGATCCTTCTCGACCTCGAGCCTGCGTCTCTGGCGCCGATGGCGAATTGTGGTGCCGTGCAGTCGAAATGGTCCGATTGCGAGTTTGATGAGGTTGATGACCTGGTATGCGGCGTTCATCGACTTGTTGGCGGCATACTCGGGGCACGCGGGATCGACCGGCTGTCGGATCGCCGTGAACCGGTCGTAGGAGAACTCGAGACCGCGCAGGCTCGCTTCCCGCACCATCCAGGCCAGGGTGAGTTCGGACGGTTCGACCACTTTCAGACCTCCGCCGATGTCGGAGTGCACGCCCTCGAACCAGACCTGCTTCACATCGGTCTCGGTGTTACCGGCGGTCTCCCAGACACACGGGTCGAACGTCAGCCGACACTCGTCGATCGCCAGCGCCTGACGCGCGACCTCGACCTTGTCGCCGAGCTTCACATTGTGGAAGTTGTGCTTGTACCGGGTGATACCGGGAACGCCGAGGGCTCCCACGGTGTCGAACACGCCGATGAACGCGACCGGCACCTCGCGACCGAGGGCGGATCGTTTGTTCTCGTCCCGATACGACTGCAGGGCCTTCTCGAACAGGTTGCTCGCGGGGTTCTCGGCCAGTTGGCGTGGCGTGACCAGCCCGACCTTGCTGATCATCCCGACCAGACTGCGGGCGGTGTACGCGCCTCGACTGAAACCGAAGACGAAGATCTCGTCATCGGGCTCGTAGTTCAGGACGAGAAAACGGTAGGCGTCAACGAGATTCGCGTTCAACCCGCGTCCGAAGGCGCCTCCGAGGACACGGTCGGACCACGCGGAGCCCGTCCCGACACCGTTCACGTAGTGAACCAGTTGAACGGCACCGTCGGCTGCATCGGTCTTGACGGCCCGAGCGATCTTCTCCACGTTGGAGACCCGCGGATCCTTCGATGATTTCCACGTGCCATCGCAGCAGATGATCAGACGTTTCCTCATGCAGCCCCTCCATTGCGTCGACGGGCCCGACACATTCGACGGTAATGCCGCACACCGGTCCATGCAGTACACGTCAGTCGTACGGTTTACTGGTCTGATGAGCATCTTCGCGTCTGGACTCACGCGGGTCGTCCTCGCGACGGCCGGCGCTGCGTGTGCCGTGACCGGTGCGGTGGTCGGCGTCGGCCCGGCGGTGGCAGCGCCCACCGCCCTGGCCCCCGGGACGGCCGGACTCGTACCGGGACTGGCGGTGTCGTACACGCTCGCCGCGAACGACGGCCGCGCCCAAGGGATTCAGATGTACATCACCTCCGGCAAACGGTCCGACGCCGAACAACGACAGTTGTGGCGGAACGCCATCGCCACCTACGGCAGTCCCGCGGCGGCCCGGCGCTGGGTTCTTCCCGCGGAGGAGTCGCCGCACGTTCGCGGTGAGGCCGTCGACGTCGGCCCGTGGGAGGGCGCTGCCTGGCTGGAACGCAACGGCTATCGCTGGGGGTTGTGCCGGACATTCGTCAACGAGTGGTGGCATTTCGAACTGGCCACGACACCCGGGACAGCGTGCCCGCCGATGTGGCCCGATGCCGCGGTCCGGGCGGATCGCCGCGGAATCTGATCCATCGGCCGTAGGCTGTCGATCGACGGGTCGCACGCTCGTCATCTCCTCACACGGACCGAGAGGCGGTCCGGTGACCAGGAGGTAGACCATGCATTACTCACTTCTGCTGCACTACCCGGAGCAGGACGCCACGACGCTCGGCGAGGACGCCATCCGGTCGGGTCAGGCAGCGTTCTCCGCCTACGCACGGGCATTGCAGGACGCCGGCGTCCTGGTGAGTGCCGAGGTGCTCCAGCATTCGACCGCCACCACCACGCTGCGGAAGGTGGACGGCGAACTCGTCATCCAGGACGGTCCGTTCGCGGACACCAAGGAGCAACTCGGCGGGTCCATCGTCGTCGATGTCGAGGACCTCGACGACGCCATCGAGTGGGCACGTCAGGCGCCCCCCATCGACTGGGGTGTCGTCGAGATCCGACCCGGGGCCACGTACACCGTGAACGGGGCGTGGACACCGAACGGATGAACCTGCCGGGAGCGCACGCCGTCGCGGAACACGCCGCTCGCGAGGCGTATTCGCGGCTGGTGGCGCTCCTTGCCGCATCATCGGGCGACCTCGCGCTCGCCGAGGACGCGTTGTCGACCGCCTTCGAACGTGCGCTCGTCACGTGGCCGGCACGCGGCATACCCGAGAATCCGACCGCGTGGCTGCTCACCGTCGCCCGCAACCACCAGCGCGACGTCTGGAAGTCCGCGTCACACCGGATGTCGGTCGATCTCTACGACCGCGCCGATACCGCCGGGGAGGCCAGCGTGACACCCATCGACGATCTCGACCCCGACGCGATCGGCGACAAGCGACTCGAATTGCTGTTCACCTGCGCTCACCCCGCGATCGACCCGGCCATCCGGACACCCCTGATGTTGCAGGCGGTGCTGGGATTCGAGGCCACTCACATCGCCGCGGCCTTCGCGGTGGCGCCCGCGACGATGGCGCAACGACTCGTCCGCGCCAAGCGACGCATCCGCGACGCCCGCATCCCGTTCGCCGTTCCCGACCGCACGGCGATGCCGGGACGACTGTCCGCGGTGCTCGAGGCCGTCTACGGGTGCTTCGCGATCGCCTGGGACGACGCGACCGGTTGCGGGCCCGACGCCGTCGAATCGATGACGGGGGAGGCGCTGTATCTCGCCGTGACACTCGCATCTCTCCTCGACGTCGAGCCCGAGGCATGGGGACTCGCCGCTCTCATCGCCCTGTCGTTGTCACGTGCGCCGGCCCGGGACGGACCGTTCGTCCCACTCGAGGAGCAGGACCCCGCGCTGTGGGACGGCGAACTGATCCGCGACGGCGAGGCGATGCTCCGACGTGCCGCCGCACTCGGCGCACCGATGGGGCGATTCCAGCTCGAGGCCGCCATGCAGTCGGTCCACGCCGATCGCGCACGCACCGGCGTCGTCGAGTGGGCCGTACTCGAGACCTTGTCGACCGCCCTCCTCACCGTCACCCCGACACTGGGTGCACGGGTCGCGCACGCCGCCATCGTGGGGCGCGCGACGTCGCCCGCCGATGGTCTGGCGCTGCTCGGGCAACTCGAGGAGCAGCACGACCTCGACGACTTCCAACCTTTCCACGCCACACGCGCAGACCTCCTGGCCCGCACCGGCGCACTCGACGAGGCACGTCGGCACTTCGAGCGCGCCGCGACGTTCGCCCGCGACCCTCGCGTCCGAGAGTACTTGCGGTGCCGGGCGGACCGCATGGGGTGACTCCGTCCCGGGGGACACGTGCGCAGACGCCGCCCCGGCGTCGTCCATAGGAGCCGGCTAACCCTTCCATAGGCGCAAATCATCGGCTGCACAGCGTATTCCGTGACAGTCACGACCTAGGGTGGTGAGTCGGACAACGAGTGTCCGACGACACGGGAGACCGCAATGACTGCATCCGCCGAGGCCGTCACCGACGTGACCTCCGAGCCCTACCGCTCGCGCCGCAACCACTGGAACAACCATGTCCGCCGCCACGCTCTGACGACTCCCGACGAACCCGCGATCACCTTCCTCGGCCAGACGCGCACGTGGACGCAGATCGACGACCGCTCCCGGGCTTTCGCCGCGGCGCTGAGCAGACGCGGTGTGGAGTTCGGCGACCGGGTCATGATGGCGCTGCTCAACCGCACCGAGTACGTCGAAGCGATTCTGGGGGCGACCCTCATCGGTGCGATCGCGGTGCCGGTGAACGTTCGCATGAGTCCCGGCGAGATCGCCTATCTCATGACGGACAGCGGCGCCGAGGTCGTGGTCACCGAATCGGCGCTGACCGGCGTCGTGGATGCCGCGCGGGCCCTGGGAGGCACCTCCGATACCGTCGTCGTCGTCGGCGAGAGCGACAACCCCGACCATCTTTCGTTCGAGGACCTCCTCGCCGAGGACCCCTCGGATCTCCCGCCGGTGGACGTCCCCGAGGACGCTGTCGCGATCATCATGTACACCTCGGGCACCACTGGCCGTCCCAAAGGTGCGATGCTGACCCACCAGAACTTTCAGTCGCAGGCCGTCACGTCGATCTCCACGACGAACCCACAGCCCGGTGACGTCGCATCGATCGTCCCGCCGATGTTCCACATCGCGGGCCTCGCGACCTTCGCGATGGTCTTCTACCGAGGAATCCGGGCGGTCATCCATCCGCTGGGATCCTTTGACCCCGACGTCATGCTCGACACGCTGGAGCGAGAGGGCTCGACATCGGTGTTCATGGTGCCCGCACAATGGCAGGCAGTGTGCGCCGCACAGCAGGCACGTCCGCGCGGCCTGCGTCTGCGTCACCTCAGCTGGGGTGGCGCCCCCGCCTCGGACACCGTGCTCAACGCCATCAACGAGACATTCCCGGGCGTTCTCAACATGACGTCGTTCGGGCAGACCGAGATGTCGCCGGTGACCTGCATCCTCGAGGGTAAAGACGCCCTGCGGAAGATCGGGTCGATCGGCAAGGTGATGCCTGCGGTGACGGCGCGCATCGTCGACCCGCTGATGAACGACGTGAAGCCCGGCGAGGTGGGGGAGATCGTCTACCGCGGGCCGACCCTGATGAAGGGCTACTGGAACAAGCCCGAGGAAACCGCGGACGCCTTCCGCGGTGGCTGGTTCCATTCCGGTGACCTCGTCCGGAAGGATGACGAGGGATTCCTCTTCGTGGTCGACCGAGCCAAGGACATGATCATCTCCGGCGGTGAGAACATCTACTGCGCCGAGGTCGAGAACGTCCTCTACGGCCATCCCGCTGTCGCCGAGGCGGCGGTCATCGGCCGGGCGGACCAGAAGTGGGGCGAGGTGCCCGTCGCGGTCGTCGTGCTCGCCGACGGTGTCGAGGACCTGACCCTGGCGGAGCTGGGACCCCACCTGAACGAGAATCTGGCGCGCTTCAAGCACCCGAAGGATCTCGTGATCATCGACGCCCTCCCGCGAAACGCCGGTGGCAAGGTCACGAAACCCATGCTGCGCCAGCGCTTTGGCAGCAAGGACGCCGGTTTGTCCGATTGACCCGGCGAAATCTGACGAGCAACCCGCCCGGTCTGCGTAGGGTGTGACGCAGACAACAACGTCGACCATCGCACGATCGACACGGGAGCAGGGATGACCGCAACCACCGACGCCACCGCCGACCTGACCACCGAGCCCTACCGCTCGCGCCGCAACCACTGGAACAACCAGGTCCACCGGCATGCGCTGATGACGCCGGACAACATGGCAATCACATACCTGGACAAGTCCACGACGTGGAAGCAACTCGATGACAGGTCACGGGCTTTCGGCGCAGCATTGAGCCGGCTCGGAGTCGAGTTCGGCGACCGAATCCTCATGGTGCTGCTCAACCGCACCGAGTACGTCGAAGCCGTGCTGGGCGCAACGCTGATCGGAGCGATCCCGGTTCCGGTGAACATCCGGATGAGCCCCGCCGAGGTCGCTTATCTCGTCGCCGACAGTGGGGCCAAGGTCATACTGACCGAGAAACTCCTCGCGCCGTTGGCCGATGCCGTGAGTGCGTCCACCGGTGGGATCGACACCCTCATCGTCGTCGACGGCAGTGAGAACCCTCAGCATCTCGACTACGAAAGCCTTGTCGCGCAGGGGGACTCGGATCTGCCGGCGGTCGATGTCCCGGAGGACACCGTCGCCGCGATCATGTACACCTCGGGTACCACCGGAAAGCCCAAGGGCGCCATGCTGACCCACCAGAATTTCCACGCGCAGGCCGTCACCACGATGGCGACCACCGCGTCCGCCGATGCCGAGGACGTGGCGTCGGTCGTACCGCCGATGTTCCACATCGCCGGGCTCGCCGCATTCGCCCCGGTCTTCTACCGCGGCATCCGTGCGGTCATCCATCCACTCGGTGCTTTCGACCCGGACGCCATGCTCGACACCCTGGAGAGAGAAGGCACCACCTCGGTGTTCATGGTGCCCGCACAGTGGCAGGCGGTGTGCGCGGCGCAGAAAGCGCGGCCGCGAAAGCTCCGTCTGCGCAACATCAGCTGGGGTGCGGCCCCCGCGTCGGACACCGTGCTCAACGCCATGGGCGAGGCCTTCCCCGAGGCGCTGAACATGACCGCCTTCGGGCAGACCGAGATGTCTCCGGTGACGACGATCCTCGAGGGCAAGGACGCACTGCGCAAGCAGGGTTCGATCGGCAAGGTGGTCCCGGCGGTGACCGCCCGCATCGTCGACCCGCTGATGAACGACGTGAAGCCCGGCGAGGTGGGAGAGATCGTCTATCGCGGACCCAACCTGATGAAGGGCTACTGGAACAAGCCCGCGGAGACCGCGGAAGCGTTCCGCGGCGGGTGGTTCCACTCCGGCGACCTGGTGCGAGAAGACGAGGACGGCTTCCTCTACGTCGTCGACCGAGCCAAGGACATGATCATCTCCGGCGGTGAGAACATCTACTGCGCCGAGGTCGAGAACGTCCTGTATGGCCATCCCGCGATCCTGGAGGCGGCCGTCATCGGTCGCGCGCACGAGAAGTGGGGCGAGGTGCCGGTCGCCGTCGTGGTCCTGGCCGAGGGCGTCATCGATCTGACGCTGGCCGAGCTGGAACCTCATCTGAACGAGAATCTCGCGCGGTTCAAGCACCCCAAGGACCTCGTGATCATCGACGAGCTGCCCCGGAATGCCGGCGGCAAGGTCGTGAAGCCGAAGCTGCGGGAGAGCTACGGCAGCAAGGATGCCGGGCTGGCCGACTGACCGCCCCCGCCCCCTGAACGGGTCAACCCGCCACCTTCGTGAGGTGGCGGGTTGACCCGTTCGGAGTGGTCTATCCGACCATCACTTCTTCTTGTCCTTCTTCTTGTCCTTCTTCTTGTCCTTCTTCGGGCGCGTCGCCTCGAGTTGTCGTCCACGCCGCCGATATCGCCAGATGAACCAGCCGACGAGGATCGCGAGAAGGACACCGATGATCACGCCCCACGCGGTGGCGGCGCGGAAGCCCGGGGCTTCGACGTCGAAGATGCGTTCACCCGCGTGGGCACCGTTGCCGCCGCCGGCGACGACGGAGAGCGTCAACAGGTTGGGGATCGCCACGACGATGCCGGCGACGGCGAACGCGATCGCCGGGACGTTCCGCAACCGGCTGCGGCTCAGGAACGCCAGCGTGAACAACAGGAGCGGAACGAAGGTGCAGAGAACACCCAGGACGAGTCCGGTCCAGACACCGCTGGCCATCGATCCGTCGACCCGGCCGCCGATCTGGCCCGCCCACCAGCGCGGCAGGAATGCCTCGAGGATGAAGTAGGTGATCACCAGGAGGGCGGCGATGATCAGGCCGATGACGACCTTCCTGACGATCGTGTTCGCACGTTCGGCGGCTGTCGGCTTCAGTGATGCATCGGTCGTCGCGGGGGCGCCCGGGGGTGTCGATCCCGCCGGTGCCGACGCGGGCGGGACCGGCGCGGTGTTCGAACCGGGCGGCGGGTCCACCGGGTCTGTCGGATCGGCCGAGAACTGCTCGTTGCTCATGGGCCGAGTGTAAGCGCGGAAGATGACCTTTCAGGTGCGACGCCGCCGACGATCGGTGGCGGCCGGCGAACCCGCGTCGCGAATCCCGCCGTAGATCCCCCGGCGGACGATCCACGGTTGCAGCACCGTGTCGACCGACCAAGCGGGGAAACGGAACGCGCGACCGTTCGGCGCGAACACCTGCAGACCGTCGCGTTGCACACCGAGAACCGATCCCCACCGTCGGCGGGGCGGCACGTAGCGCCGCGCCCGGTCCGGTCGGCCCGCCAGATCGACGCGGATGTTGTGGGCGAGAAGCCGGTCGGCACGGTTACGGGCCGAACCACGGAGGGCGTCGGTGGCGGCGATGTCGCCGACGGCATAGACGAGTTCATGTCCCGGAACCCGGAGCTGCGGTGTCACGTAGACGAATCCGCCCGGATCGAGGATCTGCGGAGGCAACCACTCCGAATTCGGGGTCACCCGACCGATCGCCCACAGCACCGCGTCGGCGTGCACGGCGTCCTGCCCGGTGGTCCAGCGCACGGATCCGCTGGTGATCTCGTCGCAGCCGAAGCCGTCGGGCACCTGGGCGCGGTGTCCGCCGTGCACACCCACACCGAGTGTGCGCAGCCGCGCCGACACGTTCCGCCAGGTCCGCCGATGGTGGCGGGGCAGTGCGCGCTCACCGGGATGGTAGAGATCGATCCGTTTACCCGGCCAGGTCGCTGCCAGGTTCGCCGCCGCGCTCACCGCGGCGGCACCCCCGCCGATCACCGCGATCGAATCCGCGACCGCCAGACGGCGGTGTGCAGCGGCCAGGTCCCGGTCGACATCGGTCGGGGACTGGAGACCGGGACGTCGCCAGAAGCCGTTGCGGACACCGGTGGCGATGACCAGCGCGTCGAACGGTTCGATGACATCGGTTTCGTCGGCGGTGCGTACGGTGACGGTTCGTTCGACTAGGTCGGCTCCGGTCAGCGACCCGTGGACGGTGCGGACGCGGTCGAGCTTCCGGAATCGTTCGAACGGAATCCGGTAGTCGCGGGCCCAGGTGTCGGGCCGACTCACGCGAAGCCCGAGTTCCTGACCGCTGACCAGCCCGGGCTTCGACGAGATCCCGACGACGTCCGCGTGGCGGGACAGATGGATGGCGGTGAGGATGCCGGTGTCACCGAGCCCGGCGACCACGACGCGGCGAGTCATCCGGTGATGCGTTCGGCGGAATGCGGCGGACGGGTTCGGCGAGGTGGGCGGGGTACGAACCGGGACACCCGGTCGACGACCTCGGGATAGCCGGGACGTCGGGACAGGCTGCGCTGCTCCATCATCGGAATGCTGGCGCCGAGGAACATCGCCAGCATCACCACCACACCCACGAGCAGCCACCACCAGTCGGCGGGCGAGGCGGCGATCCCGAACAACGCCATCGCGACCCAGAAACCGAACTCGCCGAAGTAGTTCGGGTGCCGGGACCACGACCACACGCCGGAGTCCAGCACCGACCCAGGCGTGCGGTGTGCGGTGAAGCGACGCAGCTGGGCGTCGGCGACGTACTCGAGGGCGATGGCGGCCGATCCGACGACCGCGGCGAGTGCGGTGAGCCAGCCGATCGTCGAATCATGTCGGGTGACTGCGACATACACCGGGACCATGCCGAGGAACACCTGAATGGTGGGGATGACGTGGATGGCGACCAGGTCCACGACGAAGGCCGCACGGCCGGCACGCTGCTTGAGCAGTCGGTAGCGCCAGTCCTCGTGATCCAGACCCGGCCACCCGATGGCCCAGTTGGCGGTGAGCCGGACGGCCCACACTCCGAGGACGAGAGCGATGACCCAGCAGTGCACCGCTTCGATGCCGACATCACCGGCGGCCCACCAGTACACCAGGAGTGCGGGCGGTATGACGCTCCAGTAGGCGTCATACATGCTCGAGTTCGAGTACAGGCGGCTGGAACCGAAGATCACCAGCGTCGCCCAGAGGTCGGCGATGAGGGTGTCGAGCCACAGGTGGCCGGTGTCGGGACCCAGCCACAACCATGCGGCGGCGACACCGAACGCCACCAGGTAGGCGAGCACCACGCGCACGAACGACGCTGTCCGGCTCACGAGATCTCGTCCTATCGTCGGCGGGTCACAGCTGCTTCTCGATGGCCCCGACCAACTTCTCGGGTTTGGTGGCCGGTGCGAAGCGTTCGACGACGACTCCGTCGCGGTTCACCAGGAACTTGGTGAAGTTCCACTTGATCCGTCCGCCGAACACTCCCGACTTCTGGGTGCGTAACCACTCGAAGAGGGGATGGGCGTCGGGCCCGTTCACCTCGACCTTGGCGAACATCGGGAAGGTGACGTCGTAGGTGAGCGAACAGAAGTTCTTGATCTCTTCTTCGTCGCCGGGTTCCTGATGTGCGAACTGGTCGCACGGGAAACCCAGAACATGCAGTCCCTGCTCCTGGTAGTCGCGATGAAGCGTCTCGAGGCCTTGGTACTGGGGTGTGAAGCCGCACTTCGACGCGGTGTTCACGATCAGCAGCGGGTCGCCCCGGAACTGCGAGAGGTCGACCGGGTTTCCGTCGATCCCGGTCGCGGTGAAGTCGTACGCGGAAGTCATGCCGCCACGCTACTTCCGGTCCGCGCGCGACGAAACGCATTGGCCGGAACCCGCAGGTGCCGCGGATCAGTCGCCGAATCGTTCGGTGCGGATACGGCTCGGGTCGTGGCCGGCGTCGACCATCCACTTCGCACAGTCCTCGACGAACCGATTGGGCCCGCAGATGTACACGGTCGGTGATCGGGACGGATCCATGGTGAGTGCGGCCAGTTCCGCCGAGTCGAGGCGTCCGGCCGGTCGCGCCGATCCGGCTGGTGCGTCACGGGTGTGGACGAGATGGAGATCCAGGCGATGGTGCTCCATGAGTTGCCGGATCTCGTCGCGGTAGTAGACGCGTTCCGGACTGCGCACCGAGTACACCAGGGAGAAGGGCGTGAGCGGTGCGTCGACCTCGCGGCTCCGGACCATCGACATGAGCGGCGCGACCCCGGATCCACCGCCGATCAGTTGCACCGGTCGGTCGTCGCCGGAGGCCCAGGTGAAATACCAGCCATGCGGTCCGCTGATCTCCAGAGGATCACCGACCTCGACGACATCGACCAGGTAAGGGGACACCTCACCGTCCTCGAGGCGTTCGACGGTGACCTCGAGCGATCGGCTCTCCCGGGCGTCCGATACCGAGTAGGTGCGGGCGGTGGAGTAGCCGTCCTCGGCGGTGAGCCGGATGTCGACGTGCTGACCGGGCAGCACGTGGATCGGCTCGGGGAGCGCGAGACGCAGTGTGCGTGCGGTCGGGGTGATGTCGACGACGGACGTCACCGTCGTCAGCAGCCAGTCGGTCACGAGTACCGCTGCTCGCGCCAGGGGTCGCCGTACATGTGGTAACCGCGTTCCTCCCAGAATCCCGGCATGTCCTCGGGCATGAACCGAAGGCGCCGAATCCATTTCGCGCTCTTCCAGAAGTACAGGTGAGGGACGAGGAGCCGGGCGGGACCGCCGTGTTCGGGTGCCAGCGGTTCCCCGTCGAAGGTGTCGGCAATCCAGCCTCGTCCACCGGTCAGGTCGGCGAGCGGGACGTTGGTCGTGTACCCGCCGTAGCAGTGCGCCATGACGTACGGGGCGGGTTCGAAGGGCATCGCATCGATCAGCGTGTCGAAGGAGACACCACGCCAGCGCGTCGCGAACTTCGACCACCTTGTGACGCAGTGGATGTCGGTGGTGACCTCGTCGTGGCGCAGCGCCTGGAACCGCTCCCAGGTGAATGTCGTGACCCGGTGCTCAGCAGACTGGATGGCGAGGGACCATTTGTCCAGGGGGATCGACGGTGTCGGTTCGGCCGACAACACCGGGAAGTCAAGGGTCGTGTACTGCCCGGGCGGCAGCCGGCGAGCATCGCGGTCCCGACGGCCCACGAACCCTCGGTTGACAATCGCCATGGTCGCGGAGTCTACGCCCAGGCGGTCGGGTCGGCCGCGTGGCCGTAGACGGTAGTGTGACCTCTCGGCGCGTTGCACCGGCAGCGCTTCGGGCGTCATGGAACGATCGTGGCGACTCACCGAGCCGGAGGTACGCCATGCCCGTAGACACGTCCGATCTCGTCATCGACGCACGAGGACTACGCAAGTCGTTCGGCCGTTTCGAAGCACTGCGCGGTCTCGACCTGGGGGTCCGGCGGGGGGAGGTCCACGGATTCCTCGGTCCGAACGGAGCAGGCAAGTCGACGACGATCCGCGTGCTGCTGGGATTGTTGCGGGCCAACGCGGGTGAGGTTCGGATACTGGGTGGCGATCCGTGGCGCGACGTCGTGGAACTCCATCGACGGCTGGCCTATGTCCCCGGTGACGTCGCCCTGTGGCCGTCGATGACCGGCGGCGAGATGATTGATCTCCTCGGTTCGATGCGCGGTGGACTCGACGAGGATCGTCGTGCCGATCTGGTCCGGCGTTTCGAACTCGACACCACCAAGCGCGGACGCCAGTACTCGAAGGGCAACCGCCAGAAGGTGGCGATCGTCGCCGCGCTCGCATCGGAGGTGGAGCTGCTCATCCTGGACGAGCCGACGTCGGGTCTGGATCCGTTGATGGAGAACGTCTTCCAGGAGGTGGTCGGAGAGGCCAAGTCCCGGGGTACCACGGTGTTGTTGTCCAGCCACATCCTCGCCGAGGTCGAGACCCTCGCCGATCGTCTCAGCATCATTCGCGACGGCGTGATCGTCGCGGCGGGGACCCTGTCGGACCTACGTGGTCACACCCGCACATCGGTACGTGCCGAGCTCGAGACCATCCCGTCCGAGGATCGGCTCGGTGAACTGCACGAGGTCGACATAGACGGCCAATGGATCAGTGCCACAGTCGATTCCGACCGCATCGGTGCGGCGATGGAGGTGTTGACGTCGTGTGGACTGCGGTCGCTGACCGTCGAACCTCCGTCGCTGGAAAGCCTGTTCCTCCGGCTCTACGGGTCCGAGGATTCGACGTCGGGGAAGAAGTGACCATGGCCGTCGCCTCGATCGCCGGTACGCGACCGCTGTTGACCGCGACGCTGCACCACGAGGCGAGAGCGTTCGCTCCGTGGATCGTGCTGCCCACGGCGTTGTCGGTGTCGTCGGTCCTCGTGTACCCCTGGCTGTTTCCCGACCTCGTGGAAAGGCGGGCCTTCGCGGCCACGGTCGGGGCCAACCCGGCGCTGGGTTTGATCTTCGGCCCGGCCTACGACCTGTCGACTGTCGACGGCTTCAACGCCTGGCGCAGTCTCGCACTCGGTGGGTTCATCGCTGCGCTCGGCGCGATCCTCATCGTCGTCAAGGCCAGTCGCGGGCAGGAGGACTCCGGCCAGGCCGAATTGCTGGCTTCAGGTGTTCTCGGTCGGTCGGCACGCCTGCTGACGGCGCTGGTGATGGCCGTCCTGTGCTCGCTGGCGATCGGTGTCGTGGCCGCAGTGGCCACCGGACTGTGCGGCGGCGCCTGGGGGTCGTCGATGTTGCTCGGTGCCGGATTCGCCGTCACGGGTTGGATGTTCGCCGCCGTCGCGGTTGTCAGCGCCCAGGTGGGCGCCGACGCCCGTGCGGCGACGACGATCTCGGTGTCGCTGCTCGGCGTGCTGTTCGTCCTGAGAGGCTTTCTCTATTCGGTGAGCGCACCGACCTGGACGACGTGGGCCAACCCGCTCGGATGGGTCCAGGAGACGCGGCCGGCAACGGGAGATCACTGGTGGCCGCTGGCACTCGGAGTCGCACTCGCGGTTGTTCTCGCCGGAGTCGGCTTCGTACTTCAGGTCTCACGTGATTTCGGCCAGGGACTCGTCCCGTCCAGGCCCGGACCGCCGCGGGGGCGGAGCAGAACGCCGATGGACCTCGCGGTCCGCCTCAACCGAGCCCCGATCGCCTCGTGGTCGGTGGGGTTCATCGGTCTGGGCGTTGTCTTCGGTTACTTCACCAGGTCGGTGAAAGGCCTGCTGGAGGCGAATCCGGCGATGGCCGGGGTCTTCGCCTCCGGCGCCGCGTCCCCGGCCGATTTGATCTCCGCATTCGTCACGACGATCCTCAGTCTGGTCGGGATCATCGCATCGGTCGCGGGCGTGCAGATCGTCAACCGCGTGCGTACCGAGGAACTCGAGGACCGGGCCGAAGCGGTGCTCGCGACATCGGTTGCCCGAGTGCGCTACATCGCCACCAATGTCGCTGTCGCACTGCTGGCCACGGCGGCGTTCCTGCTGATCGCCGGGATGGTGGTCGGGATCTTCGCGTCCACCGCCGACATCGGGATCACCTTCGGCGACGCGCTGCTCCAAGCCCTTGCGACGATCCCCGCGACCTGGACGGTCATCGCCTTCGCAGTCGCCGTGATCGGCGCCCGACCGGTGGCCCGTCCGGCGATCTGGCTCGGTGTGCTGGTGTCCTTCGTGATGACCATTCTCGGCCCGAGCTTCAAATTGCCTGGGTGGGCACTCGGTTTCAGTCCGTTCCACCACGTACCCGACGTCGTTGCCGCCGGCGCGAACTGGTGGGGCCTTCTGTGGATCGGCATGGTGACCATCGGATTCCTGGCCATCGGTTTCGCCGGATTCCGACGGCGCGACATTCCGTGAGCTCAGCCGAATCCGTATGACATCGAGCCCGGTTTCCGGACTCGATGTCATACGGATCGCGGTTCGCGATCAGTTCTGTCGGAGAGCCGCCGCAAGCCGGCGCCACTGCTCGCGCGGGAAGCCGCGGTGGTCCTTCTGGAGCACCTGGACGCACACGTGATCGGCGCCGGCGGAGCGGTGTTCGTCGATGCGCGACAGGATCGCCGACTCGTCGCCCCAGACGATCAGTGCGTCGAACAACCGGTCGCTGACCGTGGTGAGGTCCTCGTCGGTGAAACCGAGGCGACGAAGGTTGTTGGCGTAGTTGGGCATCGCGAGATAACCCGTGAGCCACTTGGTGCCGACCGCACGCGCCTCGTCGCGGTCCGCGGCGAAGATCGCAGTCTGCTCGGGGGCGAGCAGCGGTCCGTCGCCGAGGGTCTCGCGAGCGGTGGCGGTGTGCTCGGGCGTGACCAGGTACGGGTGGGCCCCGAGTGTCCGGTCCGCCGCGAGACCGAGCATCTTCGGTCCGAGTGCCGCGAGGACCCGGCTGTCCGCTGGGACCGGCTGCGGCGCGGCGTCGAGCCCGTCGAGGAATGCGCGGGTGGTGGCGAGCGGCTTCTGGTAGCGGCCGGCCTCCTGCGCGTCGATGAGCGGAGCGTGGCTGATACCCAGGCCGAGCAGGAAGCGCGGACCGAACTCATCGGCAAAACTCGCGTGCGCGGCCGCGACATCCGCGGGTTCGTGCATCCACATGTTGAGGATTCCGGTGGCGACCACCGCCTTCTCGGTGGCACCGAGCAGGTTGCGCACCGAATCGAGAACCGGACCGCCGACGTCGGGAACCCAGAGGGCGGTGAAGCCCAACTCGTCGAGTTCGGCAGCGGCTTCCGCGGCCTCCCCGGCGTCTCCGTATCGTAGTGGCGAACTCCAGATTCCTACCCCGTCGAGATTCATGGTCACGACACTACCGACGGTCCTCGGCGGGGGGCGCGAGTACCGGGTTCATGGCCCTTCCGACGTTCCCGGCACCGTCCTGGCCAGGCGGGTGTCGAACGCAGCGGTCAGCTGACGGAAGACCTTGATTCCGACCGCCCCGACGACGATGACGCCGATCCCGACAGCTGTGCTCAGTTCTTCGGTCATCAGACCGGCGATCCCGATCGCCAGGACATAGCCGGGCACCCACTCGAACAGGTGGAACATGCTCTGCGGTTCCTCGTCCGTCGGCCACCCCTCACGGACGGCGGCGTGATACGTGGCGTAATCGGGATAGAACTCGGTGAACGCGATGGCGAACACCGTGCCGCCGATCTGGATGATCCAGCCGGTCCAGAAGTTGTTCGGGTCGTCCAACACGATGTCCCCGACGGCGCCCGAGATCGCTGCGACGGCGAAACCGCCGACCCACGCCCAGGTGATGACGTAGTTGATCCGCAGGAACAGCGGACTGGTCCAGTATTCCGGCTCGGTGGTCTCGCGGGCGTACTGGAGGGTGAAGGGTTGCCGCACGAGGATCGAGCCCAGGGCGAAGGCCACCAACGCGACGTTGGTCATCTCGCCGCCCCATTTTTCCAGCCAGTCGATGACATCGTCCGAGGCGAACAGAGCCAGTGCGGCCATCGTCCCGAAGTAGGCCACATCGAACAATTCGAGCAGTTTGAAGCTGCTCCCGCGGCGATGGGTCCCCACGACCAGCAACAACGAAAGTGCGAAGGCCGACGCCGCTGCCTCCTCGAAGCGGCCCGGTCCCGTCACCAGTGCCATCAGGATCCACGGCGACATACCGGCGAAGGGGGAGTCCAACAGCGCGGTCAGAACTCCACGCGCACCCGACCTCGGTCCGTGCTCCGTGGTGGGTCGGTCGGTCGCCGAGTTCTCCGGCACGTTGGACATCTCTGAATTGTGAGTCTTCGCTGGGGTTTTCGCTTGGATCTCGCCGAATAGGTATGGAAAAGGGTCAATTCACGCCGCGTCGGCGTGATTCCGCTCAGCGCTGGGGCGCGATCACCAGCGCCGCGTTGTGGCCACCCATCCCCAGCGAGGTCTTGACGGTGGGTCCCGCATCGAGAGGGGACGGGCCGTCGAGCAGTTGCGGAATACCCTCGGACACCCTCGGCGTCGCCGGGATCTCGCCGCGCTCGTAGCCGAGCAACGACGCGGCGAGCTCTACCGCACCCGCTGCTCCCTGGCAATGCCCGGCAAGTGGTTTGACGGAGAAGACCTCGCTGTTGGGCAGCATCGTCTCCGCGATCGTCGCCTCGGCGCGATCACACTGCGCGGTACCCGGACCGTGCGCGTTGAGATATCGGATCTCCTCGCCCGCGACGCCGGCGGCCGAGAGCGCCTGTTCCACGCAGCCCACGACGTTGGTCAGTTCCGGATCGATCGAGGTGACGTGATAGGCGTCGTGGGACATGGCCCCGCCCAACACATCTGCATAACCGTCGATCGCGCGGTTGGTCATCGTGAAGGCGATGGCGGCCTCGCCGAAGGTGAAACCGCGGCTGCCGGTCTGGAACGGACGGCAGGCGTCGAGTGCGTCGGTGTCGGTGACGGCGACGCCCAGCTGCACGAACATGCCGACCACCTCGGGTTTCGCCGACAGGTCGGTCGCGACGACGAGCACGTCGTCGACGAGATCGGAGTCGAGCCACGACTTCGCGGTCACGATCGCCGCGGACCCCGAGGTGCACATGGCCGACACGTTCATGGCCGGACCGTGAAAGCCATACTCCTGCATGAGGAGCGAGACCGGCGTGGACGGTGTCACGGACAGGTACTGACGTCCCGTGTACTGCCCGACACCGGAGGTGACCATCGGGTACATGTCGAGATCGCCGAGCACACAGGCGTGTACCAGCCCGACGCGAGAGCCCGGACGCCAACCGCGTTCCGACGCATCCTCGATCGCCTCCCGCGCAGCACTTCGCATCGCGCGCGCGAACCGGGTGTTCCCGTCCGCCTGGTCGCCGCCCTCCGGTACTCGCACGATCCAGCCCGGACCCCCGTGGTCGTCGGAACCGAATCCGAAACCTTCGTGCAACGCGGCTGCGGACTTGCCCGAGACGAGGCCGTTCCACAGGGCCTCCCGACCCCATCCGTAGCCGGTCACAGCTCCCACACCGGAAATGGTCGATCTGTTGTTTGTCATTGGTGCACTCCCTTTTCGTGATTTGGAATTGACAGCGATTGTCGAGGTCATCGGACCGAACCCCACCCACAAGAATCCCCCAGAAAGCGGCATTCGACCCATCTCACGGCGCCGGTCGCGACGAGATTTCACGGTGCCGGTCGCGACGAATCTGACTTTGGCACGACTCTGCCGTCGTTTTCGCGCTCCATTTGTCCCCTGTGTGGGGGAATATGAACAGCGGGGGCTCGGAGCAGGGTGGGGGGAGGACTGACGCAGTGCCGGAATCGATGCCGACGGACGGTGGCCACGGTGATCTCGTCGCGCCGCACGCCGAGCCGATGACCCGATCCAGCGACGCGGCGGTGGCGGAACGCTACCGACTCCTCCTCGAACTCAGTCCGGACGCGATCGCCGTACACCAGGACGGTGTCATCGTCTATGTGAACTCCGCGGCGCTCGACTTCGCTCGTGTGACCGACCGGGGTCAGATGCTCGGCCGTCCGATCACCGACTTCGTCCATCCTGACGAACTCGCGCACATGATCGAGCGAATCGTCAGCATGGGCGAGGAGGCCGGAGCGGCGACGTATCCGGAGGAAGTCGTGATGGTCGACGCCCACGGGGTGTCACGTCCGATGGAGGTCACCTCGGTACGCACGGTGTGGCACGACAAGCCCGCCTATCAGGTGATCTTGCGCGACATCACCGCCCAGAAGGCGATCGAGGTGGCTCTACGGCGGCAGGCGGCGTTGCTCGATCACGTCAGCAACGCCGTGATCGCCGTCGACCGGGACATGACCGTGCGGTCGTGGAATCCCGCCGCCGAGCAGATGTACGGAATCAGCGCCGACAAAGCCCTGGGTCGTGAACTGGGTTCGGTCATCGGCGGCACCCTCGACATCAAGGCGGCGATGGCACTGGGTGGCACGGTGGACCAACTCCACCGCCGTGCCGACAACGATCGGACCTTCCTGGCCCACATCTCGGTGACGTCGATGGACGATGGCTTCCTGATCGTCGCCGAAGCCACTCGCAGACCGCTGATCGAACGCCTGGGCACCATCCTGGCCGCCCTGCATCAGGCAGTGATCGTGGTGCGAGAGGACGGCAGAATCGAACTGGCGAATCCGGCCGCCGCGACCATGCTCGGTCCACAAAGCGTGCCCGGTTCGCTCGTCCACGATCTGCCGCTCGACTTCGTCGACGGTGAATCGCCGGTCGTCCGTTGTCTGAGGACCGGGGTCGCGATCACCGATGCGACCGCGACGATCAACACGCCGGGCGGCGAGCGATGGCTGTCGTGCAGCTGCCGGCCGATCGACGACGACACCTCCGACGCGGTCGCACTGGTGTCCTTCGCCGATATCACCGAGCGCTATCGCGAGCGGACCCGGCTGGCGTGGGACGCGGTCCACGATCCACTCACCCAGCTGTACAACCGGGCGGGGATCCTCAAGGAGCTCGAGGCGCATATGGATGCCCTGGCCGAACACGACTCCGGTTGCGTGGCGATCTATTACATCGACCTCGACAATTTCAAACTCGTCAACGATTCGCTCGGTCATGCCGTCGGCGACGAGGTGCTCCACGCCGTCGCCCAGCGGCTCGCGGCGGCGACGCCCCCGGCGGGTGCGGTCGGGCGGATCGGGGGCGACGAGTTCGTCCTGGTCACCACCCACACGAAAGAGAGCACGACCGCCGAGATCGATCGACAGATCGAGTCGGTGCGCGCCGCGATCAGACCTCCCGTGAGGGTGAGCATCCGCAGCGAACCGCTGACGGTGCGGGTGAGCATCGGCGTGGCCACCGTTGCGGCGGGCGAACGGTACACCCCCACGGATCTCCTTCGCGATGCTGATATCGCTCTTTACCAGGCACGCAAGGCATCTCGAGAACCGTACGTCCAGTTTCGGACGCAGCACCGGGAAGAACTCCAGCGCCGCCAGCGGATCGAAGAGGAACTGCGCCGCGCCCTGGACACCGACCGCTCGCAGTTGGAGATCCACTACCAGCCGATCGTCTCCACCGACACTGGAACGCTTGTCGCGCTCGAAGCACTCCTGCGGTGGAATCACCCCGACCTCGGTTCGATCCCGCCGGCCGAGTTCATCCCTCTCGCAGAGCAATCCACGCTCATCGACAAGGTCGGCGCGCACGTCTTGGCAACGGCCTGCGCCGAGGTGGCAGCGACGCCCGAGCTGGCGCAGATCATGTTGTGCGTCAACGCCTCCCGGCGTGAACTCACCAACGGCGAATTCCTCCACCGACTCACGGCGACCTGCGAGCAGACCGGCATGAACCCGCGATCACTCTGCCTGGAGATCACCGAGAGCGCGCTCGCACCGCTCGACGGCGGCCTGCTCAACCTGCTGCGTGAGATCCGGGCACTCGGCATCCACATCGCCCTCGACGACTTCGGCACGGGCGCTTCCTCACTGAGTGAGCTGTATCGACTGCCGGTCAGCATCCTCAAAACGGCCAAGGCGTTTGTCGACGCCCTCGAGGAACGCCCGAGCGCCCGCACGATCCTCACGGGCATCGTCGACGTCGCGCACGCGATGGGCGTCCGGGTGATCGCCGAGGGCGTCGAGACCGCCGAGCAGGCCGCCACCATCGCCGCCGTCCGGTGCGACCTCGCACAGGGCTACCACTACGGACGGCCGAAACCGCTCGCCGAGATCGTGACCGAGGGCGCGGCGAGCTCGGCCCCCCAAGACGTACGGGACGACTTCTGACCCGCCGGTCCAGACCAGATCGAGACCGACGCGTGTTCGGATGTGCGCCGCGTGGTCTCGCTCCGCGAGTAGATTGGGCGCGAAACCGTCGAAAACGACGGCCATGCAACCGGACAGCGAGGTCACGGACATGTCCCAGGATTCGTGCTGCGACACACCGGCGAGCGGGGTCATGTGATGGCCGACGCGCAACAACGCGAGATCGCCGAACAACACACGGCGAAGGTCATCGGCGTCACCGTTGCCGCGGCCGTCGGCGGATTCCTCTTCGGCTTCGACAGTTCCGTGGTCAACGGCGCCGTCGACTCGATCGAATCGAATTTCGGTCTCGGCAAGCTCATGACGGGGTTCGCCGTCGCGATCGCACTGCTCGGTTGCGCCCTCGGCGCATGGTTCGCCGGGCGACTGGCCGACGTGTGGGGCCGCAAGCGGGTGATGCTGCTCGGTTCGGCATTGTTCACCATTTCGGCGATCGGCACCGCGTACACGCAGACGATTCCGGACCTGCTGCTCTGGCGCGTGCTCGGTGGCATCGGCATCGGTATCGCCTCGGTCATCGCCCCGGCCTACATCTCCGAGATCGCGCCCGCTCGTTATCGCGGCGCACTCGCATCGATGCAGCAACTGGCCATCACCATGGGTATCTTCGCCGCCCTGCTGTCGGATGCCGTTCTCGCCGACACTGCCGGCAGTGCGTCAAACGACCTCTGGTGGGGTCTGGAGGCCTGGCGATGGATGTTCCTCGTGGGTGTCGTACCCGCCGTCGTCTACGGCGTGCTCGCTCTGATGATCCCCGAGTCACCGCGATATCTGGTGGGCCGCAACCGCGATGAGGAAGCAGCCCGCATTCTCCAGGAGGTGACCGGAGAGAACAACCCGCTCGATCGGGTGAAGGAGATCAAGCTCACCGTCAAGCGTGAGTCCAAGTCGTCCATCAAGGACATCACCGGCCCGTCGTTCGGACTTCACCCGCTGGTGTGGGTCGGCATCTGGCTCGCGGTGTTCCAGCAGTTCGTCGGCATCAACGCGATCTTCTACTATTCGACGACGCTGTGGCAGTCGGTGGGATTCTCCGAGAGCGACTCGTTCAAGACATCGGTGATCACGGCGGTCATCAACGTGGCCATGACGTTCGTGGCGATCCTGTTCGTCGACCGCATCGGACGCCGGAAACTCCTCCTGGGCGGATCCGTGGGGATGTGCATCGGACTGCTCATGGCGTGTGTCGCGTTCACCCAGCAGATCGGTGAGGGCGAGAACGTCACACTTCCCGACCCGTGGGGTGTGATCGCGCTGATCGGCGCAAACCTGTTCGTCGTCGCCTTCGCCGCCACCTGGGGACCGGTCATGTGGGTGATGCTGGGGGAGATGTTCCCCAATCGGATCCGAGGTGTCGCTCTCGGCGTGTGCACCGCGGTGAACTGGATCGCCAACTTCACGATTTCGATGCTGTTCCCGCCGATGACCGAGGCCGTGGGACTCGGAATCATCTACGGCTTCTTCGCCTTCTGTGCCGCGGCATCGTTCGTCTACGTGTTCAAGAAGGTCGAGGAGACGAAGGGTCTGGAACTCGAGGACATGGACTCGGTCGCGGAATCCAGGCTGTCCCGGATCACCGCCGCCCGAGCCCCCGAACAGGCATGAGCGGAGGAGTACCGGTCCATGGCTGATCTGCGCGACCTCGACGTGCCGGTCGTCGCGGCACCGATGGCCGGCGGTCCGACGACCCCCGAACTGGTCATCGCCGCGAGCATGGCCGGGGGACTGGGCCAGCTGGCCGCGGGATACCTGACTCCCGAGCGCCTCGCGTCGGACATCGCCGCCGTCCGCGACGGGGGCACCGACACCTTCGGGGTGAACATCTTCGTCCCCGAGGCCGAACCGGTGAATCGGGACGCCGTGGCACGCTACCGCGATCGCCTCCTCGACTACGCCGCCTCTCTCGGCGTGGAACTGCCCGCCATCGAGGAACTCGGCGACGACGACGATCGGTTCGACGCCAAGATCGCGCTGATGTGCGACGAACGAATTCCCTTCGTCTCGTTCGCTTTCGGTTGCCCATCGGCCGACACCGTCGGCGAACTGCGACGCCATGGCTGCAACGTGGGCGTCACCGTCACCACCGAGGACGACGCGAGCAGGGCCGCCGAGGCCGGCGCCGACTGGCTGTGTGTGCAGGGACCCGACGCCGGCGGTCATCGGTCGGTGTTCGACCGTCGGACCGAACCGCCCACCCAACCGCTGGACGACCTCGTCCGGGCGGTGATTGCACGCGTCGATCTTCCTCTCGTGGCGGCGGGCGGTGTGTCGACCCGTGATCGAGCCGGCGAGCTGCGATCCCTCGGTCCGGTCGCGGTGCAGGTCGGCACCGTGCTGCTGCGCACCCACGAAGCCGGAACCAAGCCGGCGCACGCGGACGCGCTGGCCGATCCGGCGCGCACCGAAACGGTGGTGACCCGCGCATTCAGCGGACGCCCCGCACGGGCGCTGCGCAACCGCTTCACCGACGAGTTCTCCGACGCCGCGGTGGCCGAGTATCCGGCGGTCAACAAGCTCACCGGTGGCATCCGACGCGCCGCCGCCACCGACCCCGACGGCATCAACCTCTGGGCCGGGAGCGGATTCCGCGACGCCGCCGTCGAGTCCGCGGCCGACACGATCCGCCGTCTCGGCTGACCCATGCCGCGGCAATCGCCGCGCCCCGGCGCCTAGACTCTGAGACGACGAGGGGACGCCATGAATGAGCCTGCGGTGCGTCTGTCGGCCGAACCAGACATTCGGAGTTCGCCCGACCAGCCGCGATCGATGACGACACGAGCCGATCTCTAGGACCTGCGATGGCCCGTCGGACAGTCACGCGACCAACCGATCCCCCGTCCCGGGAGATCGCGGATGATCTGAGCGCGGCGGGCTTCACCAACGCTCGGATCGCGGGGCGTGGCGGGTTCGGGGTCGTCTACCGCTGTCTCCAACCTGCGCTCGACCGTGAGGTGGCGGTCAAGGTGCTGCGGGCCGGCCGCGACGAGACCGATCGCCTCCGGTTCCTTCGCGAACAGCAGGCGATGGGCCGTCTGTCGGGTCACCCCAACATCGTCCACATTCTCGAGGCCGGCGTGACGCGATCGGGATTCCCGTACATCGTCATGCCCTTCCACGCCCGCGGCTCGCTGGACACGCGGCTCCGTCGCCGAGGGCCTTGCGAGGTCGACGAGGTCCTCGACCTCGGGATCAAGATCGCCGGCGCCCTGGAGACCTCCCATCGGGCCAGCGTTCTGCATCGAGATCTGAAACCCTCGAACATCCTTCTCACCGAGTACGGCCAACCACAGCTGACCGACTTCGGCATCGCCCGGCTCGCCGATCGCGACGACACCACCCGCGGACTGGTCCTCGGCACACCGGCCTACACCGCGCCGGAAGTGCTGCGCGGTGAGTCACCATCGGTGCTCTCCGACGTGTACGGGCTCGGCGCCGTACTGTTCGCGGCGCTGGCCGGCCGACCGGCGTACGGGCGTCGCAAGAACGAGGACCTGGTCGCCCAGCTGTTGCGGATCACCACCGAACCGATTCCGGACCTCCGAGCGCAAGGCATACCGGAGCCCCTGTGGACGGTCATCGCGCGGGCGATGGCCCCCACACCCGCAGACCGCTATGCGACGGCACGCGAGTTCGGTGAAGCCCTGCGGCAGGCGGGCCTCGAACTCGGATATCCCGTACCCGAGGTGCCGGTACCGCTGTTCGCCGACATCGACGGTCCCGCGCTGACCGAGTCCGACTCGTCCACGGACACCTCGGAGTACCCACACCTCGACACCCGCGCCGACGGATCGGATTCGGGGCGTCCGCCCGTCATCACCGCCAAGTACCGGCCGCCGGTCCTGGCCCACGCCACGGTTCCACGCACCCGGTTGCTCGCGCGGCTGACCACCGGCAATCGGGCACGGCTGATCCTGATCCACGGACCCGCGGGATACGGGAAGACCGTGCTGGCCGCCCAGTACGTCCAGGCAGCCGAGACCACCGGCGGAAAGACGGCGTGGTTGGCGATCGACGAGGACGACAACACACCCGCATGGTTTCTGTCGCACCTCGTCGACGCGATCAGCGTGACGTTTCCCGGCCTGGGGAATGAGCTCACCCGCACCTTGGAGGAGTACGGCGAAGGCGCCGAGCGCTACGTGCTGACCACGCTGATCAATCGCGCCCACACGACCGACGAGCACATCCGCATCGTCCTCGACGACTGGCATCGGATCACCAACCCGGCGAGCCGGGCGATCGCGCAGTTCCTGATCGACAACGGCTGCCACCACATCCAGCTCGTCGTCACCAGCCGCACACGCCGATATCTGCCGCTCAGCAGTCTTCGAGTGAAGAACGAACTCATCGAAATCGACGCCGCCGCACTGCGTTTCGACATCGACGAGTCTCGCGAGCTACTCACCGGGGGAACCGGGCTGCCGATCGACGACACCGATGTCGCCGAGCTCGAGGAGACCACCGACGGCTGGGTGGCCGCCCTGCAGCTGGCGTCCCTGGCGCTGCGCGAGCACGACGATCCCCGCGCGGCGATCCGTCAGTTCTCGGCGAACCACCGCGAACTGGGGGAGTACCTCGCCGAGAACGTCCTCGACAGCCTCGACCCGGACCTCCTCGACTTCCTCCTGGCGACCTCGGTCAGCGAACGGATCTGTGCGTCGCTGGCGGCCGCGTTGACGGGCCGACGCCACACCCAGAGCATGCTCGAGGACATCGAGGAACGTGACCTGTTCCTCACCCGACTCGACCCCGAAGGACAGTGGTTCCGCTACCACAACCTGTTCGCCCACTTCCTGCGTCGTCGACTCGAACGGCAGGAGTCCGACAGGTGCGACGATCTCCACCGGCGAGCAGCCGCGTGGTTCGCCGAGCGGCGCATGTTCAGCCCGGCCGTCGACCATTTCCTCGCCGCCGGCGATGAGTCCGAGGCGATCGACCTGGTCGAACGCGAAGGCTACGACCTGCTCGAACAGTCCAAGATGAGCACCCTGCTCGGCCTCGCCGCCAAGCTCCCGGTGACAACGCGCAGGCAGCGACCGGATCTCCAGCTGGCGCTCGCCTGGGCGCACGCGCTTCTTCACCACCGGGCACCGGCGAACACGGCGCTCGCCTCCATCGATGCCGCACTCCCGGCCGGCGCCGGCCCCGATGGCGATGTCGCCGACATCCGCGCGGAGACCGGACTCATCCGTGCCTCGATGAATGTTCTCGACGATCAACTCGAGGGCGTCGACGAGGCCGTCGGGGCCTGCATGGTGCGCGCCGAGCGCCTGCGTCCGTGGGTTCTGTCCGGCGTCGCCGCCGTCGCATCGTTCCGCGAGATCCAACGGTTCGCCTACGACGAGGCCCGGGAATGGCAGCGCTGGGCACGTCCGCACCACCGCAGGACGAAAGGACCGTTCAGCGTCATCTACGGATACATCCTCGACGGCGTGGCGGCGCGGGAACAACTGGACTTCGACGCCGCCGAGGCATCGTTCCGGCACGCGATGGGACTCGCTCGTGCCTCCGACGAGGACCGCTCCTACGGCTCCCGGCTCAGTGGCGCGCTCCTCGGGGAGTTGCTGTACGAACGCGGGAATGTGGACGAGGCCCAGCGGCTCCTCGACGACACCTACAACCTCGGCGCCGAGGGGGGCATCGTCGAGATCATGCTCGCCACCTATGTCGTCGGCGCACGCGCGAAACACGCTCTCGGGCAAGATGACCAGGCCGCCGAGCGGCTGGACGAGGGCGAACGGCTGGCACAGGCGCTGAATCTCCCGCGGTTGGCCGCCCACATCACGGCCGAACGCATCCGTTCGGGTATCGGTGCGTCAGCGCTGTCCGCTGATTCGTTCCCGGCCGAGATGCCGCACGACCTTCCGGACGGAATCGTTCAGGTCACCGCCGAAAAGACCGAGGAGGCAGCCATCCGCGCACTCCTGGCCGTCGGTACCACCGACACCCGGAACGCCGCGTGCCGACGGGCACGCGCCCTGGCCGGGTCGATCGACGCGACGACCCGGCCGAGAGCGGAGCTCGACGCCCGGCTGCTCCTGGCCGAATGCCTGGCCGCGAGCGGGTCCCTCGCCGAGGCGGAGGAACTGCTTCTCCCGATCCTCGATCGCTGTGCCCGTCTGGGTCTCGTGCAACCCGTGCTCGATGCGGGATCCGGTGTGCAACACATCGTCCGAAGACTGGGCACGACCGCTCGCGGGGACGTGGACCCGGTGGTCGTCCCGTTCCTGGACAGACTGCACATGTCGCCCCTCACGGAGTGAGGATCGAGTTGCCCGGTGTCGTCGGCACACAGCAGTTGACCGCGAGCAGTGGACGACCGTCAGCGCCTGCCGGGTTCGTCGCTGTCGTTGACGCGTCGCCCGATCGCTGACACCTGACGCAACTGCGCACGGGTCAGGCGGTCGACGACGAGCCGGCGCACATTGGCGACATAACCGGGCGCAGTAGCCACGACCTTCTCCCAACCCGCTTCTGTCAGAACCGCATTCGTGAAGCGACCGTCCTCCGGGCACTGATGGCGGCGCACCCATTCTCGTTTCTCCAGCCGACCCACGACATGGGAGAGACGCGACAGGGAACCATAGGACATCTCGGCGAGCTCACTCATCCGCAACGTACGGTCGGGCGCTTCGGACAACGCGGAGAGGACCTCGTATTCGAAGTGGGTGAGCTGCGCTTCCCGGAGCAGTTGAGCGTCGAGCGCATGGGGGAGCCGAGCCAGCGCCGTGGCCACCTGAATCCAGGCGTCCATCTCCTCGTCGTCGAGCCATCTGGGCTCCTGCTCACCGGACATTCGCGCAGTCTATCCGATCTCCATTACTTGAAGCTTCACTTGACTCATCAACTCATTGGGCCTAGGTTCATCAATTGACACATCAAGTGAATCCTCGAGCTCAAGGCGGTTTTCCATGTCCAGTCCCATCGTCCGGAGCGTGGGAATCCTCCTCGCACGCATCGCATTCGGCGCCGTTTTCCTCGCCCATGGCCTGCAGAAGTTCCAGCAGAACGGGTGGGCCGGCCCCAAAGCCGGGTTCGAGATGATGGACGTTCCACTGCCCGCGATCTCGGCGTTCCTCGTCACCTGGCTCGAGATCCTCGGCGGTATCGCTCTGATCGCCGGTCTGCTCACCCCGGTCGTCGGCCTGCTGTTCTTCCTCGACATGCTGGGCGCGCTGTTCATCGCCCACATCGACAACGGCATCTGGGCCTCCGACGGCGGCTATGAACTCGTGCTGGCACTCGGCGCCGGCGCGCTTCTGCTGGCCGTGGTCGGCGCAGGCCGTCTCAGCATCGACGCGATCCTCGGCACCAAGGCACCCTGGCGCGCCGTCGACGGCAACCGTCCGGCGACGACGGTCGGCTCCGCCAACTGACCGCACACACACCCGTTTTCGGACCCGCAGCCCAGGCTGCGGGTCCGAGCCGTTGGCGGGGTAGATTTCGCGCGAAGTCCCTCAACCGTCGAAGGAACCCCATTGCCCAGGATCCTCCTCATCGGCGCGATCGTGTCCGAGGTCGCCGCGACGTTGTCTCTCAAAGGCTCGGAATCACTCCCGGTCCTCTACCTCGTGGTGGTCGTCGGCTACGCGACGGCCTTCATGCTGCTGGCCGCAGTCCTGAAGCGGGGGATGGGGATCGGCGTCGCGTACGGCGTGTGGTCGGCGGCCGGCGTCGCCCTGACGGCGGTGCTCGCCGCCCTGATCTTCGATGAGGCGTTCAGTCCCGTCATGGCGGTGGGGATCGTGTGCATCATGATCGGGGTCGTGCTCGTCGAATCCGGGTCCTCGTCCCACGCACCGGTCGCCGCGATGATCGACGAGGCCTGAACGTGGGGTACGTATTCGTCATCCTGGCGATCGTGGCGGAGGTCAGTGCCACGCTCGCACTCCGCGTGGCCACCGACGGGAGACCGCGGTTCTACGGGATCGTGGTGGTCGGCTATCTCACCGCCTTCGTCGCACTGACAGTCGCACTTCGTCTGGGAATCCCGCTCGGTGTCGCCTATGGGATCTGGGCGGCGGCCGGTGTGGCGGCGACCGCCATCGCAGCCCACTTCCTGTTCCGGGAAAGACTCACCCCCCGGGTGCTGGCCGGCATCGGAGTCATCGTCGTGGGAGTGCTGCTCGTCGAGCTGGGCGCTGTGCACTGAGACCTACCGGACAGGTCAACCGACCCAACTCACCCGAGGCCTCATACCATGCCGCGATCGACATGCCTCGGTCATCCGTGACCGTGATCATTTCGACCTGCGCTTATCCTGAGGGACGTGACCCCCACCGTAGGTAGTTCCGTGCCGTCGGGACGTATTCGCAGCACCGCATACGCGTCGAAGGTGATGTCCGCCGACGACGCAGTGCAGTTCATCCAGCCCGACGACACCGTGGCGATCAGCGGATTTGCCAGTGCCGGAACACCGAAGGTGATCATCCCCGCCCTCGCGGACAAGATCAGGGGAGCCCGGGCGACAGGTTCGAATTTCACCATCAACCTGCTGACCGGCGCCTCGGTCTCGACCGAGACCGAACGCCTCCTCACCGAGGTCGACGGCATCGCACTGCGGATGCCGTACCAGTCGGAGGCCACCGCCCGTAAACGCATCAACGACGGTCGGATGGACTACGTCGACATACACCTGTCCCACGTGGCCCAGCAGGTGTGGGTGGGCTACTACGGCAAAGTCGACGTCGCCGTCGTCGAGGTTGCCGGAATCACCGAATCGGGGGAGCTGATTCCGTCCGCGTCCATCGGCAACAACAAGACCTGGCTCGACGTGGCCGAGAAGGTCATCCTCGAGGTCAACTCGTGGGTACCCGCGGGCGTCGAGGGAATGCACGACGTGTACTACGGCACGGCACTTCCGCCCAACCGCAAGCCGATCCCGCTGACCCGCGTACAGGACCGGATCGGCCAGCCGACCTTCCGGGTCGACCCGGCCAAGGTCGTCGCCGTCGTGGAGACCGACCACCGCGACAGCGCCAGCCCCGTGACCCCGCCCGACGCCATCAGTGAGGCGATCGCCGGTCACGTCCTCGACTTCTTCGACTACGAGGTCCGCAACGGCCGGCTACCCGCCGACACGCTGCTTCCTCTGCAAGCAGGTATCGGCAACGTCGCCAACGCCGTGCTCGGCGGTCTGGACCGCGGCCCCTACAAGGGACTGACCTGCTATTCCGAGGTCATCCAGGACAGCATGCTGCGGCTGATCAAGGACGGGACCGTCTCACACGCGTCGTCGACCGCACTGGCACTGAGCGAGGCGGGTATCGAGGAACTGACGTCCAACATCGACTTCTACCGGAACCACATCACCCTGCGTCCGCAGGAGATCAGCAACCATCCCGAGGTCGTCCGCCGTCTCGGTGTGATCGCGATGAACGGCATGCTGGAGGCCGACATCTACGGCAACGTGAACTCGACGCACGTGATGGGCACCAGGATCATGAACGGCATCGGCGGGTCGGGTGACTTCGCCCGCAACGGTTATGTGTCGTTGTTCCTGAGTCCGTCGACGGCCCGCGACGGCGCGATCTCGTCGATCGTGCCGATGACGCCACACGTCGACCACACCGAACACGACTGCCAGGTGATCGTCACCGAACACGGGTTGGCCGACCTACGTGGCCTGTCGCCGCGACGCCGCGCGCCCCTGATCATCGAGAAATGTGCGCACCCGGAGTTCCGGCCGATGCTGAACGATTACTTCGTCCGCGCCGAGGCGATGCCGGCCGCCGGCCAGACCCCGCACATCCTCGGTGAGGCGTTCAGCTTCCATCAGCGGTACCTGGAGACCGGCTCCATGCGCTGAGGACTCAGCGCGAATCGTCTCCACCCTGACCACCCGGGGCGTCCTCCCCGTTCGTGCGGTCCTCGCGTGGGTTGTCGAAAGTCACGTCGATCGCCTGAAACCCCTTGTTCCGCTGCGCCCTGACCTGCGCCGAGTAGGCGGCCTCGTCGCCTTCGGTGAGGATGACGTTGTCGGTGAACGGTGTCAGCAGCGATCGCGGATACAGGTGATCCACTCGTACGGAATTGGCTTCGAGGCAGAACACCAGCACGATCGAGGTCACATAGAGAAACGCGAGCAGCCCGAGAACGATGGCGAAGACGCCGTTGGTGGAGCTCGCGTTGGCGATGACGCGTGCGACGTACACCGCGCCGAAGGTCTGGATCGCCTGCCAGCACGCCGCGGCCGCCAGCGCACCGGGTAGGACGTCGCGCACCGACAGGGCTCGAGCGGTACCGAACCGGAACGCCACGATGAAGACGGACGTGCTCAGCACGACAGAGCCGAGAATCGCGAACCAGCGTCCGACGACGCCCAGCTCGATACCGGCGGCGAGGCCGTTGACAACGGTCAGTCCGATGACGGCGAGGCCGACCGTCGACAGCAGCACCAGGCCGCGCAGACGCACGAAGATCGGGTCCGGTCGTTCGTTGCGTGGCACTGCCCAGATCGTGTTCATCGCATTCTGGGCCGCGACGGCGACACCCAGACCGCCGTACAGCGAGACGAGCACACCGATCACGAGGGCCGGGATCCCGCCGCTGAGCTTCTCGGGCTCTCCGAGCTGGCTCCCGATGACCGGGATCTGACTCATCGCCGAGTCCAGGATCCGCTCCTGCAGTTCCGGATTGTCGGCGAGCACGATGCCCAGGATCGTCGAGAACAACAACAGCAGCGGGAACAGGGAGATGAACGCGTAATAGGTGCAGAGTGCTGCCAGGTACGCGCCCTGATCGTCGACGAACTTGTAGATCACCGCCAGGGGGAACCCGGTCGCCGGATGACGTCGCTGGAAGTCGTCGATCCGTTCCGACAGCGACACCCGATCACCTTCTGCTCGTCGTCCGCCCGGTCGTGCTGGCACCGCCCGATCGGCGGGTCCGCTGACTGTATCCCGTGAGACGCCCGATCCCCGGTAGCCCGGTCCGTTGGTCGGCGAATCCGATCTGCGCCTCAGTGAAACGGATCCGCGGACGGCACACCGAGTGCGCGAAACGGACCTCCGAGTCGCCAGTAGGCGAGTCCGACGATCCCGTGGGGAAAGAAGCGGCAGGTGGTGGTCACCTCGGTACGTGGGGAATCGCCACCGAGGTCGCGCAACGCGTATTCGATGAACCCGTTCCCGCGTGAGTCCTCGCTCACCCGAACGCGCAGGAACTCGGGACGCTTCTCGCCGACCACCTGCCCGCGCCGCTCGAGGGAATCCCAGATCTCGTCGGCGGATCCGTTCTCGACGGTCGTCGTACTCGTCTCGAACACCTCTTCTCCGGCCCAGTCGGGGTCGGTCGGGATCGGTTCGGAAGCAGGCACATCCGCGGCGGCCTTCGCCCACGTCGCCGGTGCGGCACCACGTTCGGCCCGGTTCAGTGTCTCGGCGACTGCGCGGCTGTACGGCGTCAACCCGCCCGGTGGGCGGGGGATGATCGAGTCGATGTCGCGGTTTCGGCAGACGGCGTCGCATTCCAGCGACTCGATCAGCGGCCGGGCGATCTTTCCCCGGATAGGTGTCACGAAGCGGACCCAACGACTCGCCACCGACGGTGTGAGGAACGGAAGGACGACCATCGTCCGCGGGCGGAGCCCGGCGACCTGTGCGTAGATCCGCATCATGTCGCCGTACTCCAGCACATCCGGTCCGCCGATGTCCCAGGTTCGAGACGACGGGACCTCCGCGGTCGCGGCCTCGACGAGGTAGTGCATCGCGTCGGAGACGGCAATGGGCTGGATCTTGTTGCTGACCCACCGCGGTGTCGTCATCGCCGGCAACCGCTCGGTGAGGTGGCGGATGAGTTCGAACGACGCCGATCCGGACCCGATGAGGGTTCCGGCCTGCAGCGCGACGGCTTCGACCGGCGACTCGATGAGGATGTCGCCGACCTCGGCCCGCGATGCCAGGTGTTCGGACAGTTCGGTTCCCTCTGGATGCAACCCACCCAGATAGACGATCCGGGACACGCCGCACTCCTGTGCAGCTGCCACCACGTTCTCAGCAGAGCGTCGCTCTTCGGTTGCGAAGTCTGCGTCGGTGCTCATCGAATGAACCAGGTGATAGACGACGTCGACGCCGTCGAAGGCCGCCACCAGTGAGTCACGGTCCGACAGGTCACCCTGGACGACCTCTGCACGCGGGTCGGCCGTCCACGGCGCGTCGGCCAGCTTCGACGGTGTCCGGGCCAGCGCACGGACACGGTGACCGCGGTCGAGCAACCGGGGTGCCAGCCGGGCGCCGACGTAGCCGGTCGCTCCGGTGACCAGACAGGTTCGCGTGTCGTTCACATGACTCCTCTGTGTGCCTTCGGGCGTTACCCCTCAGGCTAGGAGCGGAAACCTCGACGCCGGGCCCGTCGCCAGGTGTTGGTGCCGGATCGTTCCCTCTGGCCACAGGTCGGTAACGCCGGACGGCGTCGCGTCGCGTCGTCAGTCGTCCTGCGCAAGGGGCGAATTGACGAACCAGAGGCTCTCTTCGTGCAGGCGTTCGCTCCGCCAGCCCGTTTCGGTGCGCACCATCGAGTGGTGATAGTTCCCGCCGCACGTGCTGAGTTCGGTCATCCCCACGAACTGCATGGGGTTGTAGAACATCGCGCGGACCTGGGCGCGGTCGCCCTCGAAGGAGTATTCGATGTTGGTGATGAAGTGCTGGCTGACCGTGACGAATGCGAAGCTCTCCTCCAGCCACGCGGCGATCTCGTCGCGGCTTCCCGATCGACCGGCGGGCGCCGAGGAATAGTCGACCGTGGCGTCGGCAGTGAACACCGAGCGCCACAGATCCCAGTCCTTCGTGTCGACGGCACGGGCATATCTGTAGAGCGTGTCGGCGATATCGAACCGGTCGGCGATCTCTGAGGTGTTCACGGCTCTCCGTTTCTGTGCGCACCGCCACGGGCGATGCCGGGTCGTGGTCAGTGGTTCGGACGGAAGCCGATCCGCGGTGGGGCAGAGGCACTTCGGTCGTCGACCAGGCCAATCTGCCACCAGGTCAGACATCTCGAACCAATCGACGGGCGACGGCCGTTCCTCCACGTCATGGCCGCACCCTGCCGACTATAGACACCTCCAGACTCCCGTCAGGGAGTTCGGCGCAACCTACCAGGGACAGGCTTCATGGATTTCGTGACGAGGACCCGAGTTACACAGTGCTGGAGAATGTTTCGCAGTAGGTACGCCGCTTCGCTCGATCGTCACCGCTCGGCCGGGGATGGAAGATCAGGGTTGCAGCAGTTCCCGCACCACCCGTAGGTCGGCGACGAACTCGTCGAAGGCCCGGTCACGTTTGTCCGACGGTCCGCGCAGGATCGACGACGGGTGGACGGTCGCCAGCACGTCCACGGCGTAGTCGGGTCCGACATCACCGTCGGCGGCCAGATCGAATCGTTCGCCCCGGTGCCGGGTCAGCCGGAACGTGCTCCCGAGCAACGCCTGGGCGGCGGTCGCGCCGAGGCATACCACGATTCGGGGTGCGACGGCGTCGAGTTCGGCCAGCAACCACGGTCGGCACGCCACCACTTCGGTACGCGACGGCTTGTCGTGGATTCGACGTTTCTGGCCGGCCGCGCGAGTGAACTTGAAATGCTTCACCGCATTGGTGACGTAGGTGAGTTCGCGATCGATCTCGGCGGCGTCCAAGGCACGATCGAACACCCGTCCCGCCGGACCGACGAACGGTTTGCCCGCCCGATCCTCCTGATCCCCGGGTTGTTCGCCGACGAACATGATCGTCGAACCCGGAGATCCGGCTCCGAAGACGGTCTGATCAGCCGCCTTGTAGAGGTCGCAGCCGCGGCACGTGCGGGCGGCCTCGACCAGGTCGTCGAGATCGTGCGAGTCCGGCAGGAACCGTTCTGCCCCAGGGAATGCCATGACGTTCCTTCCGGCGGCTGTGCGAACGGAAGTGGACATACCCGGAGGCGTAGGACATCACACCTCGGTCATCACACCTCGGTCACCGCGCGGGCAGGGCGGCCGCCTTGCCGTTCAGCCAGGACAGGGCCGCGAGCTCGGAGGTCAATCCGATCCCGTGTCCGAGGAAGGTCCCCGGCAGCACCAGCGGGAGATGCATCGTCTCGACGGTGACGTCCGCACCCTGTGCACGCCAGGACCGCACCATCCGATCGGTACCGCGCGCATCGACCACGTCGTCGCCACGGTTCTGACTCACCAGGATCGGCATCCGCGGCGCGACACGGCCCAGACGCTGGTCGTTCACCACCGTCCGCCACGGCTCCTTGCGCAGATGGGCGGCGATGGGACGGCCATCCCTGGTGTAGAAGGTCGTGGGCACGAACGGATTCATCCGGAGCACATCGAACACACAGTACGAGTTGACCTGTCGCAGAACGTTCCGGCCGAGGGGGTTGAACACGGAGAGGAACTCCGCACGTCGTTCGGGGTAGGCGGCCATGAAGCCGTTGACCACCCAGCCGACACCACCCCCGAGAAGGCTCCCGTCCCCGAGTCGTGCCAGATCTGCCAGATCCGGTGCCGGGGCACCGGCGAAGGCGCCGAAGATCGGGAGTTCGGGAGCGTACGACCCGGCGAGTTCGGCGGCGGAGCCGGCCGCGAAGCCTCCCTCTGAGTAGCCCCACAACGCGACCGGGGCCTGGGCGCTCACCCCGAACTTCGGGTTGCGTGCCACACGCGCCATGTCCAGCATCGACGTCCCCAGCGACCTGCGGTTGAGGTAGGGGTGATCACCGGGCGTGCCGAGTCCCTCGTAGTCGGTCAGCGCCACCGCGTAACCGTTCGCGAGGAGCGCCCCGATCGCGAGCTCCTCGTACGCCTGCCCGTATCGCAACAGTCGCGAGGGCGCGCATTGATCGCCGGCACCGATGGTCCCGGACCCCACCACCACGACCGGACGCTCGCCGCGTCCGGTCCAGGGCGATCGGGGGACGAGGACACTGCCGGTCACGGCAGTCGGACGGTTCCGCGCGCCGGTACTCGCGTACATCACCGTGGTGGTCCGGGCGTCGATGTTCGCGCCGGTGAACGGGATGATCGCCGCGTACGACGGCGCCGACCGGATCAGCGATCCGGGGCGGGTGTCGAAGGCCGGTGGCGGGTCGTAGAAGCCGGGGTAGGGGTCGGCGGCCACCTGGCCGGCACCGCCGAATGCCAACGCGGAGGCCGCCGTGCACGCTGTCAGCACGGAGCGCAAGCGTCGACGTCGCGTCGGGAAACGCCTGTGATCGCGCGTCAGGACGCGGATGTGAGTGCGCGAGAAACTGCGTGGTCGACCCCCGATGGACATGAGTCCATTAGTCCGGTCTCGGCGCCTCGTGTCCGGGGTTTGGGGAAATCCGTGTCGCTCCGGTGCCCGAGGGCCTGCTCAGCGACTCCGTGACCGCTCGCCCCGCAGGATCGCGCGCGACACCAGTCCGGCCGCTGCCGCGGCGGCGACCCACGGCCCGCCGACCAGGATCGGATCGAGCCAGGCATGGTTGTTGTCGACGCGTTCACGCCCCACCCGCGAACTCCAGCCGTGTTGGCTGACCTCCGTCCGGATGCCGGTCTCGGTAATCGGATTGTCGGGCCGGCCGGCCGCGACCGAGCGGAGTCGCGCCTCGACCGCGCCGACACGATCGGCCCCGATCAGGATCAGCCAGTGCGCCGCACGACCCTCGCTGAACCGATAAGCGGATCGCCGGATCACTCCCGACAGACCGCTGGGCGGGGTCGACGTACCGAAAACCGGTGTCAGGAAGGCATGTTCGTTAGATCGTTCCCTCGCCTCACGGTGAGGCTGATCCTCCGGTACGTCCCAGTGCACACCGGGAGCGGGCCCGACCGGCAGTTCCTCCGGGACCGCGGGCCGGGAGGCCGGATCGGCATCGACGCCCCAACCCGGGATGCGGTCGACGAGGTCGGTGGTGTCCGGATCGTTGGGTCGGTTCGCTGGGTAGGCAGGCATGCGCTTCTCCTCAGCCGGCGTCGGCGACGATGATGGGCTTGATGCATCCGTCCAGCTTCGACGAGAAGATGTGATAGCCGTCGGCGATGTGCTCGAGCGGAATGCGGTGTGTGACTATGTCATTCGGCTTGAAGTAGCCGTTGCGGATGTGTTCGAACAGGCGCGGCCACTGGCGCTTGACCGGGCACTGGTTCATGTTGATCGTCAGGCCCTTGTTCAACGCATCGCCGAACTTCACGGCGCTGAAGATCGGGCCGTACGCGCCCATCACCGATACCGTGCCGCCCTTGCGAACGGAGTCGATGGCCCAGTTCAGGGCCACCGGTGAACCGCCCTGGAGCTTGAGCTTGGCGGCGGTGACGTGTTGCAGGAAGTTGCCGTCTGCCTCGGCCCCCACCGCGTCGATCACGCGGTCCGCACCGATGTTGTCGGTGATGTTCTTCAGATGGACGATGATGTCGTCGTAGTGGGCGAAGTTGTAGGTCTCCGCATATGCGAAGGTCTCGGCCTTGTCGAGACGGTACTGCAGGTGGTCGACGACGATGACCCGCCCGGCACCCATGAACCACGCCGACCGCGCCGCGTACAACCCGACCGGACCCGCACCGAACACGATGACCGTCTCGCCCTGTCGGATGTCGGCGAGCTGCGCGCCGAAGTATCCCGTGGACAGCGCATCTGTGAGGAGTAGTGCGTCTTCGGGGTCCATCCAGTCCGGGATCACGCTGGGACCGACGTCGGCGAAGGGAACCCGGACGAACTCGGCCTGCCCGCCGTCGTATCCGCCGCAGGTGTGCGAGTACCCGTAGATCCCACCGACCGCGGTCGCGTTGGGATTCACGTTGTGGCAGTTGGAATAGAGGCCTCGAGCGCAGAAGAAGCAGGTGCCGCAGTAGATGTTGAACGGCACCATCACGCGGTCGCCGACCTTCAGGTTCTGTACCGACCCGCCGACGGACTCGACAACACCGATGAACTCATGACCGAACGTCATGCCGGGTCGGGTGTCGGGCATCATGCCGTGATAGAGGTGCAGATCGGAGCCGCAGATGGCGGCGTGGGTGACCCGGACGATCGCGTCGTTGGGATGTTCGATGCGGGGAATGGGCTTCTGCTCGACACGAACCTTGTACGGCCCCCGATAGACCATGGCACGCATCGTGTCGGTGCTCGTCGACGCTGTCATGCGGCGTCGGATACCCGGCCGCTTTTCGGGCAAACCTCACGGCCGAGACGTCGCCACGGCCGACTCCTGTGCAGGTGGATCCGGTCGGGGGTGTAGAAAAGACCCGGTTCATCCAGAACCCCGAAAGGATCGAGCAATGTCTGTGGTGTCGTATGTGATCGCCGGTTCAGAGGCGACGGGTGGTGCGGGAATCCAGGCCGACCTGCGCACTTTCGCCCAGCTCGGCACCTACGGCGTCGGAACCATCACCTGCATCGTGTCCTTCGACCCCAAGGCCGGCTGGGGTCACCGTTTCGTCCCGATCGAGCCCGGCGTGATCGCCGATCAGATGGAGGCCGCCACCGTCGCGCACGAACCGGACGTCGTCAAGATCGGCATGCTGGGCACGCCCGCGACCATCTCGACGGTCGCCGAGGCACTGGCATCGCGGTCGTGGCGGCACGTGGTCGTCGACCCCGTCCTGATCTGCAAGGGCCAGGAACCCGGTGCGGCGCTCGACACCGACAATGCCCTACGCGCGGAGATCCTGCCGCTGGCCACCGTCGTGACCCCCAATCTGTTCGAGGCGGCAACACTCGCCGGCATGGACGAGCTCACCAGCGTCGACGACCTCGCCGAAGCGGCTCGTCGTATCGCCGATCTCGGACCGAAGTACGTGATCGTCAAGGGCGGGGTCGGACTCGCCGGTGACGAGGCCGTCGACGTCGTCTTCGACGGTACGGACATCACCATCCTGCGCGCACCCAAGGTGGGCGACGAGCGGGTCTCCGGTGCGGGATGTGTGTTCGCCGCAGCGACGACCGCCGAGCTGACCAAGGGCGCCGATGTGCTCGACGCGGTGCGCGCGGCCAAGGAGTACACCCATGCGGGGATCGTCGGCCGCCTCGGCTCGACCGCACCGTTCGACGCCGTCTGGCACGGGCAGCAGTAGCACTCCGCGCCGTGGCGTGAACCCACCATTTTTCGGCAGAATCTCCACCCTGATAGGTGCTGGGTTTGCCAAAAAGTGGTGGGCTTGTCGGAGCTGGCATCCTGGAGACAGCACCGCGTCGGACAGCCAGGAGTGAACAGTGACCGCAGTAGACCGCGTCGACGTCCTCATCATCGGAGCCGGGATCTCGGGGATCGGCGCCGCCCACTATCTGCGGTCCGAGCAGCCGTCGAAGACGTTCACCATCGTCGAAGCCCGCGGGGCCGCCGGCGGAACCTGGGACCTCTTCCGTTATCCCGGCATTCGCTCGGACTCGGACCTGCACACGTTCGGCTACGAGTTCAAGCCGTGGACAGACAAGCAGGCGATCGCCGACGCCCCGCGGATTCTCGACTACCTGCACGAGACGATCGAGGACAACGACCTGGCCGGCCACATCCGGTACCACCACAAGGTCGTGTCCGCCGCCTGGTCCTCGGACGAAGCACGGTGGCTGGTCGACATCGAACGGGCCGATACCAGTGAACGGACGCAGATCAGCGCGCGGTGGATCTTCTGCGGTTCCGGCTACTACGACTACGACGAGGGGTTCAGTCCCGACTTCGCCGGACAGGATCGGTTCCGCGGTCAGATCGTGCATCCGCAACACTGGCCGGAGGATCTCGACTACGCAGGCAAGCGAGTGGTGGTGATCGGAAGCGGCGCGACGGCCGTGACGCTACTCCCCGCGATGGCCGACGAAACCTCGCATGTGACGATGCTGCAGCGCACGCCCACCTATGTCATCCCGCTGCCCCGGGAGGACGCCCTCGCCAACGCTCTGAAGCGGATCTTCGGCGACGAGCGCGGATACGCACTGACCCGGCAGAAGAACGTCGCGCAGCAGCGAATCCTGTTCGAACTGTGCCAGCGGTTCCCGCAGGTCGCCCGGCGGATGATCCGGAAGATCAACGAGTCTCAGCTGCCGGACGACTTTCCGGTCGACGTGCACTTCAATCCGCCCTACGACCCGTGGGATCAGCGGCTGTGCGTGGTGCCCGATGCCGATCTCTTCCGCACCATCCGGGCGGGCAAGGCCTCGATCGTCACCGATCGGATCGCATCCTTCACCGAAACCGGCATCCTCCTGGAGAGCGGTGCCGAACTCGAGGCCGACATCATCGTCACCGCAACAGGTCTCAACATCAAGATCATCGGCGGTATCGAGCTCACCGTCGACGGAGAGTCCGTCTCACTGCCGGACACCGTCGTGTACCGCGGGATCATGCTGTCCGGGGTGCCGAACTTCGCGCTGGCGATCGGCTACACCAATGCGTCCTGGACACTGAAGATCGGGTTGCTCTGCCAGTACTTCTGTAAGCTGCTCGGCTACATGGACTCTCACGGCCACGACGCGGTGTGGGCGGTCGCCGACCCGGACATGCCCACTCGTCCGCTGCTCGACTTCGGCGCCGGCTACGTCCAGCGTGCTCTCGACACCCTGCCGAAACAGGGACCACGCGCACCGTGGGTGATGTCGATGAGCTATTACACCGACCGTCGTCTGTTCAAAGGCGATGTCGCCGACGAGAACCTACGGTTTGCCCGGGCGCGGCAGACCGAGGTGCTCGCGTAGCGTCATGCCTTCGTAGCCCTCTCGGAACAGGCCACGGCGGCGCAGGATCGGTACCACGGTCTCGGCGAACACGTCGAACCCACCGGGGAGAAATGGCGGCATGACGTTGAAGCCGTCGGCCGCGCGGTTGTGGAACCAGTCCGTCATCGTGTCCGCGACTTGCTCGGGGGTACCGGCGACGACGCGGTGACCGCGGGCACCGGCGAGCTTGTGCAGCAACTGCCGAAGTGTCGGCTTCTCGCGACGGACGATGTCGGCGTACACCTGCGTTCGCGACTTCTTGTTGTTCGTGACGTCGCCCGCGTCGCCGAACGCCTCGATCGGTACGGGCGCGTCGAGGTCCAGATCGTCGAGGTCGACGTAGGCGAAGTCCTTGAGCTGCATGAGACCGAAAGCGGGAATCGTCAGTTCGTTGAACTCCCGCTCGAGTCGGCGAGCCTCCTCCTCGGTGCCACCGATGAACGGGCTGAGTCCCGGCAGGATCTTGATGTGGTCGGGGTTTCGGCCGAGATCGAAGGCTCTGCTCTTGACGTCCCGGTAAAAGGCCTGCGCATCCTCGATGCGTTGCTGAGCAGTGAAGATCGCCTCGGCATGTCGCGCCGCGAACACGCGGCCATGGTCGGACGAACCCGCCTGTACCAGGACGGGGTGTCCTTGCGGCGGACGCGGCGTGGTGAGCGCGCCGGCGACTTTCAGATGGGGGCCGGCGATGTTCGGATGATGGATGCGGCTCGGGTCCACGTACCATCCGGCCGCTCGGTCGAGCACGACCGCATCGTCGTCCCATGAGTCCCACAGCGCTTCGACCGCCTCGACGAAGGCTTCCGCGCGTTCATACCGCAGCGCGGCGTCCGGATTCCCGTTCAACCCGAAATTCCGTGCGGCGTCGGGGGAGTCGGTGGTGACGATGTTCCACGCGGCACGGCCGCGAGACAGATGGTCGAGTGTCGAGAGGGCTCGGGCGAGCTGCCACGGGTAGGAGTAGGTGGTGGAGGCCGTCGCGATGAGACCGATGCGTTCGGTCCCGCCGGCGACGGTCGCCAGCGTCAGCAGCGGGTCGAGGCGGCCGGCCGCGTTGAACTCGATGTTGGCGTCGAGTTTCGGTATGTCGGCAAGGAACACCGCGTCGAGTGTCGCCGCCTCCGCTGCCCGGGCCAGACCCAGGTAGAAGTCGGGCTCGAACATCCGCTCGGGCGTCGAGGCCGGATGGCGCCAGGCCGCCTCATGATGTCCCGACGAGAGGATGAAGAGATTGAGGTTCATCTGGCGACGATCGGCCATGGCTGACGCGGTGTTCCTTGTCGTGTGGGTGCTGCGGTGAGTGTTGGCGGTTGCGATCAGAAGTACGTGTTGTCGGGGAGGGTGACGTCGTTGACGACGAGCTCGCCGATGGCACGATTCTTGAACCGAGTCGGATTGTGCGACGCCACGGTCCGGATGTTGCGCCAATGCCGGTCGAGGTTCGCCGACCGCTTCACCGCCGACGCCCCACCGACGTCGAACAGCAGGGCGGCCGCCCGCAGCGCCAGATCGTCGACGACAACCTGTACCTGAGACGCGCGCAGGGCGGCCTCGTGCACGACGCCGTCATCGGTCACGCCGTCGACCACCGTTGCGGGAATCCGGCCCAGGACGTCGGCGGCGTCGAGCACCAGCGACTCCGTGGCGTAGGCGAGGGAGTGGATCTCGCCGACCACCTCGAGCAGCACCGGATCCTCTCGCGGTAGGTCGGCCGAGCCATGGGTGAAGCTGCGTCGTCGACCACGGATGAGTTCAACGGCGTCGTCGGCGACGGCGAGAGCGTTGCCGGCGACGACGGCGTTCAGGTAATGCTGATAGAACGGTCCGAGATGCCAGCGCGGGATCGTGCTGAGGTCCTCCGGCGGGAGAGCGACCTCGTCGGCTTCGACGCGAACGCCCTGGAAACGGGTTGTGCCCGTTCCGGTGAGGGCCTGACCAAATCCGTCCCAGTCGTCCTCGACGGTGATGCCCGCACGGCTCAGCGACAGCAACGCCTGGACCGGGACGCCCTCGGAGGTCACACCCGTGACGAAAGTGTGTTCGGCGTACAGGGTTCCGGTGGAGTAGTACTTCACGCCGTCCAGTCGGTAGCCGTCACCGTCGGGCGTGAACGTCGTCGACTTGGCGAAATCACCGGCGTGCTTGTTGCCGAGTTCGTTGTTGCCGTTGCCGATCAGTTCACCGGCCGCGACCCGCTCCAACCACAGACGGCGCCGGGGCGACTCCGGCCACAGCAGGATGTCCTCGACCGTCCCGAAATGGGCACGCAGCAGGTGGCCCAGATTGAAGTCGGCCTTGCTCAGCCGGATGACGAGGTCGAACAACTCGCGGACGGTCGCACCGCCGCCGCCGTCGGCGACCGGCAGCCGATACGCACCGATCCTCGCCTCTTTCAGCCACGCAACCTGCTCATAAGGGGCGGTGTCGGTGCGTTCGCGCTCGAAGCTGCCTGCGGCGATGCGCTCGAGAAGTGCGTCGAGTTCGGCGGATCCGGGGCGTACCGCGTCGGCCGTCGTCGTGGCGTCGGTGACGGTCATTTCGCTCCCTCGACACGCGCGAGCAGGTCGACGACGCCGTCGGCGATGGCCTGGGGCTGTTCCTCCTGGACGAAGTGGACACCAGCACCCGCGGCGCGAACCTCGAGCGCGGCGATGTTCTCGGCGGCCCAGGACAGGATCTCCGGGGTCAGCAGGAAGCCCGGCTCGAAGGTCAGCAGCAGCTTCGGAACGTCATTGCTGGTCTTCAGCCAGTCGACGCTGCGCTCCAGGAAGTCGACGCTCGAGGCGGGGGTGCCGTCGATGGGCAGGTTGCGCGGGAACTTGATGAGGTGGCCGCGCGACTCGGGGGTCGGGAACGGCGCCAGGTAGACGTCGAGGTCCTCCTGTGCCGGCGGGGTGAGGAAGGCACCGGGTAGCACCTGGGTCAGGAACAGGTTGTCCTCGACGACGAACTTCTCACCGTCGCCGGGCGTCCGGATCAGCTGCTGCGCCTGGACGAACGGTTCGGGCAGGTCCGCTGACGCGATGTCACGGATGACCGGCTCGGCCAGGAGGACGGCCTTGACGCGGCCGGAATGTCGTGCAGCCCAGGAGACTCCGAAGGCGGCGCCGTAGTCCTGCACGACGAGGGTCACATCGCGCAGATCGAGGGCATCGAACCAGGCGTCGAGGTACCGGATGTGGTCGTCGAGTTCGTAGGCGATGTCAGGACGTCCGGAGTCCCCGAATCCGATGAGATCCGGAACGATCAGTCGCCCGCGTCCGGTGAGACGTGTGAACACGTGACGCCAGAGGTATGAGCTGGTGGGGCTGCCGTGCAGGAAGACGATGGGGTTCCCATCGCCGTGCTCGATGTGGTGGATGTGGGAGTCGAGCACCTCGGTGTCGACGCTGCGGGCGTCGGGACCGAAGGCGTCGCGCGGGATGGCGTGGGAGGTCAGTGTCATCGGTATTCCTCTGGACGAACTGGATGGATTTCCAATAGGCCAGAAACTCTACGCATTTCTCACATCCACGAAGGCTGCTGTGAGACAGCAGAACTCTGGACATGCGACCCATACATCCGCCGCACAGAGGACCACGCTGCGTCCGTCCGGACGCCCAGACCGTATGCGAGCAGCGGTGATGCTCCCGGGGAAACGGTCACGGTCCGGCAAGCGACCGGCCGCTCCGGGCGATCGACCCGCCGTGCAAGTCAAAGAATCAGTCGGACTTCAACTCCGGAGCCGGGTTCCGCCGGCCGAGACGATGAGCGATGAGAGCCGCGCCGAAGCCGTGGAGTAGGACACTCGCCAGGACCGTGACCGTCATCGCGTAGAGGGTCTGGTCGGCGACCAGACCGTCGAATTCGTTGAATGCGAGTTGACCGAACACGATCGACGCGGTGCCACGCGGGCCGAGAACGCCGACCAGTAATCGATCGCGACGACCGAGGTCGGTCCGCAGGAGCGCCAGGTACACGGGAACGATCCGCAGGACCGTCAGCGCAGCGATCCCCAGAACGACCAGCTGCCAGACGAATCCGAGCTCGAAGACCAGGACGGCTGCGCAACCGAACACAAACCACATCGTGAGTGCGGCGAGGCCACTGACGTCGTCGGCCAGGCGCAGCTGCTCGTCACCGGGCCCGTCCGCGCGGGCTGCCTTGTAGGCGATACCGCAGATGAACGCCGCCACGAAGCCGTTGCCGCCGAGCTGCACCGAACATCCGTAGGCGAGTATCGGGATGAGGACGAGACTGATCCTGATCGACTGTTCCGTGGCGAGCCCGCGACGCGCCGAGATGTTCGTCAGTCGAGCCGCGACGAATCCGATGACACTGCCCGCCAGCGCGGCCCACAGGGCCGAGGGCACTGCCTGTTCCAGGGCGTCGGCAGGCGAGGAGGCGTGTTTGTGGTCGCCGGCGAGCGTGAGCGCGAAGATGAAGACCGGCGCGATGATCCCGTCGTTGTAGCCGCTTTCGATGTTCAACAGGTGACGCACCCTGGAGGGGATTCGCTGGTCGCGTACCAGCGATGAGACGGGCGTCAGGTCCATCGGGATAACGACACAGGCGATGGCCAGTGCCACACCCACCGACATGGTCGGAAGCAGTGCGAGGCCGAGGAGCGTGGCCGCCGCGATCGACAGTGGCATAGCAATCAGCAACAGGCGGAACGACGTTCGGCGTTCGCCGGCGAAGTAGCCGCCCCGGACCTCGATCGCGTCGACGAACAACAGCAACGCCAGGATCAGCTCGACCGCCGGTTCGGCATCGTCGGTGTCGAGTGCATAGCCGATCGGGTTGCTGGTGGTCAGTCCGATGACCATGCCGGTGATCACCATCAGCAACGCACCCGAGATCCTGACCCGGGACAACCCGCCCGCCACAAACGACCATCCGACGATCACCAGAATGGCGATCAAAGCGGAGGTCATCGACATCGCCCTCGTACCAACACCGACGAATCGTATCCCGACCGCTCTCGGCCATCACGCTCGCGCGGGTCGGTCAGTGACAAGTGCGCACCGAACCACACGATCGAGACGTGACGCACGACAGGCCGTGAAATGCTCTGGAAACCCCCGGACGTGGATAGTCTGGCGCACATGGATTTCGAGGACGTCTTCACCGCCGTCGCCGTCGCCTTCGAGGCGCTCGGCGCGTTGGCGATGATCGTGGGGTTTGTGATCGCCATCGTCCTCGGCGCACGATCGCTCTCCCGCAAGGAGGGCGGCGGCGAGGCCTTCTCGGTGCTACGAACCACACTGGGGTCCGCGATCCTCCTCGGTCTCGAGATCCTGGTCGCCGCGGATCTCATCCGGACGATCACCTCGAAGCCGTCCATCGAGGACGCCGTGATCCTCGGCATCATCGTGGTCATCCGGACGGTGTTGTCGATGTCCATCCAGATCGAGATCGAGGGCACGCTGCCGTGGCGGCGTGCGGTGCTCACCAACGGGGGGCAACTCATGCGCGAGGCGATGGCGCGCGATGCTGCCGCGGCCAGGTCTGCCCGTTCGCAGGCCGAGGAGTAGCCGACCGGTGGAGTGCGGTTGCCTATGCAAACCGTCATAGCGTAGCGTTCGCCGGGTATACCGATCGTCATAATTGCGTCAGGGAGCTTCCCCGTGCCCACACTCGCCGAACTCGTTTCCCGTTTCGATCCGACCTGCGACTTCGTCGTGCCCGTCGAATGGACGCAGGGTCGTACCGCCTACGGAGGCTTGACGGCCGCACTGTCCGTGCACGCAGCGCAGCTGACCGAGGGGGGCCCGCTCCCGCCGCTAAAGTCGGCCCAGTTCCTGCTCAGCGCTCCGGTTGTCGACGCCGCGACGATCACCGCCCGTCGTCTTCGCGAGGGCCGCTCGGCCACGAGTGTCGCGGTGGAGACCGTCAGCGGGGGACAGGTGGCCGCCCACGCGTCGCTGATCTTCGCCGCCCCGCGGCCCAGCGCGATCGCCCACGATTTCGTCGTGATACCCGAGGTTCCGGGCCCGGACGACTGTCAGGCATTCTCGGAGGCGTCCTCGCTCCGGCCGGCGTTCGTGGACAACTTCGACATCCGCAAGGCGGGCGGCGCCGGCCCCATGTCCAACGACGGGCCGCCGCGATTCCTCGCCTGGGTCCGCCACCGTGGCGCCGAGGGGGTCGATCCGGCGACCGCGCTCGTCGCCCTGGCTGACGCGCTGCCGCCCGCGACAACCGCGGTGTTCACCGACTGGGCACCCATCAGCACCATGAGCTGGACATTGCACATCTGCACCGACGAGGTGCCCAAGCCAACGGAGTGGTTGTTACTCGAATCGTCGAGCACGTTCACCCGTGACGGCTACTCGCACCAGTCGATGACGCTCTGGGACAGCGCATCCCGGCCGATCATCCAGGCCTCACAGACGGTCGCGGTGTTCGCCTGACCCGTCAGCCACCGCGGGAGTTCCGCAATTCGCGCCCCTTCTCGATGTACTCCTGGTGGATCTTCTCGTTCTTGTCCGAGACAGTGGTGTCGCGGGGCGGAAGTTGCAGGCGCTCTTCGGCTGCCATGCCCGCCTGGAGCTGTCGACCCCGCTCGAGTTCGGCGTCGAACTCGGCGCCGAACAGCAGGGCCAGATTCGTCAGCCACAACCACAGCAGGAACACGATGACGCCCGCCAGTGCTCCGTAGGTCTTGTTGTAGCTGCCGAAGTTCGACACGTAGAGAGCGAACGCCGCCGACGCCACGATCCAGGTGACGATCGCGAGGACCGCGCCCGCGCTGATCCAGCGGAACTTCGGTTGCTTCACATTCGGTGTGGCCCAATACAAGACCGCGACGATCACCACGACGAACAACAACACCACCGGCCAGCGGACGATGTTCCACACCGTGAGCGCGGTGCTGCCGAAACCGATGGCGTCACCGATGGACCGCGCGATCGGCCCGCTGACGGCAAGCATCAGCGCCACCGCCGCAGCCAGGACGAGGGCCAGGAGCGTCACCAACAGCATGGCGGGCCGCAGTTTCCAGATCGGCCGGCCTTCGTCGACCTCGTACATGCGGTTCATCGCCCGTCCGAACGCACCGACGTACCCCGACGCCGACCACAGGGCGCCGGCGAGACCGAGCACGAGCGCGAGACCGGCACTCGGTGCGGCCACCAGTTGCTCGACGGGCGCGCGGAGGGTGTCCACCGCGTCCGAGGGCCCGAGGTCTTCGACCATCGTCAGCACCGCGTCGACGGTCTTCTCGCCCTGCCCGAAGACACCGAGCAGAGACACCATGGCGAGGAGCGCGGGGAACAACGACAGCACCGAGTAGTAGGTGAGTGCGGCGGCGAGGTCGGTGCACTGATCGCGGGAGAACTCGCGAGCCGTCTTGCGCAGGACGAACATCAGTGACGGTTTCGTCAGGTCGGTGGGCGACTCCGGTTTGCGAGGATCGTCGGGATCGGCACGCTCCGGGTCGTCGCGGACATCGACGTCCCGGTCCGGTTCCTTGGTCTGCTCATCCTTGCTCATACCCCGGTGTAGCCGCGGGGTTCGCGGACCAAACCCTTCATGCCGCGACCAGCGAGGATTGGCGAGGTGGTCGGCGCGCTCAGCCGGCCGAAGCGACCTCACGAGACCGTAACCAGTCGTGGGAAGATCTGCCGCCCACGACGGACTGACCTCAGGCCCGGGCAGCGACCCGACTCACCTCGTCGACGACGCCCTGCAGATCCCCCTGGATGATCCTGGTCAGTGCAGCCGGCGTTTCGTCCTTGAAGCCCGCCAGGACAACGGGTTCCCCAAAGGTCACGCGTGGACGTACACGGTCGCCGTGGTCCGGGTAGGCGATCCCGGCGGACACCAGCGAGACGTCGACCCCGGCCTTCAGCGCCCGATAGGCGATGTGACCGATGCCGGTGCCGAGTTTCTGCAGACGGGTGACGTCGCCCTCGTTGCAGGTCCCCTCCGGGAAGACCGCGATGCTGTCACCGCGGACCATTCGCTCGACGCAGACGCCGAACATCTGCCGACCGGCCTCAGCTGCCGCCCGGACGCCATGGTCCTTCGGACGGAACACCGGGATACCGCCCAGGGTGTCGATCTTTCGTCGCTGCTCCGGATCCTCGAAGAGTTCGTCTTTCGCCAACACGCGCAGGTGGCCGATCCGGAGTCGAATGGGGGAGCGGAACCCCGCGGCCGCCAGCACCAGCGGATCGCGCTCGGAGACATGGTTGGCGGCGATCAGTAACGGCTTGCCGCTCCGGACCGCACGAACCAGACGATCGCGGGACGTGAAGCGCACCACGGGCCGAATCCTGGCGGCGAGCACCCCGTACATCAGCCTCGCTCGTACGCGGTCCTGCTGGTGATCCAGGTAGTGCGCGTATACGGCTTCAGACTGGGCGAGCTCTACATCCACGTAAGTTACGGTACCGTAGGTTAGCGGCTTCGCCTAACGAACGACGAAAGTCACCCGCGGTCTCGAGCACGAGAAACCGCAGGTGACACGTCCATGAGGCGTCCGGATGGTGATCAGTCCGGCACCACGACGGCCCGCCCGCGGAGCTCATTCGCCGCCAACCGCCGGTAGGCCTCGAGGCCGTCGTCGAGTGAGAACTTCTCGACCGCCACCTCGAGAACACCGTCCCGCGCCAGATCGAGCACCTCGATCAGCTCATCGCGCGCACCCCAGTACGGTGCGCGCACCGACACCTCATAGGGCTGGGTGAAGAAGCCGACCTTCGCCGCCGCGACACCGTCGCCGATACCGACGATCACCACGTCGCCCATGGTGCCGACGACGCCCATCGCGATGTCGATCGTGGGCTGCAGACCGACGAAGTCGAAGACGGCGGTCGCACCCTCGCCGCCGGTGATCTTGCGGACATTGGCGACGGCGTCGGCGTCACTGAGCACCACCTCGTGGGCGCCGACCTCTCGCGCGAAGGCCAGCTTCTCGTCGTTCACGTCGAGCACGATCACCCGTGAGGGGGTCAGGTGACGAAGCAGTTGGATGCCGACGTGTCCGAGGCCGCCGGCGCCGATGACCACCGCAGTCGTGCCGCCCACCAGCTTCGGAAGGCTCGGTTTGATCGCGTGATACGGCGTGAGTCCGGCGTCGGTGAGCGGTACCGCGGCCACCGGGTCCAGATCGCCGAGGGGAACCAGGTGCCGCCGGTTGTCGACGAGCAGGTACTCGGCCATCGCACCAGGGTTGCCGAGCCCCGGTGGTGCGATACCGAGTTCGCCCGCCCGGCTGCAGTAGTTCTCCAGACCCCGCGAGCAGAAGTGGCAGACGCCGCAGCCCCAGGGCCCGTAGACCGCGACCGATGTGCCTTCGGAGACACCCGTGACGCCGCTGCCGACTTCGGCCACCACGCCCGCGCCCTCGTGACCGAGCGTCATGGGCAGGGGATAGGCGAAACCTTCTTCGGGCAGATTGAGCACGAAGTCGTCCGAATGGCACGCGCCGGCGGCCGTCACCTTCAGCAACACCTGGCCCGGACCCGGCACCGGCTTGTCCACTTCCCGCAATTGCGGGGGCTGACCTGGTTTGACGATCTGAATGGCCTTCATGCGCATACCTTTCGATCCGGGAGAGAGTGACCCGACCTCCGGTCTACTCGGCCAGACGCAACGGCATGTATCTTCCGGCGAACTCAACATGAACTTCTCGACCTGGCGTCGTCGGGTTCACCATCGTCGGGTTCACCATCTGCGGGACGGATTCCGCGCCGCGCAACGGACACACTGCCGGGCCGCGGGAAGAACCTCGAGCCGCTCGGGGTCGATCACCGTGCCGCAGGTCTCACAGCGTCCATACGATCCGCGACCGACACGTTCGAGCGCAGCGTCGATCTCGTCCAGACGAACCCGTGACCGCTCGAGCTGGGCCACCAGCTGGCCTCGCTCGACGGCGAGCGTCGTCCCTTCGGGATCGTGCTCGTCGTCGGAGGCAGCGTCCGCCGTCGCCTCGATGACGGCGGCCAACCGCGCGGACATCGATTCGATGAGCGCCGTCGTTCGGGCGCGTTCGATGATCAGCGATGTCTCCGATTCGGTCGGGTCGGGTCTGTTCACCGTGACCGACCCCAGGCATCACGCATGCACGTCACGTAGACCGACCGCACCGCGCAGACCGGAGCAATTGATGCATCCCACACAACCGATGCAATCGGTGCACCGGATACAACCGACACACCCGACGCAACCGCGGCACAGCAGGCTCGCCACGATGCCGAGGCTTCCGGCGATCCCGAAACTGAGTGCTGTACCCATACTTCCGGCGACGACCGCACTGGCGGCCGTCACCGCCGAACCCGCGACGATCGCACTCGCGACGGTCCCGGCCGAGGAGCTGACGCCTACGCTGGAGGCCGTACCTGCCGAATTGGCGACAGCAGCGCTGGCGACAGTGCCCGCCGAGTTCGCCACCGCAATGCTCGACACCGTCCCGATGGAGCGGGCCACCGCCGTCGAATTCCGCGTCGCCGGCGAGTCGCCGACGCTGGTCTGATCCCTCGTGAGCGTCCACATGACGTCCATGGTCGCGCAACCGGCAGACACGTGAGCCCGTTTCGGCCCGTCGGAGTGTTCCCCGGAACACTCCTGGACGCTCAGGTCCCGCAGAACGTCTGGAACGACGAGTTGAACTCCTCGGGGGCGGGCGACGTGTACTTCACCCATTCGACGCGGCGCTCGAACGGGTTGGTCACGACGTCGAGCAGTTCCGCGAACAACGCGAGGTCACCGTCGTTCGCGGCCTGCAACGCCTCGTCGACCAGATGATTGCGCGGGATGTAGAGCGGGTTCACGCGGTCCATCGCATCAGCGGTGGCCGCCTCGTCGCGACCGTGTCGGGCCAGGGCTTCGCGCCAGCGCGCGAGCCACGGCGTCGAGGCTTCTCGCGGAAGAAGGATGTCGAGCGGGGTGCTTCGTCCACGGAGTTCCTCCGCAAGCGCCCGGAAGGCACCTGTCCAGTCGGCCCGATGGGCTGCCAGCAGCGTCAGGAGGTCGTCGATCACCTCGTGCTCGACGAAGGTGTCGGCCAGGCCCAGCTTTGCCGACAAACCGTCGTAGAGATGGCGCTCGTAGTGCGCGTCAAAGGTCGACAGCGTTGCCGTCGCGACGGCGATCGCATCGTCCGGCGTCGGACTGATCAGCGTGAGGAGCGTTTCAGCGAAACGTGCGAGGTTCCACTTCAGGACGGCGGGCTGGTTCCCGAAGGCGTAGCGTCCACCGTGGTCGATCGAACTGAACACGGCCGCGGGATCGAAGGCGTCGATGAACGCGCACGGGCCGTAGTCGATGGTCTCCCCGGAGATGGTGGTGTTGTCGGTGTTCATCACACCGTGCACGAACCCGACCAGCATCCACTGGGCGACGAGCGCGGCCTGCCGCTCGACCACACCCTCCAGCAACTTCGTGTAGCGGTTCCCGCCGCCGGTTGTGGGCAATTCGGCGAGGTCGGGATAGTGGCGCGCGACTGCATAATCGGCGAGCGGCTGCAGAACACTCCCGTTCCGCGCTGCGAACTCGAAGGTCCCCACGCGCAGGTGGCTCGCCGCGACCCGGGCGAGTACCGCTCCGGGCTCGACGCCGTTGCGATGAATCCCGCGGCCCGTTGCCACCACCGCCAGCGATCGCGTGGTGGGTACGCCGAGTGCATGCATCGCTTCGCTGACCAGGTACTCGCGAAGCATCGGCCCGACCACCGCGAAACCGTCCCCGCCGCGCGAGAACGGCGTCGGCCCCGAGCCTTTCAACTGCAGGTCGACGCGACGGCCCTCGACGTCCACGAGCTCGCCGAGCAGGAGGGCGCGTCCGTCTCCCAGCAGCGGTGCATATCCACCGAACTGATGACCGCTGTACGCCGTCGCCACCGGCTTGACGTCGGCGGGCGAGGCCGCGCCGGAGAGGATCGCTATCCCGTCTTCTGTACGCAGGGAATCGACGTCGAGACCCAACGAGGCCGCGAGCCGGTCGTTGACGACGAGGAGGCGCGGATCGGGGACGTCGGCGCCTCGCCATTCGACGGTGAGAGGCGTCAGTTCGTCGGCGAAAGTGCTCTCGAAGCCGGTGATCGCGTCGGATGTGCGTGCAGGGGAGTCGGTGGCAGCCACTCTTCGAGCGTAACCACTTCGTCGTATCGCCTGGTCACGTCGGCGTCCGGGACGACCTCAGCGTGTGATCACGTTCAGCAGCGACTTCGTCGTCATGCGGTAGAGCCCACCGAACATTCCGTTTCGCGCGAGGGCGGCACGCGCGGCGTTGGCTCCCGGGGCCCCATGAACAGCTCCGCCGGGATGGGCCGACGAGCCGGCGAGAAACAGCCGGTCGATGGGTGTGTCGGCCCGTCCCAGTCCCGGCGTGGGCCGGAAGATCAGCTGTTGATGGATCGCGGTGGTGCCCTGATTGATCGCGCCGCCCACCAGACTCGGATCGTGCTGTTCCAGGTCGACGGGAGTCTGAACGGCGCGCCCGACGACGCGGGAGGTGAACCCCGGAGCATGGCGCGCGATCACGGTTTCGATCCGGTCGGCGAAGCGCTGAGCACGTTCGGCCGTCCATCGGAGGTCTCTGGGGACGTGCGTGTAAGCCCACACGTTCTCGGTTCCCCGGGGAGAACGTGCCGGATCGGCAGTACTCATCTGTCCCAACAGGATGAATGGATCGTCCGGAAGGACTCCGTTGCGCAACTGCGTGTAGTACGTGGCCATTCCATTGATGTCGCAGCCCAGGTGGACGGTTCCCGCGCCGGAGGCGGCCGAGTTCGACCACGGGACGGGACCCGACAGCGCCCAGTCGACCTTCACGGTTCCGTCGTCCCACTGGAACCGCTTCAGATCGTCCGCCATGCGTGACGGGAGATGTTCCTCGCCGATCAGACGGCGATACAGCGTCGGCGCCGGCACATCGGCGAGCACAGCACGCGTTGCCCGCACCTGTTCGCCCTCGGCATCACGCACCCCGACCGCGCGACGCTCCCGCAGGATGACGCCGGTGACCGGTCGGTTGCACTCCACGACTCCTCCGCGGTCGGCCAACCGCGCGACCAGTGCGTCGGTGATCCGGCCGGCACCGCCCTCCGCCACGGGATAGCCCACGGTTTGTCCCAGCATCGTGAGCAACCACCCATACAGGGCACTCCCCGTGACGTCGGGTCCGAGGACGCTGTGAACCGCATTTCCGGCGAGCAGCAATCGAGCTCCATCCCCACTGAACGTCTCCTCCCCGAATCTCCGGACGGGCAACAGGAATCGCCGGATCAGCCGCACCGCCTCGGCCGTGTCGACCGCGCACATCAACGACGTGGCACCGCGGACCGGTGGAAAGGGATGGAGCAGTGAGTCGAGCAACTGCCGCCCGATTCGTTTCCACAGAACGACTTCATCGCGCCAGTTCTGTGCATCGATGGCGGCGAATCGTCCTACGGAGGCAGCTGTACGTTCGACATCTCGAGAGAGCAGCACCGCCTCGTCGTCGGGCAGTATGTGCGCCAGCACATCCGGTGCATGTCGCCAACGTAGTCCGTAGCCCGACAGGCCCAGGCCCTCGACGACCGGTGATGCAATTGCCATGGGGTAGAAGGCACTACAGAGGTCGGTCGGGAACCCGGGCGCGGTGAGTTCGGCGGTTCGCACCGCACCGCCCGGTTCCGCGGTGGCCTCGAGGACGAGCACACTCCAACCCGCATCGGCCAGAAGATTGGCGGCGACGAGCCCGTTGTGTCCGGCTCCGATCACCACCGCGTCGACTGTTCGCATTCCTCCTCAACTCCTGTGCGCCGCGGAAGACGAACTCGCCGATGTTCCCGATCGAGCGCCACGGGCGAGAGCGGCGGCCAGGACTTGGGCGGTGTGCCACGGCGAGACATCCGGCTCGAGGTCTCGGATCTGGGTTCGGCAGCTGAATCCGTCCGCCACCACCAGGGTTTCCGCGCCGGCGTCGCGGATCGCCGGGAGAAGTTTGTCCTCGGCACAGGCGACGGAGACGTCGTAGTGCCCCTGCTCGAACCCGAAATTGCCTGCCAGGCCACAACATCCGGCGTCCAACACCTCGGTGTCCACGCCCGCGGTCTCGAGTGCAGCGCAGTCGGCGGTGTACTTCAACACCGCGTGTTGGTGACAGTGCGGCTGCAGCAGCGCCGAGGCATGAAGATCGGGAGGGGCCCAATCAGGAGCTCTGCCTCGTAGGCGTTCACCGAGTGTCACCGTTTGCTCGGCGCAACGGTGTGCGTCCTCGTCGCCGTACAACAGTTGTGGCAGATCAGCGCGGAACACCGCGGCACAACTCGGCTCGAGTACCACGATCGGCGTACCGGAACGCAGTGCCGGTCCGAGGATGTCCAGTGTCCGGCGCAAGACCCGCTTGGCGGTCGGCAACTGCCCCGTGGAGATCCACGTGAGTCCACAACATGCGAACCGGTCGGGGAGGTGCACTTCGAAGCCGGCGTCTTCGAGGACGGCGACGGCGTCCCGACCGATCTGCGGATCGAAGTTCTCGGTGAAGGTGTCGGGCCAGAGCACGACGCGTCCTCGCGTTGCGCCCCCTGTGGGGCCATCACGGAGTGCGAACCAAGCGCTGAAGCGCTGGTCGGCGAACCGCGGCAATGCGCGTTGCGGGTCGATCCCCCCGGCGGATTTCAGTAGTCGCGACAGGACCGGGGCGTGCGCAACGGAGTTGACGAACCGGGGCGCGGCGCTTGCCATACGCGCCCACACCGGGATCCATCCCATCGAATAATGCGTCCGAGGTCGTGGACGACGTGCATAGAAATGGGAGAGGAACTCGGCCTTGTACGTGGCCATGTCGACATCGACGGGACAGTCGCTCCGGCACCCCTTGCAGGCCAGGCACAAGTCAAGTGCGTCTTTGACTTCCGACGATCTCCACCCGTCGGTGATCACGTCTCCTTCGAGCATCTCGAACAGTAGTCGCGCGCGCCCACGCGTGGAATGTTCCTCTTCTCCGGTGGCACGATAGCTCGGACACATGACCCCGGACTCGTGCCCGCGGCATTTGCCGACTCCGACGCAGCGAGCAGCGGCGTGCGCGAAGCGGTGACTGTCGTCGGGGTAGGAGAAGTGCGTGATCGTTTCAGCAGGTCGGTAGTCGGCGCCCTGTCGCAGATTCTCGTCCAAACGGTTGGGGTGAACGATCTTGCCCGGGTTCATCCTGTTTCCGGGGTCGAACAGTGCCTTGAGTTCCTCGAACGCACGGATCAGGTCTGCGCCGAACATCAGGGGGAGAAGTTCACCCCGAGACTGGCCGTCGCCGTGTTCACCGGACAATGATCCGCCGTAGTCGACGACGAGGTGCGCACTCTCTTCCGCGAACGCGCGGTACTTTGCGATACCGTCCGTCGAGCGCAGATCGAAGGGAATCCGGGTGTGCACGCACCCCTGGCCGAAATGCCCGTACAGCGAGGCGCTTCCGAATCCATACCGGTCGAGCAGACCGCGGAAGTCGCGCAGGTAGTCTCCGAGCCGGTCCGGCGGTACGGCAGCGTCCTCCCAGCCTTCGTGGGTCTCCGGTTCACCGGGCGGGTAGGCGGTGGCACCCAAGCCGGCCTCGCGTGCAGCCCAGATCTGCTTCTTGTGTGTCGCATCATCGAAGATCGCGCCGTGCGCACCGGTGCGTGGACACACGTCTTCGATCAGATCCTTCGCCTTGGCGTCGGCATCGGCGCGGTCGTCACCGTTCATCTGGACCATCAACCAGGCGTTGCCTTCTGGCAGTTGTCGAAGGGCGTCCTCGGCGAGTCGCCGGCTGTGTTCGAGTTGGGCGAGGCGGTGGTCGATGCCTTCCAACGCGGCCGGTCCATGGGAGACGACGAGCGGGACCGCATCGGCGGCCGTGGTGATGTCGTCGAAGCCGAGGAGCACGAGCGCAGAAGCCGCCGGGCGTCGAACCAGCTTCAGTTCTGCACCGAGCACGGTGACCAGGGTGCTCTCACTGCCGACGAGCAGCTGGGCGACGTCGAAGTTCTTCTCGGGCAGCAACGAATCGAGGTTGTAGCCGGAGACACGACGGGGGATGTCCGGGTAGCGTTCGCGGATCTGGTCGGCGTGGTCATCGCGTAGCCGCCGGAGGCCCCGATAGATCTGAGACTTTCGGTCTCCGACCCGGACGATCCTCTCGTAGTCCGTGTCGGGGGTGGCCTGGACCCACATCCGCGTGCCGTCATAGGTGAGCACGTCGAGGCCGAGAACGGAATCGACGGTCTTGCCGTATGCCTGGGCAGTCGAGCCGCACGAGTTGTTACCGATCATTCCGCCGATCGCGCAGCTGACATGAGTGGACGGTTTCGGGCCGAACATCCACCCGGTCTTCTCGAGGGCATTGTTGAGCACATCCAGAGCGATACCGGGTTCGACTGTGACAGTGCCTTTCTCCTCGTTGACGGCATGGATGCGCGTGCAGTACTTGCTCCAGTCGAGCACGACGGCGGTGTTGCAGCACTGACCGGCGAGACTCGTTCCGCCACCGCGGGAGAGCACGGGCACGTCGAAGTCCCGGCACACGGTCACCGCGTCGGCGGCGGCCTCGGGCGTTCTGGGCACGACCACCCCGATCGGCACCTGCCGATAGTTGGACGCATCCGTGGAGTATGCGGCGCGGGACCCGGCGTCGAACCTGACCTCGCCATCGACCCGATCCCGGAGGGCGTCGGCCAGATCGTCGAACAAGAGCGGAGTTCGCGGAGTCGCTCCGGAAGCGTGGTTCTCGGTCACGGGTTTGTCCTCACTATGTGACATCGTCCGGCGTTCTCACCGGACCCGAAAAGGTTCGAGGTCTGCGAACTTGGGTGTCAGGCCATGTCCAGGGGCGTCGTCACTCGGCGTCAGGTAGCCACCGGTCGGGTCGAGCGTGCCGTCGAAGAACGCCGTCTCGATCCGGACATGATCGTGAAACCACTCGAGGTGACGCAGGTTGGGAACTGCGGTGGCGACGTGGACGTGCAGGTGCGGAGCGCAATGGGCGGAGAGATCGAGACCGAAGGTCGCCGCCATCGCGGCCACCCGCAGCCAGTCGGTGATCCCTCCGCACCGGGTGACGTCTGCCTGCAGACAGTCCACGGCACCGGCGCCACACATCTGCCGGAAATACGCAGGCGCATAACCATATTCACCGGCGGCTACATCGGCGTCGACCGCCTCGCGGATCTGATGCAGTCCGTCGAGATCGTCGGAGGACACCGGCTCCTCCAGCCAGCGTACGTCCGCGTCGGCGGCGGCCTGCATCATCCGGATCGCCTGTTTGCGGGTGTATCCGCCGTTGGCGTCGACGAACAGTTCCGCCGCATCGCCGACGACTTCGCGCGCCTGACGGATGCGTCGGAGGTCCCGCTCGGGCTCGGTGCCCCAGCTCTCGGCGATCTTGATCTTCACCCGTGGGATGCGCTGGTCGTGTACCCAGTGTTCGAGCTGTTCGTCGAGTTGGGTGTGGTCGTAGGTGGTGAAGCCTCCGCTGCCGTAGATCGGGACGCGCTCGTGCACCGATCCGAGCAGGCGATGCAGCGGAAGCGAGAGCAGGCGTGCTTTCAGGTCCCACAGGGCCACGTCGACCGCTGACAGTGCACATCCCGCGATTCCCGGGCGGCCCGCATTGCGCAGCGCACGAATCATCTTCTCGTGGACACCGATTACATCGGCTCCCGATCGCCCGACGATCAGCGGGGCCAGTAGATCCGCGATGACGGGCACGCATGCCGCGGGCGCATAAGTCCATCCCACCCCGACCCCGTCGTCCGTATGTGCCTGCACGAGAACGAGTGTCGTACTATCCCACGAAAGCGTCCCGTCCGCTTCGGGCGCGTCGGTGGGAATCGTGTATGCGGCTGCATCGAGTTCGACGACGGTCATCGACGGCTCCGGCTCTGGTGTCATCCGTTCCTGTGGGGCAAGAATTCCTGAGCCTTGGTTCTGATCCCTTCCTTGATGAATCCCCACCGGTCCTCGTCGCCGCCGAGCACCGCAGCGGTCGCCGATGTGAACTGCTCCCACGTGGCGTGCGGTGGGATGGGAGGCATGTTCGGATCGGTGTGGACATCGAGAACGGTGGGACGCGGTGCGGACAGCGCCGCGTCCCAGGCGCCATCGACGTCGTCCGGGTCGCTCACCGTGATCGCGTGAAGACCGAGCGACGAGGCGAAGCCGGCGTAGTCGACATCCGGCAGGTCCTGGGACTCGGTGAACTTCGGGGACCCGGACATCGCGCGCATCTCCCACGTCACCTGGTTGAGATCGTTGTTGTGCAGAATCGCGACGATCAACCGGGGATCGCGCCAGTCCTCCCAGTACCGTTTGATGGTGATCAGCTCCGCCATGCCGTTCATCTGCATCGCGCCGTCACCGACGAATGCGATCACCGGCCGGTCCGGGTGGGCGAACTTGGCGCCGATCGCGTATGGGACACCGGGCCCCATGGTCGCCAGGGTGCCTGACAGCGAACCCCGCATGCGTCCTCGGAACCGAAGCTGACGCGCATACCAGTTGGCCGACGATCCGGAGTCCGCGGTGACGATGACATCGTCTGGCATCCGGGGCGACAATGCGGCGAACAGCCGCAGCGGGTTGACGGGGTCGGCCGGTACAGCGGCCTCCATCTCCATGGTCTCCCACCACCGGGCGACATCGGATTCGATCTTCGCCTGCCAGGCCCTGTCCTCCTTGCGCTGCAGGTGGGGGATGAGCGCTTCGAGAGCTGTACGAGCATCGGCGACGATGTTGACCTCGTTGGGATAACGCATACCCACGAAGCGGCCGTCGACGTCGATCTGCACGCCGCGGGCCTGATCGAGGTCGGGCAGGAATTGCGTGTAGGGGAAACTCGAGCCGATCGTAAGAAGCGTGTCGCAGTCACGCATCATCTCGTAACTCGGTCGCGTGCCCAGCAGTCCGATCGATCCGGTGACCCAGGGTAGTTCATCGGACAGAACATCCTTGCCCAGAAGCGCTTTCGCGGCACCGGCGCCGAGGAGATCGGCGACCTGTTCCACCTCCGCAGCGGCGCCGCGTGCACCGTTACCGACCAGGAGTGCGACCTTTTCGCCCGCGTTGAGTACCGCGGCGGCTCGTGCGATCGCCTCGTCGTCCGGCGCCACTTTCGGTCGATCGAAGCCCAGACTGGACGGGACCATCTTGAACTCATGTGTCGGTGGCGAGTACTCGAGCTCCTGCACGTCGGCCGGGATGATCAACGCCGTGGGTACCCGCTGGGTGAGTGCGACCCGTATCGCGCGGTCGAGCACGTTGGGCAGCTGCTCGGGAACGGTGACCATCTGTACGTAGTCGCTCGCCACGTCCTTGTAGAGACTCAGCAGATCGATCTCCTGCTGATAGGCGCCACCCATCGCAGAGCGGTTGGTCTGTCCCACGATCGCGACCACGGGGACGTGATCGAGTTTGGCGTCGTAGAGGCCGTTGAGCAGATGGACTGCCCCCGGGCCCGACGTCGCCATACACACACCGAGACGGTCGGTGAACTTGGCGTAGCCGACCGCTTCGAACGCACTCATCTCCTCATGGCGAGACTGAACGAACTGCGGGCGGTTTCCAGCTCGTCCCCAGGCCGCGAGCATGCCGTTGATGCCGTCGCCCGCGTAGGCGAAGACGTGTTCGACGTTCCATTCCCGGAGTCGTTCGAGCAGGAAGTCTGCGACGTTCTTGTCTGCCATCGGTATTTCTCCTCGAAATCACGTGCAGTGTGGTTTCTCCTCGAGTCCATGTGCAGTGCCCATGGTCGTCCACGGAGGCGGAACAATCAACCATGAGCAACCATTGCATTCGATCAATCATTGCGAGTAGCAAGGTAGAGAGGGCGAGACGCCATCCGACACAGTCGTTCCTGGGAGTTCCGAGAGGGAGAACGTGGTCCACGCAATGAGAACGGCCAGCTCAGATGCGGACGTTGCCCCTCATGTGCTCCGCGAGTATGCCTTGGTCGCGGACGGTGAACGAGGAGCGCTGATCGGTCCGCGCGGTGATCTCGCGTGGATGTGCGCACCGCTATGGGGTTCCGAACCCGTTTTCTCCACGCTGCTCGGCGGGCCCGGGATCTACGTCGTCGCACCCGACACGCCCCGGTTCGTGTGGGGCGGTTATTACGAGGACGGGTCGTTGATCTGGCGGAGCCGCTGGGTCGACACGGGGATCGTCGAATGCCGCGAGGCTCTCGCGATGCCTGCCGACCGGCACACGGCAGTGATCCTGCGCCGGATCGTCGCGCTCGACGGACCTGCACCGCTGCGCGTACTCCTCCGAGCGCAACCGGACGAGGGCCGAAGGTCGAGTCCATCGCGCGGCCCCGACGACTCCTGGCACATGCGGGCGGGGCCTCTTCATCTGCGCTGGAGCGGGGCCACGACCGCGGTTCGGTCCCGGTCCGGAATGGAGATGCATCTCGACGTACCTCAGGGACATACCCACGATCTGGTCCTGGAGATCTCCGACCGTCCGCTGGTCGACATCCCGCCGACACCGGATGAACTCTGGGACCGGACCGAACACGCGTGGGCCGGTGCCGTCGCGCCGATCCAAGGCACCCTTGCCGACCGGGACGCACGACACGCGACAGCCGTTCTCACCGGGTTGACAAGCAGCAGTGGGGGAATGGTGGCTGCCGCGACCACCTCGTTACCCGAGAGGGCCGAGCAAGGGCGGAATTACGACTACCGCTACTGCTGGATTCGTGACCAGTGCTATGCGGGTCAGGCGGCGGCCCTGTACGACACGCATCCACTTCTCGACGCATCGGTTCGCTTCGTCGGCGATCGGTTGCTCGCCGACGGCTCGAAGCTGAAGCCCGCGTACACCACGGATGGCGGCGACGTTCCCTCGCAGAGCACAGCCGAGCTTCCGGGCTACCCCGGCGGAAGCGTGGTCGTCGGCAACTGGGTCAACCATCAGTTCCAACTGGACACCTTCGGAGAGGCGTTGTTGTTGTTCGCAGCGGCAGCTCGCCACGACGGCCTCGAATCCTCATCCTGGCGCGCGGTGGAAACCGCCGCCGCTGCCATCGAAGCCCGCTGGCGAGAGCCCGACGCCGGAATCTGGGAGCTCGACACTCGCCGCTGGACACACTCGACCCTGACGTGCGCTGCCGGATTACGCGCCGTGGCCCCTTTCGCACCACACGCACAGTGCGACCGCTGGCTCGACCTCGCCGAAACCCTCGTCGATCACGCCCGTCACCGCTGCACTCATCCATCGGGGCGGTGGCAGCGCGCCCCCGACGACGACCGGGTCGATGCCGCTCTACTGCTGTCGGCGATCAGGGGAGCGATCCCGGCGACGGATCCGTTGAGCCGACGAACACTGGATGCGGTCCGCACCACGCTCAGCAGCGACGGCTATGTCTACCGATTTCGGCACGACGATCGCCCGCTCGCCGAAGCCGAAGGCGCCTTCCTGCTGTGCGGATTTCTCATGGCACTCGCTGATCATCAGCAGGGCAACACATTTCAAGCGGTTCGATGGTTCGAACGGAATCGTGCCGCGTGCGGCCCTCCGGCATTGTTCACCGAGGAATTCGACGTGATCGAACGACAGTTGCGCGGGAATCTACCCCAGGCATTCGTCCACGCGTTGCTACTCGAAACCGCGAGACGACTTGCCCAGCCCTGGGATTCGACAACCTGAGCGCCGCACGGAAAGGACATGCAATGTCATCACCACCCCACCGCCAGATCGTGGTCGTCACCGGCGCGAGCGCGGGCATCGGACGCGCAGTGGCGCGCGCATACGGACATCGTCGAGCAAAGGTCGCGTTGATCGCACGCGGAGAGGTCGGACTCGCAGCGGCCGCACGTGAGGTCGAGGATGCAGGTGGCGAGGCACTCGTCCTGCCCACCGACGTCGCCGACCCTGAGGCGGTCGAAGCCGCCGCTGCGGCAACCGTCGAGCGGTTCGGTCGCATCGACGTGTGGGTCAACGTGGCATTCACCTCGGTATTCGCACCGTTCACCGAGATCAGTCCGGCCGAGTACCGGCGCGTCACCGAGGTCAACTATCTCGGCTTCGTGTACGGCACCATGTCGGCGCTCAAACGGATGCTGCCCGCCGACCGCGGCACCATCGTGCACGTCGGCTCCGCTCTGGCCTATCGAGGTATCCCGCTCCAGAGCGCCTATTGCGGATCAAAACACGCCATCCAGGGATTCCATGAATCGGTCCGGTGCGAACTGTTGCACCGCCACAGCAACGTTCACGTGACCATGGTGCAGATGCCCGCGGTCAACACGCCGCAGTTCTCGTGGGTTCTCTCCCGCCTGCCCCGGCATGCACAACCCGTGCCGCCCATCTATCAACCCGAGGTGGCAGCGCGTGCGGTGCTCCATGCCGCGGATCACCCGAAACGCCGTGAATACTGGGTCGGTGCGAGCACCGCGGCAACTCTCGTCGGCAATGCGCTGGCACCCGGACTGCTCGATCGGTACCTGGCGCGTACCGGCTTCGACTCTCAGCAGACCTCGCGCCCCCGCGATCCCGACCAGCCGGCGAACCTCTGGGAGCCGGCGGACGGCCCGGACGGAAGCGACTTCGGCGCGCACGGGGTGTTCGACCGACGCGCCAAGAACTCGAGTGCTCAGACCGTCCTGTCTCGTCACCATGGGGTCGCGGGTGGCGCGGCCGCGGTCGCCTCGCTGACTGTTGCGTTACTGGCCAGGCGATCGCGCGCCCTCAGGTGATACCCGGTTACGCCGAAGGCTGCGTTCACGGGTGCAGCGGCCACACCAGGGTCAGGGAATCGTCAGTGGTCGGCTCTCCCGCCGCGACGGCGAAGGCATCGAACGCGACGGTCAGTTCGTCACGCTGCGTTGCACTCAGCTTCTTGAGCACCGCGGCGATGGCCTCACGTCGATGATCGGTGACGGTCTGCACGAGGTCGGCGCCGTCGGCGGTCACCGTCACCGCCAGTCTGCGTCGATCCTCAGGGGCATCACGCCGGTCCAGCAGGCCTGCCTTCATCAACCTGTCCACACTTCGACTGGCGCTGGAGGGATCGACGTCGAGTTCGTCGGCGATGACTGCGAGACTGAGCGGACCCCGGGTGGCGACCAATGTGAGGATCCGCAGCTGAGGAATGCTGACCCGATCCTCCACCTCCGCGACCGAGGCAGCGGCGATCCCGATCAGTGCACGAGAAGCCCACATCACCGCATCGACCTGCTTGTCGAACTTCTTGCGCGATCGGCGCCGAGGTGGGGCAGACGTGGAGTCCATCGAGCCATCTTCTGTCATTCCATGCTGTTGATCAAGCATTGCACGCTGCATGAATAGATGGCGGTTGCCGATGTGACCGCTCAGGCCGCGACGGTGGCACCGCAGATGCCACACGCCTCGAATTGCCGACGACCCCAGCGCGCCACCGGGATGAAGAAGAGCGTGAATTGGCTGTACTCCCGCATCCTGGCCCATTGGGTGGTGTTGTGGCATCGCGGGCAGGTCCGCGTCTGTCCCGCACCGAGATGTTGTTGCCTGCGACCGAATCCGAAAAGGAAGAACACGTTGCCATCGTGCCAGAAGGAGGACGTGGCGACCGTTTCCACCACCACTGGTCCCGAACCGGCGGCTTCGCCGTTCAGAAGTTCCATGCCACAACTGCTTCCCGGAGACCAGCAGCATGGTCCGAGACGCCTTAGGCTTGGGCTCGCCGAATATCAACAGAGGGGACCAACACCGATGGACAGGACGGTGATCGTGACCGGCGGCGCCGGCGGGATGGGACTGGCCACCGCCAGGATCATGGGTCGCGACCACGACGTGGTGCTCACCGACGTCAGAGAGGATCCGCTGGCCTCCGCCGTGGCCGATCTCGAGTCGAGCGGGATCCGCGCTCGGTACGTCGTCGCCGACATCACCGACCGCGGATCCGTGGAGGCCCTCTTCGCGACCTCCGCCGCCTCCGCGCCCGTACGCGCGGTGGTGCACGCGGCCGGGGTGAGTCCACAGATGGGGTCGGCGGAGAAGATCATCAAGATCAACGCCGTCGGGACCATCAACGTCACCGAGGCGTCCCTTGCCGTCGCCGGCGAGGGATTCGCCCTCGTCAACGTCGCGTCCATCGCCGGGCACATGCTGCCGTCGGTCATGGTGCCGCGGCGCACCTACCGGCTGGCGACGCGCGACGTCGAGGAGTTCACCCGCAAGATGATCGCGAACGCATCCCGCGGTCCGGCCAGGATGCATCCCGGTTCGGCCTATTCGCTGAGCAAGAACTTCGTCATCCGTTACTCGGCGGACCGAGCCGGTGCGTTCGGTGCTCGAGGTGCCCGCATATTGTCCGTCTCGCCGGGATCGTTCGACACCGAGATGGGCCGGCTCGAGGAGAAGAGCGGGTCGGCCAGACTGTTGGAGTTCGCCGCACTCAAACGATTCGGCCGCCCGGACGAGATCGCGGAACTGCTGGCCTTCTGCGCCGGCGACAAACCGGGCTATCTCACCGGCACCGACATCCTGTGCGACGGCGGCACCAAGGCAGGACTGGGCATCAAAGGCATGCTGGCAATGGCCCGCGGCGCCTGAGTCCAGACCTCCACCCGCGTATGGCGCACCTGCCGACGAGTTGATCGACCGCTTCGATGGGCCTGGTACCCGTCCGCTTCGGCTGGGGGTGTCCTCTTCGCACGCGTGTGCGAAGATGGTCGGTGTGAGTTCGCATCGAAGGCCGGGACTGACTCCCGACGATCTGGAATCTCTCTCCGCGGCGCTCGCCGCAGGCAAGCGGGCCACCGTGTACCTACGCGATCCGATGCCGTCGCTGGGGCTCGACGCGGGCGCATCGGCACGTGTCGTGTCGATCGACGGATCCACGGTGATGGTGAGCCCCAAGGGCGTCGACGACCAGCTACCGTTCGAGGCCGACGAGTTGCAGAAGACCCGAGCGGCGACCTCTGCTTCCTCTGCGCGTCAGCGAGCTGCCAGGGCGACACCGGCGCCTAATCCCGGGCAGCCACCGAAACCCGTACAGGCGCCGAAACCCGTTGCGCAGAAACCGAAGGCGGAGTCACCCCAGGCACCTGCGGTGCGCGCCGAACACTCATCGCGCACTGAACCGGAAACGGACACGGTGAAGCCGAGACCCGTCCCGCCCAAGGCACCCAGACGCCCGAAGACCGCGTCGGTGGTGAGCGTCACCGTGGCATCGGCGGGCGAGAGCACGTGGACGGTGTCCGTCTCGCACGGCAGCAGGAAGGGCAAGGCAACCGAGGTGACCGCAGACCGGGTGGCTCGTGCGATGCGCGAACTGGGTGACGAGACGGCGGTCGCGGCAGTCGACGGCGTGATCGAGTCCGCGCGTGCCGCGGCTCAGGAGCGGATCGATGAGCTCACCCGCGAGTTGGAGAGCGCGCGGGCTGCTCTGGCCCATCTCGACGGAGAGTCCACGGACGACTGACGCGATCAGCCGGCTGGTGGGGCGAAGAACTCCAGCGCGATGTTGTCCGGGTCGCGAAAAGAGATTCCCGACCCGTAGTGCGCGTGTTTGATTCCGCTGTGCTCGATTCCAGCCTCGTCGAGGCGTGCGACCCAGTCCTCGAGTTCGGATTGCGTGCAGGCGAACGCGATATGGTCCAGTCCCGCGTTCAGTTCGCTGAACGGATGCGTACCGCCAGAATTCGTGGTGTGGGTGTGGAGGCCGAACAGTGTTCCACCGCCGAGCGCGAAGACCGTGTGGTGGAAATTGCCGGACTCTTCGTCTTCGTCCAGAACAGGCTGGGCGTCGAACAATTTCTGGTACCACACAGTGCTGGCGTCGAGATCGCTGACCGTGATCGCGACGTGGGTGAGTGCAGGAAAGTTCGGCATCGTCGCCTTCTCCTGACCTTGCAAGGTTGGGTTTTCGGTTGAGGGACAGCCGGTTCCACGGCGACCTGCGCGAGACCGGAGGTCGTCGGGGACAGCGCGCCGATGAGCGGATCAAGAGACGCAACGCGTCGATCAGTATATCGCCGGCCTCGAATAGGGATCCCGGCTCTGTGATTCGTGGCGCTACCCGGCCCGTCTGGTGAACACTCGACACATGAGCCGCAAGAGGTCTGCTGTCGTAGTCGGTGCCGCCACCACAGCGGCGGCCGTTGTCGTTCGAGATCTGTTTCAGCGCGAGCACTCGTTGCTGCGCAACTTCCCGCTCATCGGGCACGCGCGCTACTGGATCGAGACGTTCGGACCCGAGTTACGTCAATACATCGTCGCCGCCAACGACGAAGAGCGTCCGTTCACCCGCGATCAACGCCGGTGGATCTACTCCTCGTCCAAGAAAGAGAACAACTACTTCGGGTTCGGCACCGACAACGACGTCGAGTTCACGACCGGATTCCCGGTGATCAAACATCGGACGTTCAGCCAGTCGTCTGCGCCGGCTTCGGCACCCGAGGCCGGCCACGAGGTGGTTCTGCCCTGCGCGAAGGTGGTCGGCGCAGCACGTGGACGACCGGGTGCGTTTCGTCCGACGTCGGTTGTCAACATCTCCGGGATGAGCTTCGGAGCCCTGTCCGGGAACGCCATCGAGGCACTCAATCGCGGGGCCGCCATGACCGGCGCGCTCCACAACACCGGCGAGGGCGGGATCTCGCCCTATCACCGTCACGGTGGGGACCTGGTCTTCCAGATCGGCACCGCCTATTTCGGCTGCCGAGACGCCGACGGTCGTTTCGACCTCGCCCGCCTGAAAGCCGTCGTCGCCGAAGCTCCGGTACGCGCGCTCGAGATCAAACTCAGCCAGGGCGCCAAGCCCAATCTGGGTGGGTTGCTTCCCGGCCCCAAGGTGACTGCGGAGATCGCAGAGGCGCGCGGCGTCACGGCGGGACGTGATTGCGTGAGTCCATCACGGCACGCCGAATTCTCCGACGCCGACAGCATGCTCGACTGGGTCGAACTTCTCGCCGCCGAAACGGGGCTGCCGGTGGGCATCAAATCCGCGGTCGGAGACCTCGACTCGTGGCATCAGATCGCCGACCTGATGGCGACGACCGACCGCGGAGTCGACTTCGTCACCATCGACGGAGGAGAAGGCGGCACGGGTGCAGCACCGTTGCTCTTCGCCGACACCGTCTCGCTCCCGTTCTTCCTCGCGTTCAGCAGGGTCTACCGGATTTTTGCCGAGCGGAACCTTCATCAGCAGATCACGTTCATCGGGAGCGGCAAGCTCGGCCTACCCGACAACGCCGTCCAGGCCTTCGCACTCGGATGCGACATGGTCAGCGTCGCCCGCGAGGCGATGCTGTCCGTCGGGTGTATCCAGTCCCAGAAATGCCACACCGACACCTGCCCGACGGGTGTCGCCACGCAGAACAGCTGGCTCACAAGGGGATTGGCGCCCGACGACAAGGCGCCCCGAGCAGCGAACTACATCACGACGCTACGCCGGGACCTGGCCAGGGTCGCGCAGGCCTGCGGCGTCGACCACCCGGGACTCATCACCACCGAGTCGGTGGAGATCCTGGACGGGCGGCGGAGCTCCAGACCGATGACCGAGGTGTACGGGTATTCGCCGGGTATGGGTCTTCCGTCGGACGCCGACTGTGCGGAGATCGCACGTCTGATGAGCGATCAACGCCAGGGCGGTTCGGCTCCACCTTCGGCGACGAGCGCGAGCTGAGGAGAACCTGCCGAATCGACGGAGCGGTGGTCGGATGACGGTCTCACTCCGGGTCGGCGAAGCGGGGTTCCCGTCCGGACATGCCGGCGCGCACGGCCTCGAGCTGATTCGGCGACCGCATCAACTCGACCTGCAGTGTGCTCTCGAGCAACAGTGCCGCCGCCGGATCGACGCCACTCCAGGTCTCGTCGTAAAGGCGTTTTGCAGCGCGCACGGCATGTGGCGACTTCGCGGCGATCTCATGGGCGAGCGTCATGGCGCGGGCGAGAGGGTCGTCGGCAATTCCGGTGACCAACCCGACCTCGTGGGCTTCGGCGCCCGACAGGATGCGGCCCGTGAAGGTCAGTTCCTTGGCCACGTCGGCCGCAAGAAGCCCGGGAAGCGTCTGGGTGATGCCCATATCCGGCACCAGGCCCCATTTCACCTCCATCACGGACAGGCGGGCGTCGGGCGTCGCGTAGCGGATGTCGGCACCGAGAGCGACCTGCAGTCCGCCTCCGAAGCAGTTGCCGTGTAGCACCGCGATCACCGGCGCCGGCACGCGCCGCCAGTCGAGAGACACCCGCTGCGCATGGTTTCCACGGTCGGCGTCGTCCCGCTCCAGCAACGAGCCGCCCAACCCCTCGCCGCCGAGAGACGAGATGTCGAGGCCGGAACAGAAACTCTTTCCGTCCCCGTGAACGACGACGGCCCGCACGCGACGATCAGCCGCCAGTTCGCCGGTCACCTCGAGCAACGCGTCGAACATCGCGGGGTCCAGCGCATTGTGCTTCTCCGCGCGGTTGAGCGTGACCGTCGCGACCCCCGCCTCGTCGACATCGAGCAGGATCCTTTGTGCAGTCACCATCTTCGTCACCTCTCCACCTGTCGTCGGGCCACGAGCATGTACCCGAGCGCTTACACTACGGCCGTGGAGGAATCGGTCTGGAAGTTCAGCGAATCCGACGGCTCGGTCGTGGTGCACACCGGGGTCACCGGACCGGCGGCACGCACCGGCCATCGGCTGACGATCGCGATGCGTGCATGGACCGCGGTCGTGACCTTGAAAGACTTGGTACCCAACCGCATCGCGGCGACGATCTCAGTGGACTCCATGCAGGTAGAAGCCGGCGAGGGCGGACTCACCCCGATGACCGGAGCCGAGAAGTCGCTCGCCCGTATGAACGCCTTGAAGTCCATGCGCGCCGACAAGTACCCCGAGATCTCCTATGAATCCGAGGCACTCACCGCGACGGCACACGGGTACCGAGCCGACGGCACGTTGACCATCCACGGCCGAACACGCCCGCTTTCGTTGGACTTCGAAGTCGTCGACACCGCGGCGGGCCGGCAGATCTCCACCGACGCGACGATCACTCAGAGCGACTTCGGGATCAAGCCGTACTCACTGATGATGGGCACGTTGAAGGTCGCCGACGACGTTCGAGTGGTCGTCGACGTCGCTCGCGCTCGGTGACCGTGGTGTGGAGGTGGACCGACTGGGCGGCGGTCCGCCCCTCCTCCCGATCGGTACGCTCGAAGGTGCCCGATTTGTCGGCCGGGCCCGAGGCCTCGCAAGGGCTCCAGCCTGACGAGTCCGTCGGACACGCACGAGCTGGAGAGAACCATGGAAGCACTGATTCTGATCGCCGTCGTCGTCCTGGTCGTCGTCGGGGTGGTGGTGATCGCACAGCAGCGCTCCGGGGCGAACGCCGCTCGCACGCTCGACGACGCCAAGGCTGACGCACGGCAAGCCATCGAACGCCTCGGCGGGCAAGTGTTCATGTTGGTCGGTGATGGTCCGGCGTCGAAGCAGGCGCTCGCCGATGCGGGGGAGCGGTACACCGCAGCCGGTTCGCAGATCGAGCAGGCGAACTCGCCCGCGCAGGCGCGACTGGCCAAGCAGACGGCCCTCGAAGGCCTTTACTACATCCGTGCTGCTCGAGTCGCGATGAACCTCGATCCCGGTCCGGCCATCCCGGAGCTCGATGGTCAGCAGAGTGCGGGCAGGGTCACCGAAGACCGGCAGGTCGACTTCGAAGGACGCAAGGTCGAGGCGTCACCCAACCCGTCTGATCGGACGCCGAACTACTACCCGGGTGGCCGCGTCGCCGGTCGTCCGGTCCCGGCCGGTTGGTATTCGGAGCCCTGGTGGCGGCCGGCTCTCGTGGCGGGCGCCTGGGGCGTCGGGTCCATGTTCCTGTTCTCGGCGATGTTCTCCGGCATGGCGGGCGTCCCGTATGACGCACAGGGCTTCGAGAGCGGCGTCGGCGACGGTTCGGACCTGGGCGCCATCGACGGAGGCGACGCCGGCGGCGGGGATGACTTCGGCGGAGACGACTTCGGCGGGGGCGATGCCGGCGGCGATTTCGGTGGCGGCGATTTCGGTGGCGGCGATTTCGGTGGCGGCGATTTCGGTGGCGGCGGGTTCGATTTCTGATCCCGCCGATCCGTCGAAACCCGCGGCGGGTTCCCCTCGCGGCAGAGTCGTAGCTGTGCGTCATCACCATCGGACAGCGCCTCAGAACGGTGGCCGGCTTCCCAGGTGGTCGCGGCGTTCGGCGTCGCGGAGTGCTTCCCGCTCCTGACTGTTGCGGGCACGCTCGGCCCGCCGGCGTGCCTGTCTGGCGGCCAGTCGGCTGCGGTAGCGGCGCGGGTTGTCCTCCGGGCCGATGATGCGTGCACCGGGTGGAGCTTGGGCGGCCTGCTCGAACCGGATCCGACGCAGATCGGGTCCCACACCCCGGTGCGGGTTCGCAGGACATACGCGATCTCGGCGTCAGGAACGGGGACACCGAACCAGGTCAATCGACCATGACCCGAATTCGGTGACACAGATCACTCGGCGCCATATAGTTACCCAATGCCACTTAGTCATCTAAGTGACCGAGGACGGCAGCGCCGTCTCTATCCCCTACTGAAAAGGACATCGATGAAACCGTTCAGAGGCTCGCGCGTCGCCAAGATGGTGGCCGCATCGATCGCGGTGGTGGCGCTGAGCGCGACAGCCGCATGTAGCAGCGACGACAGCAGTGACGGCTCCGCGTCCGAGAGCGTCGCCGCGCCGGAGGGTTCGTTCCCCGGGAATGCGGCCAGTGGCGAGCCCGTGAAGATCGGTCTCATCAACAACGAAGGCGGACAGGCCATCTCGATGCCCGAGAACCGGGAATCGGCCGAGGCCGTCGTCCAGTACGCGAACGAGAACCTCGGTGGCATCGGTGGCCGGCCCATCGAACTGGTCACCTGCAAGCAAGGCGAAGACGCCAACCAGGCCCGCGACTGTGCCAACAAGATGGTGGAGGCGAAGGTCTCTGCAGTCCTCATGACCAGCAGCGGCCAGGGAAATTCGATGGTTCCCATCATCACCGGTGCCGGGATCCCCTACGTTTCGGCGGCCGGTCAGGCGTCGTCGGAGCTGACCACTCCGGGCGCCTTCATGTGGACCGCAGGTCTGCCCGGTGCCATGACCTCGATGGCGAAGTACTCCGCCCAACAGGGCATGAAGAACGTGACGGCTTATGTGATCGACGTCCCGGCAGCGACTGCCGGCGTCCAGGCGATGGGCGCACCCGCCTTCCAGGCCGCGGGAGTCAACCTCAAGGTCGTGCCGATCCCGCCGGGCACCCCGGACGCCACCCCGCAGGTGAGTGCCGGCCTGGGAGACAAGCCTGACGGTGTGGTGGTCATCGGTGAATCCACCCTCTGCACATCGGTGTTCAAAGCCTTGAGCACGGTGTCGACAACCGCCGAAAAGATGACCATCCAGCCGTGTTCCGATCCGGCGGTCGTCGAGGCGGTCGGTGCCGAGAATCTCAACGACACGAAGGTCTCGACCGCTTCGGTCATCAACTCCGATGACCCGGAGACCCAGCTCTACAAGGCGATCATGGCCAAGTACGCGCCCGACACCGACATCGAGGGCTTCGCGATCATCGGCTATCAGGGCATGCTCGGCCTGGTCCGCGCAACCGAGTCGGTGCAGGGCACCGACACCTCACCCGCCGCCCTGACCGCGGCGATCAAGAGCACCAAGGATGTTCCGCTCCCAGCCGGCTACGGGCTGACGTTCACCTGCGACGGCAAGGCGATGCCGGGCATGCCGTCGGTGTGCGGCAGCGGAGGCATCATCGTCACCTTCAAGGACGGCGAGCTCGTCGACCCGAAGCTCGTCTGAACACGGCGAACGTTCACCACACCCGCACGATGACCGGAAGTCGGTAGATGACCCAAGATATCCAGTTCTTGCTCCTAGGGCTCGGCAACGGCGCTGTCTACGCAGCATTGGCGCTGGCTCTGGTCATGACCTACCGGAGTTCGGGTGTGGTGAACTTCGCCACCGGGGCCATCGCGCTCTACATCGCGTACACGTACGCGTACTTGCGCGATGGTGAACTCCTCATCCCGATCCCGGGATTTCCCAAGACAATTGATCTCGGGGGACCCCTGGGACTGGCGCCCGCCATGGTGATCGCTCTACTGATCGCCGCCGGGTTGGGCGCTCTCCTGTACCTCTGCGTGTTCCGGATGTTGCGGACCGCACCAGCGACAGCAAAGGCGGTGGCGTCGATCGCCGTGATGTTGGTGATCCAGGCCGTGCTCGCCGCCCGGGTGGGCACCAGCCCGGTGTCGGTGGATGCGATCCTGCCCACCGAGATCATCGAGATCGGCGACATCCGGGTCCCGGCTGATCGCGTCTGGATTGCGGCGCTGGTCGTCGTGCTGACGGTGCTGTTGATCCTGGCGTTCCGTCTGACCCGCTTCGGTCTGGCCACCCGAGCGGCCGCCGAATCGGAGAAAGGTGCGATCGTCGCAGGTCTGTCACCTGAACGCATCGCCTACGCCAACTGGGCACTGTCGACGATGATCGCGGGTCTGTCAGGCATCCTCATCGCCCCGATCGTCCCGCTGATCCCGGTGTCCTACACGCTGTTCATCGTGCCGGCACTGGCCGCTGCCCTGGTCGGCAACTTCAGTGCGATCGGGCCGGCGGTAGCGGCCGGGCTGGGTATCGGAGTCCTGCAGTCGGAGATGACACACCTGCAGGCAACGGTCAGCTGGATGCCGCAATCAGGGATGGCCGAGCTGATACCCCTGGCGATGATCTTGATCTTCCTGGTGCTGCGCGGCAAACCCCTACCCACCCGCGGCGCCATCGTCCAGAACACACTGGGCGCCGCACCTCGTCCACGAAATCTGTTGCTTCCCAGCATCGCCGGTGTCGTGGTCGCACTCGGGTTCCTGATCTTCACCGAGGGCAGTGTCCGGGGCGCGGTCATCGTCACGTTCACGGTGGCGATCATCGCCCTGTCCCAGGTGGTGGTCACCGGGTTCGCCGGTCAGATCTCATTGGCGCAGTTGACCCTTGCGGGAGTGGCAGCGTTCATGATGTCGCGTCTGACCACCGATTGGGGTGTTCCGTTCCCGATCGCACCGGTGCTGGCGGCCGTGGTGGCGACGGTGGTGGGTGTTGTCGTCGGACTCCCGGCACTGCGCATCCGGGGTCTGCCGGTCGCGGTCGTCACGCTCAGTCTCGCGGTGTTCCTGGAGGCGTTCTGGTTCCGCAACAACGAGTTCAACGGAGGAATCGACGGGGCTGCCGTCAAGGATCCGTCCCTGTTCGGCCTGGATCTCGGCATCGGTTCCGGGAACACCTACCCCAACATCGCGTTCGGCGTCCTGTGCCTCATCGTCCTGACGTTGGTCGGCCTGGGTGTCGCGCGGCTGCGGACCAGCCGGTTGGGCGCCTCGATGCTGGCGGTACGCGCGAATGAACGATCGGCCGCGGCGGCCGGAGTGAACGTGTCACGAACGAAGCTGGTGGCGTTCGCCATCGGCGCGTTCATCGCCGGGATCGGCGGCTCACTCATGGCCTATCAGCAGACCGTCGTGGTTCCCGAATCATATGCCGCCATCGCCGGAATCGGGATGTTCGCACTGGTGTACCTGGCCGGTGTCACCTGTGTCTCCGGCGGCGTTCTCGCGGGGATCATGGGGGCCGGCGGCATCCTGTTCGTCCTGCTCGACCGTGCGGTCAACCTGGGCACGTACTACCACGTCATCACCGGCATCCTCCTGGTCATCACCATCATCGCCAACCCCGAGGGCATCATCTCCGAGGTGCACAAGGCGACGAACTGGTTGCGCACCAGGGTCTTCGACCGCAAGGACACCGTCGCCGAACTCGAACTGGCCATCTCGCCCGGCACCGATTCGCCGACTCTCGAGGCACCCCGCGCACCCGGCGAGGTCATCCTGTCGTCGAAGGAGATCGGCGTCCGCTACGGCGGCGTGACCGCCGTCGAGAACGTGTCGTTCGACGTCCGCGAAGGCGAGATCATCGGCCTCATCGGACCCAACGGAGCCGGCAAGACCACCCTCATCGACGCCATCAGCGGATTCGCGGACTCGACCGGCAGTGTGAACCTGGAGGGCCACAGCCTCGACGGGCAGCGCCCCTTCCAACGCAGCCGCCACGGGCTGGGTCGCACGTTCCAGGGCATCGAACTGTACGACGACCTCTCGGTCCGTGAGAATGTCGCCGTCGGCACCACCGCCGCCCGGCACCGCCCGGACACGGCGATGCTGGGGGTGGACGAGTTGGACCGGCTCTTCGAGTTGTTGCACCTCGTCCCGGTGGTCGATCGCCAGGTGAAGGAACTCTCGCAGGGACGGCGGCAGCTCGTCTCGGTTGCTCGCGCACTTGCCGGGCGACCGCGGGTGGTCCTCCTCGACGAGCCGGCCGCCGGCCTCGACAGCACCGAGAGCTTGTGGCTCGGACACCGACTCCGAGCGATCCGCGATGCGGGGGTGACCGTCGTGATGATCGACCACGACATGGAACTGGTTCTTGCCGTCTGTGACCGGATAGTCGTTCTCGACCTCGGCAAGGTGATCGCGATCGGAACCCCCGACGAGATCCGTAGCGATCCGGCCGTTACCAGCGCCTATCTCGGCGCCACCCACAGCGGTGAGGAGCTGAAGGCATGAACCCTGTACTCAGCTGCACCGGATTGGACGCCGGATACAACGGTCGGCCGTGCGTTCGCGGATTCGATCTCGAGCTCGGCGCGGGGGAGGTGCTGGCGCTCCTCGGCCCGAACGGGGCAGGGAAGACCACGGTGTTGATGTCGCTGGCCGGCCTGCTGCCGACCTTGGCCGGCACGGTGTCCGTCGACGGACACCAGGTGAAGTCCGGACACGCTCGGAGGGCGGCCAAGGCCGGACTGGTCCTGGTTCCCGACGACCGCTCGTTGTTCACCTCGCTCACCGTCGAGGAGAATCTACGGCTCTCGGTCCGATCGCGACGTTCCTGGCCGGCCGAACGCGATTCGATCCTGGAGACCTTCCCGCAGCTGGCCGACCGGCTCAAGGTGCCGGCCGGTGCGCTGTCGGGAGGTGAGCAACAGATGCTCGCGATCGGGCGGGCTCTCGTTCAGCACCCCAAGGTCCTGCTGATCGATGAGCTCAGCATGGGTCTGGCGCCGGTCATCGTCGAACGTCTTCTACCCGTGGTGCGTGCCGTCGCCGACAGCACCGGTGCTGCGGTCATCCTCGTCGAGCAACATGTCCAGCTCGCCCTCGAGGTCGCGGACACCGCCATGGTCATGCGCCACGGCAACCAGGTGCTCCGAGGTGATGCCGCCGAACTCGCCGCGACGCCCGAGGTGATCGAGAACGCGTACATGGGGGAGGCGTTCGCTACGTCCTGAGCGGAAATCGAACTGCAGCTCAGACCCTTCCGATATCCAGTCCTGAACCGGCCGACTGTCAGGCCGGCTCCAGCGCCCGCTTGGCCTTCTCCAACGCGGCGAGCGTGCGCAACACAGAATCGCGCTTGGCGGTCAGGTCGGACACCTTCGCCTTGCCGCTCAAGCCGGAATCCTTCTGAGCGACGGCCAGGCGTTCCTCGATTTCGGCGAGCTGTGCCAGCAGGGCTTCGGCGCGGTTCATGAGCGCAGCACGGTCGGGTCGGGAGACGTCGGCGGGTCGGGTGCCCCCGGACTTGACGTTCTGCGCCTTGACGGGCGCAGCGTTTCCACCTGTCTTTGTCGCGGTGGACGCGGAGCGGGCGACGCCACGCTGCCCGGACCGGGATGCACCTCGCGGTGGAGTGTGCGTACGGGTCTGATTCAGCACCGCCCAGGCTTCGCGAGCTGCGACCCGGTGTTCGCGTTCTTCTTCATCGTCGGACGCCAGCGACCCACCCAGGGGTCGTAGACCATAGAACCCGACGAACTCGCGGGCCGCGGCGACGGTCTGTTCTGCGGTGCGGCAGCGTCCGCATCGCGGTTCCCCGCGGAGTTCCGCGATGTCCTCGCTGGACGAGCACCATACGCATGCGTGGGCAGTGAGATCGGTCACGAGAGTATTGGCAGCAGCGGGATTCACGGGTGAAAAGACTACGGCACAAAGCTTTTCACATTGAAATCGGGTTGGTCGCACGAAAGGTCGCAGGTCGACCGGGCCTCACGCCGCGGGCGATGCCCGACGCGGCAGGACCTTTTCCGATCTACTGGTGACTTTCGACCCCGCCGTTCTCGTCGGGTCGGTACGACGATGAAGTTTCCGGAGGGGAACGGGCGGCGCCACATCTGGGAGACAACCATGACTGATTCAGTGACCGATGCGACGGCACCGATCGTCGTCGGTGTGGACGGTTCGGACTGCGCTCTGATGGCGGTTCGCTGGGCGGCCGGCGCCGCCGTCCGGGAGAAACGACATCTGCGTCTGATCTCCGCGGTGGGCATCGTGCCCGGCGCATATGCGCCGGCACCGACGATGACTTCCCCGGCAGTGGTGGAGGCCATGCATGCCGGCGCGGCGCGTGCCCTCGACGCCGCGACGCAGGTGGCGGCCGACGTCGCCCCGAACGTCGACGTCGAGGGCAAGACCGTGAGCGGATCGGCCACGCTCGCGCTCCGGCACGCGTCTACCTGGGCCCACATGCTTGTCCTCGGTAGACGTGGGCTGGGTGGAGTCCGCGGACTGCTCTTCGGATCGGTCAGCAATGACGCGACAGCGCACGCAGAGTGTCCGGTGGTGGTGGTCGGCGGCCCTGCTCCGACGACCGGACCCGTGGTCGTCGGTGTCGACGGGTCGCCTACGTCGACGGCTGCGATCGGCCACGCGTTCCGTCAGGCGGACCTGTTGAAGACGGCTCTGCTCGGGGTGCATGCGTACGGAGGCTCGTCGGGAGCCGCGTTCTACGGTGCGGATCAGAGGACCCTTCGACAGTTCGAAGACGAAGCCGAAGAATTGCTGGGTGAACAGCTCGCCGGTTATCCGGAGGACTTTCCGGACGTCAAGATCGAGCGGCGGGTCGGGATCGCTTCACCGGCGGAGGAGATCGTGGACGCCGCACAGTCAGCACAACTGGTCGTGGTGGGAACGCGGGGCCGCGGTGGTTTCCGCGGTCTGCTCTTGGGATCGACCAGCCGGGCTGTCATGGAGGTGGCCCCGTGTCCGGTGATGGTGGTGCACAAGAATCCCTGACCGGTCGGAAGTCGCCGAGGTCTTGACTGGTGGAGGCCTCTCAGAGAGGTAGGTGGGAAGATGACCACAACCACGTGGGTCGTGATCGGCTGCGCAATCGTCGCGATCCTGCTCGTGGCCGCCACGGCCATCCGGATCGTTCCCGAGTACGAACGAGGCGTCGTGTTGCGCTTCGGCAAACTCGCCGGCACACGCAAACCAGGACTGCGCCTGATCATCCCCGTCGCCGACCGCATGATCAAGGTCTCCATGCGAGTGGTGACGATGCCGATCCAATCGCAGGGAATCATCACCCGAGACAACGTGAGCGTGGACATCTCCGCGGTCGCCTACTACCGCGTCGTCGACCCGGTGAAGGCGGTGGTCGAAATCGAAGACGTCCATGCAGCGATCAACCAGATCGCCCAGACCACGCTGCGCAAAGTCGTCGGACAACACTCTCTCGACGACGTGCTCGCACATACCGACTCGATCAACGACGACATCCTTCGCATCCTCGAGATGACCGCGCAGGAATGGGGCGTCGAGGTTCGACTGGTGGAACTCAAGGACATCCAGTTGCCCGGTGGGATGCAACGCGCAATGGCCCGCGAGGCCGAGGCCGAGCGGGAGAAGCGCGCCAAGATCATCGCGGCCGAAGGGGAAGCCGTTGCCGCCCATCAGCTTTCCACCGCAGCGAAGACCATGGCCGAGAACCCGATCGCCTTGCAGCTCCGCAGCCTGCAAACCCTTATGGAGATCGGCGTGGAGAAGAACACGACAGTGGTGTTCCCAGCGCCGCTGATGGCCTCACTCGCCGACCTGACCGCGTTCTTGTCCCGCGAAAACGGCGCACGAGACGCTCCCGGATTCCGCGGAGACAGCTCGGACATCTGACACGGTCAACAGCACCATCTCGTCCGGGCCATCCGTCTGAGGTCCACCCTGCGTGGCGATCTTCTCATTTCGTCACAGACCGGTCGGGTACGTCTCGGGGTGTTGACTCTCCTCCCACATACCGAAGGGTTCGAGGGGGCGCACCGCATCTGTCCGATCGAGATGAATGTACGCGTCGAACTGTTCGGGAACGCGGACGTGGAAGTAGTGGCTCTGGCGTTCGGTTTCCGGCAGATAGATCACACCGATTGCGCGAGCAAGGCGAATCGAGTCGACCGAATCGGCCGCACCGGCCGCCTGCGACGACAAGAAGAACGACTGCACTCCCGCCTGGTGGAAGGCCTCTTCGACGCTACCGGGGAGTGCGCGGCGAACCGTCATGCGTCGAGCCGGTCCGCCCCATTCGTCTGCGGCGGTGACGGTTCCTTCGAACGTCGAGAATCCGATGAGCCGACAGCGTCGCCGATACCGTTCACGCACCAGCTGCCCCAGGGTCAGCTGACCGTCGGCTCCGACTTCGGTCGCCCGTGCATCGCCCACGTGCGAGTTGTGTGCCCACACCACGATCTTCGCCGGGCTGGACGAACGTGAAGACAGATGTTCGGCGAGCGCGTCGAGGGTTTCGGCCATGTGGCGGTCGCGCACGTTCCAGGACGTGACCCGACCCCGGAACATGGTGCGGTAATAGAGTTCGGCGTCCTTCACCGCCACGGCATTCCGCCGGGCACAGAACAGTTCATCGGCCTCCGCGCCGTCGCCGCGGAGACGTTCCAGGGTCGCGGCGTACATCTCGACCAATTGGGTGACGACCTGCTGTTCGCAGGACTGTCCTGCACCGAACGCAGCCGCGTACCCGTATGCCTGTCCATCCGCAGCCGTGGAGTGATCGAAGCATGCGTATCGCGCGCGAGCACGCCGGGCCGCCTCGCGATCAACGGTGTCCAGGTAGGCGATCACATCCTGCATCGAGCGGTGCAGACTGTAGAGGTCGAGCCCGTAGAAACCGACTCGATCCAGATCCTGTGCTCGGCCGGCGTTGTATCGATGCAGCCAGTCGACGAAGTCCTTGACCACGGTATTTCGCCACATCCACGCCGGAAACCGTTCGAACCCCGACAGCGCCTCGTCGGCGGATCCGTCACTTCCCTTCCCCTGGACCCAGCGATTGACTCGGTAGGCGTCGGGCCAGTCGGCCTCCGCAGCCACCGCCGTGAAGCCTTTGTTCTCGATGAGCCACCGGGTGATTCGAGCGCGGGAGTCATAGAACTCTTCGGTGCCGTGAGAACTCTCGCCGATGAGTACGAATTCCGCGTCGCCGATGAAGTCGTCCAGCACTGCATCCGGCGGGACACCGTATCTGCACTCGATCGCCGATCGTGCGACGACGGCCGCCAGGGTTTGTTCGTGCGGATGTTCTGAGGGCGTGGTGGTGGGTGTGGACAGCAGGGTTCGGACCTCGTCGTCGGGCACCTGCGGGAAGGTCCGGTATGACTGGCCGACGGCTGCGAACAGTGTTGGCATGGAGGCACAGACGACTTCGTCGACCGCTCCGGCGAGTGCGAGACAGGTGGATTCGGGGGCCACCGGGACCGCGATGATGATCGCGGCCGGCTCACGTTCGCGTAGCGCACTCACCGCTGCCCGCATGCTGGCTCCGGTCGCCAGTCCGTCATCGACGAGGATGACTGTCGTGCCTGCGATCTCCAGCGGCGGGCGAGCCCCTCGGTACAGCCTCTCCCGCTTCTCGAGCGTGCGGGTCTCTCGTTCGACCACGGTCCGCAACTGTTCTTGGGTGACTCGACCGGCTCGCACCACGTCGTCGTCGAGCACGATGCGTCCGCCGGCTGCGATTGCCCCGAAGGCGAACTCTTCGTTCCCGGGCAGTCCCAGTTTGCGCACGACGAACACGTCCAACGGCAGTCGAAGCGATGCGGCGACCTCGAAGGCGACCGGAACTCCACCGCGGGCCAGGCCGAGGACGACGACGTCGTCGTGATCGCGGAAACCGGACAGCAGCTCGGCGAGGGCGCGCCCGGCCTCCCGACGGTCACGAAACAGCTGCGGTGCCGTCGTTCTCGCTGTCACGGGCGAGTTCATCGTCTGATCTCCTGTGCGTAGCGAACGACATCGGCGACGGTTCGGAGCTTGGCGTAGTCCTCTTCGGGCACGTCGACCCCGAGTCTCTTCTTGATGCCGGTCAAGAAGCTCAACCAGTCCATCGAGTCCAGGTCGGCTTGTTCGCGAATGGGCTCGTCGAAAGCGAGATCCCCGTCAGACAATTCGGGTGCCACCTCGAGCAGTGCGTCCACGACCGCGGTGGTGGTCGTCTCATCGTCCATGGTTGCTCCTCACAGTTCGTGCGGCCGCAGCAGCAGTTCTCGGATGGTGGAGAGAAACTTTGCGCCTTGGCGTCCGTCGCTGGCTCGGTGGTCGGCGGAGAGCGAAACGGTGACCACCGGGATGGGTTTGATCTCGCCGTCGACGATCCAGGGACGCTGGGTCATCGTGCCCACGCCGACCAGCGCGACCTGCGGTGGATAGATCGCGCCGAAGACGGCCTCGACGCCGTTGTCGCCGAGGTTGGTCACCGTGATGGTCGAGTCCGTGAACTCGGAGCTGCGCAGCTTACCGCTGCGGGTACGCGCCACCAGGTCGACGAGATCGGACTGCAGGGTGTCGAGAGACTTGTCGGGCACGTCATGGATCGCGGGGGCGATCAGTCCGCCGCCCCGTAACGCGATCGCGACTCCCACGTGGACGTCTGCTTGCATCGTGAACTCGTCGTCGGTCCAGAATCCGTTCATCGACGGACATTTGCGCGCGGCGACGGCCACGGCCTTCAAGATCAGGACGGCCGGGAGAAGACGCTCTTCGACCGGGTGTTGGGCGTTGCGTTCGGACAACCACCTCGACGCCGTCTCCATCGGAATCGTCTCGGCGAGGTAGTAGTGCGGTATCTCCCTTTTGGACCGGCTCATCGCCGCAGCGATGGTGCGACGCATTTCTCGTGCTCGACTGTCGGGTGCAGTGGTTTTGGCATGCTGCTCGACGTCGTCCAGTGTTATCGCGCCTCCGGGTCCGGTGCCGCGCAAGCGGTCAGGGTCGAGTCCGAGCTCTCGCGCACGACGCCGGGCAGCGGGGGAGATGCGTACTCGGTTCGAGGCCATGGGGCCGGTCGGGGCCGCAACAGTGGTCGTATGTGGGACGGACGGTGCGGTCGGCCCGGCCGAAGGGGAGGTTCGAGCGGTCACCAGAACCGGTTCGGCAGGCGCTGCGGGTGGGGGCGTCGACGATGGCGCCCCTGCATCGCCTCGTGCCGGTTGTTTCACCGTGGACGGTGTTTCGCCCGGTTCATAGAAAGTGGCCATCACCGTTCCGACCGGAATGGTCTCGCCGACTTCGACTTTCAGCTCGGCGACGGTGCCGTCGTGCCAGGTTTCCACCTCGATTGCGGATTTGGTGGTCTCCACTTCGGCGACGACTTGCCCCTTCTCAACGGTGTCTCCGGGGGCGATCTGCCACTCGGTGAGCTTCGCCTCGTCCATGTCGGCACCGAGTGAGGGAAGCCGGAACTCGATCACGGCGCCTCACCTACTCCGATCCCATGACGGAGCGCACCGCGGCTTCGATTGTCTCTCGTCGTGGGAGTGCGGCCTGTTCGAGCTGGCGCGCGTAGGGGATGGGTACCTCGGCGGTGCAGACACGTGCGGGAGGTGCATCGAGGTCGTAGAAGGCCTGCTCGACGAGTTGGGCCATCACTTCACCGGCGAGGCTGCCGCTGCGCCACCCTTCGTCGACGATCACCGCCCGGTGGGTTCGCGTCACCGACGCCACGACCGTCGCCATGTCGAGCGGTCTGAGCACTCTCAGATCGACTACTTCACAGCTGATCCCGTCCTCGGCAAGCTCGTCGGCGGCCTCCAGTGTCTTGGGCAACGACCCTCCGTAGGTGATCAGGGTGAGGTCGGTGCCCGGTCGCCGGACGGCTGCCGAGGTGATGTCGACATCGAACGGGTCCTCGAGATCGTCGGCGAGGTTGTAGAGCTGTGCATGTTCGAAGATGACGACAGGATCGGGATCTGCCAGGGCCGGTGCGAGCATCCCGCCAGCATCGGCAACGGTCGATGGCGCGAGGACGGTGATGCCCGGGATGTGGGCGTACCAGTTCTCGAAACTGTGGGAGTGTTGGGCAGCGAGCTGACGACCTGCACCCGTGGACATCCGGAGCACGAGCGGGACGGAGAACTGCCCCCCGGACATGTGCCGCAACGCCGCTGCGGTGTTCACCAGCTGATCGAGGGACAGCAGACTGAAGTTGACCGTCATGACCTCGACGATGGGGCGCAAACCGTTCAAAGCGGCGCCGACGCCGACGCCGACGAAACCGAGTTCGGACAGCGGTGCATCCCGAATCCGTTCTGGTCCGAACTCTTCGAGTAGCCCTTTGGTGACCGCGTAAGTACCGCCGTAGCGACCCACGTCCTCACCCATCACGAAGACACGGTCATCGGAGAGAAGCGCCTCTCGATGGGCGTCGCGAAGGGCACCTCGATACGTGGTCTTCACAGCGCCTCCTCGGCGTGTGGCGTGGAAACATCACGCAGGAGGTCATCGACGGGTTCAAGGGTGCCCTTCTCCGCGAACGCCACCGCCGCGTCGACCTCTGCTTCGGCCCGGGTCTTGATCGCCGAGACCTGGTCGTCGGTGAGAAGATCCAACTCTTTCAGTCGTGCGGTGAAGGTCGATATAGGGTCCTTCTTCTTCCATTCGTCCACCTCGGCCTTGTCCCGGTAGAGATCCGGATCGAACATCGAATGCGCGCGGAACCGGTAGGTCAGGAACTCGATGAAGTACGGCCCGCCGGTATCGCGGACATATTCCGCGCCGTGGTCTGCGGCCTCGTGACAGGCCATCACGTCCATACCGTCCACCTGGACAGTGGGCAGGTTGTAGGCCGCGGCCTTGGCCCGTAGATCGGTTTGTGACTGCGCCCGTTCGAGAGCCGTTCCCATCGCGTACCGGTTGTTCTCGCAGCAGAAGAGTATCGGCAGATTCCAGAGTGCTGCCATGTTGACGGATTCATGGAAGGCGCCTTCGGCGACGGCGCCGTCACCGAAGAAGCACGCCGTCACCCGCGTGCGTCCGTGAATCGCCTCGGCCAAGGCGATTCCGACCGCGAGCGGTAGCCCTCCGGCCACGATGGCGTTGCCGCCGAAGAATCGGGTGCGAGAGTCGAACAGGTGCATCGACCCACCGCGTCCGCGTGAGCACCCCTCCTGCTTGCCGAACATCTCCGCCATGATCGCGGTCATGGGTACGCCGTGGATCAATGCATGACCGTGCTCGCGGTACGTTGCAACCACCGCTTCGTCGTCAGTCAAGGCTCGTAGTGCTCCGACCGCGACAGCTTCCTGTCCCACGTACAAGTGCAGGAAGCCACGAATCTTGGTGGCTCCGTACAGTTCTGCTGCGCGTTCCTCCATGCTGCGAATGCGAACCATGTCGCAGAGAAGCCCGTGGAGGAAATCCTGACGATAAGCGCGGATCGCTGACGGGCTGCTCATGATTTCGCCTCGGATGTCGGAATGTGGCCGTCGGACTCCAACGTCGACAAGTCGCCCTCGGGCAGTCCGAGTTCGCGGGCGCGTACCAGTCGCCGCATGATCTTGCCGCTGCGGGTGTGCGGTAGCGCCGCGGCGTACTCGACGTCTTTGGGGGCGACCGCCGCCCCCAGTTTCTTGCGTGCGTGCCCGAGAAGCTCACGACGCAGTGCGTCGTCGAATTCATATCCGTGCTTCAGGGTGACGAACGCCTTGACCATTTCGCCGGTCACCGGAGAGGGCACGCCGATCACCGCGGCCTCGGCCACTGCGGGATGCTCCATCAGCACGTTCTCCACCTCGAATGGGCCGATCAGGTGTCCGGCGGATTTGATGACGTCGTCGGCACGTCCGACGAACCAGTAGTAGCCGTCGGCGTCTCTGGTGGCGAGGTCCCCGGTGAGGTACAGATCGTCGACGAAGCAGTCCCGGTAGCGTTGGGCGTTGTTCAGGTAACTGCGGAACATCGACGGCCACCCTGCGCGAAGGGCCAGTTCCCCGACTTGGTCCGGGGTATCGATGACGGTGACGCGGTGGTCTGCGCTTCGTTGCACGAGGCACGCGTCGACACCCGGTAGCGGCCGTCCCATCGATCCCGGTTTGATGTCGAAAGCCGCCGTGTTGGCGATCATGATGCCGCCGGTCTCGGTCTGCCACCAGTTGTCATGGATCGGCAGCCCGAGGACATCGCGTCCCCACCACACCGCCTCGGGATTCAGCGGTTCGCCCACGCTGGCGACAAACCGCAGATCGGGGTGTGAGAACTTGCGCGCCAGGTCCTCCCCGGCCCTCATCAGCATGCGGATCGCCGTCGGCGCGGTGTACCACACCGACACCTTCTCCTGCTCGAGGATCCGGTACCAACGCTCGGCATCGAAGTCTTCGGGATCGACGATCGAGGTGATGCCGTGCAGTAGTGGCGCGATGATTCCGTACGACGTGCCGGTCACCCAACCGGGGTCGGCTGTGCACCAGTAGATGTCGTCTGGGTGCAGGTCGAGTGCGTAGAAGCCGGTTGCGTAGTGGGTCGCGAGGGCGCCGTGGACGTGGACTGCACCCTTGGGAGTGCCGGTGGTCCCGCTGGTGAAGTGCAGCAGCGCTGGATCGTCTTCGGTGGTCGGGGTCAAGTCGGCGTCGTCAGAGGCCGCGGCCATGAGTTCACTGAAGCTTTCCGTTCCGGAAACCGTAGCGACCGAACCAGATTCGCCGATGACGATGACCCGGCGCAGAGTCGGCATCGTGTCGCGGATCGCCGCCAGCTTCTTGCGATACAGCGACTCGGTGATGAGCAGGACTGCGCCACGGCCGAGCCGAATCCGGGTGGCGATCGGCTCTGGTCCGAACGCGGAGAACAGGGGAGAGACGATCGTGCCGTTGCGGAGAGCGCCCATCACCCCGGCATAGAGTTCCGGGCCGCGGGCGGCGACGACGAACATGACGTCGCCCTTGCCGATGCCGAGTTCGCGGAGCACATTGGTGAACCGCCGGGCCGAGTGCGCCAGCTGGTCATAGGACAGATCGACACTGCCGATCGTGCCGGTCGTGGCCGGGGATCCCATGAACCGTAGCGCGGTTCGAGCGCCGGCCTCGCCGTCGGCGTGGCGGTCGACCGCGGTGTAGGCGATGTTGCACCCGCCGTCGGGGGTTCGCAGCAGGGGGTCTGACCGCGCCCAGCTGAACGTTTCCCGCGTGGCCTGATAGTCGTCGAAATTGGGGCGCACCAGCAGCTCCGCCGGCGTTTTGCGGATGATCTCGGTGGCGGCGTGCGCAGCGGCCGGCTGTCGGGTCATCGTGATGCTCTGGTCAGCGAACCGTCGGCGCTCGGAGCGGCTTCGGGAAGGTCGAGGTCGGCCGCGAGACCGGTGACCGCGCCTCCGTCGACGACGAACTCTGCGCCGGTGGAATATGTCGCCTCGGTGACGATGAACCGGATCATCCGCGCGACTTCATCTGCCTCACCGTAGCGAGGTATCGGCTGATTCATCGTGAGCTCGTCGCCGAGCCCTTCGGTCATCGGGGTGCGGATCGGTCCGGGGTGTACCGAACAGACGCGGATGCCGTCGGCGCTGAGGTCGAGTGAGGCGGCCTTGGTGAGTCCCCGCAATCCCCACTTGCTCGCGACGTAGCCGGCGAGATTCGGATAACCCATCAGTCCCGCTGTCGACGACACGTTGACGATCACCCCCGATCCGCTGCGCCGAAGTTGATCCGCGGCCAGGTGCATACCGAGGTAGGGGCCGACCAGGTTGACCTCGAGAATGCGATGAAACTGATCGGATGTGAAGGTCTCGATGCTGCCGAAGTCGAGAATTCCGGCATTGTTGATCAGAGCGGTCAGGGCCCCGGCACGTTCCTCGGTTCTGGAGAGGACGGCTTGCCAATTGTTCGCGTCTGTGACGTCCAGATACTCGAACATCGCAGTGGGACCGATCGATTCGGCAACGGAATGACCATCGAGAATGTCCGCGATGACCACGGTCATCCCTGCTGAGGCCAACGCACGCGCGGTCGCATCACCGATTCCACGGGCGCCGCCGGTGATCAGAGCGACTCCGGTGTCGGGCTGGTGGTTCTCTGCCATGATTCGCGGCTTTCGTCGGGTGTGGAGAAGGCCCTCATCACCATTCGACTCCCCGAATCCACCCGCCTCTAGTGTCCAATGGCCCACAGTCGTGTGGCCAACGTCGGAGATCGAACCTTATGCCGCTTTCGGGCGGTTCATACTATTCACCTTGGGCCGACTCGGCTACCGGGGCTGATCCGTGCCGAAATCCGGAAGTGATCGGATCAGCCGACGGAGGATAGGTGGTGTTGCCCTGGAGGATCAGGGTCGAATGTCGTGACCCCGGGGCAGGCCGAATCGAAGTCGGCTCCGCAGGGTGCGGCATTGGTCGGCAAGGCGCCTCAGCGGTCGTGTTGCGTCTGCACGGTCGGCCGTCGAGGCGGGGCAGACAGCGGTTCGGACGAAGTACTGCTGCCATGGCCGCGGATTCTAATCAATCATCCTGTTGCGCCGAATCATTCATGTGAGGGAGTGGACCTCGTACGGGTCCAACCTCGGCCCGCCGGGCAGGTGCGTCCACGGTGACCCGAGATCGGATCGCGCCTCCCAGTGCGATCAAGGCGACACCTATACCGACGCAGGCGGCCTGCATGAAGCTGTAGGTGCGGATGACGAGGAGTTGGATGATGATCCACCCGATGAGCCAGCCTCCTGCCACCACCGACACCCACACCGCGCGGGTGTCGGACTTTCGATACAGCAACCAGGCCGCGACGGACATCGGCACTCCAACGAACACGGCCAACGCGACGCCGGCCAAGACCGGACTATCCAGCGGCAGGCGGGAATTGATGGTCTCACCGAAATCAGTACCGCCACCGATCAGGCCCACGGCACCGGCGAAGGCGAACAGCGCGGTCAGCGAGGTCAGCAAAACGGCTGCTCTCCGGAAGACACCGGATCGCTGGGTGCGAGCCTCGTTGTTGTCGGTCATCTGGTCGTACCTCGGTGGCGTAGAGCTTCCCTCACTACAGCGTGCTCGCGACGTCGCCTCGACATCAGGGCCTGAAGTCACCTCTCGACGGCTACCGACCGGATCACCGGCGGCTTGGTCGAGGTCGACGTCGAGATGAAGGACTGCACCCTCACGTCGAGTCCAGCGGGACCATCCCTGGTCGCGGACCAGCTGCAGCATGCGTGTGTTCTCGGCGAGGATATCTGCGGTGAGTTCGTGATATCCGCTTTCACGGGCCCAGATCGCCAGATGGTAAAGCAGTTCGGTACCCACTCCGTGGTCCTGGTGATCGTGTGCGACAACCATCGCAACCTCACCACTCTCGGTCCCGTTTGACTGGCCATCACGCTGTGGTGCCGGGCCCACCGTCACCAAGTACGCGACCCCGATCAGCCGCGTCCCGGTGAACGCACCGAGCGCGAGATGCCGGCCATCTTGTGCGCAGATGTCCGCTGCCAGGACAGCGAGATCACCCGGGCGCAGCGCGAAGAACCGAAAGTAGGTCTCGCGATCACCCATCTGTTGGTGCAGCGCGACAACCGACGCCTGGTCGGCCGGCTGCAATGGGCGGATGAGCAGGTCGGTGGGGGTACTCGTGGGGGAGAAGCCCGCACCGGCCTGTTCGGCCGCAGACCGCGCGTCGTCCGTCATACGTCCATGGAAATCTGGCGTCTGGAGCCGAGCTAGGGCCGATTGCCATGCAACGAGTGCCCTAAGACTCACGGAGTGGACTCTCGTCTTTGCGGCAGATGGGCCGGATTCACCGTTTTCCTACGAGTGAAGTCGGTCGCTGCTACGCCGATCGCTGGAAAGTGACTCGCCGCGTCCGGCAGCTCCATGGTTGCGTAGGGACACTGCAGTGGCAGCATCTGACAGTAATGGCGTCATCTGCCGGACAGGCGTACTCTCGCCACATGAGCGCACCGTCGGGCTGGCGTGAACGGCGGCAGCAGAGTGCCATGCTCGACATCTCCGACACCGCGCTGGACATGTTCGCCGAGCACGGCTTCGTCGAAACGACAATCGTCGATGTCGCGCAGGCTGCCGGCGTGTCCGAGCGCACGTTTCACCGATATTTCCCCACCAAAGGGCACGCCATCGCCCCCGCTCTCGATGCCGGCTGGCAGGACTATGTGGACAGGTTCGCCGGCCGACCTCACTCTGAGTCAGTGGTAGACGGGCTTGTCGACTCGCTTGAGTCGGTGCTGGACGGACCCCATGGCCGGCGGCACGCGACGTTTCTCAAGTCTCTGCCGAACTCACCGATGCTCGCGCCCGCCTGGCTGAGTGTGCATGATCGATGCCGCGCGGCGTTGCAGCCAGTGTTGGCCCGCCGACTCCAGCTCGACCCCGATGGAGACCGTGCCGAGTTCGTGGCCGCTTGTGTGATCGCCGCCAATCGGGTGGCCGTCGAACGCTGGTCACGAGATCCGCGCCAGGCAATCGCCGCCACGGTGCGGACCTGTCTCGACACCATGCGCCCACTGTTGACCCCCGATCCCGGGTGTCGCACCCTCACAGAAAGCAGGACACCATGACAACCGCTGGAACACTGGCTGGCCGAGTCGCCTTCATCACCGGTGCCGCGCGTGGTCAGGGACGCGCCGAGGCCGTCGCTCTCGCCAAGCACGGCGTCGACGTCATCCTCACGGATATATGCGCGTCGCCAGCCGAGACCGATTATCCCGCAACGACTCCCGAAGACTTGGAAGAGACGGTAGCCCTCGTCGAGAAGGCCGGGCAGCGCGCGGTGCACGCAGTGGCCGATGTGCGCGACCTGGGCGCAATGGAGGCGTTGGTGGCACGAGGGGTTGCGGAGTTGGGGCGACTGGACATCGTGGTCGCGAACGCCGGCATCGTCAGTTGGGGACGATTCTGGGAGATGACCCCGGAGCGCTGGCGGGACATGATCGACATCAATTTGACTGGCGTCTTCAACACGCTGCGCGCTGCGGCTCCGGTCATGATCGAACTCGGGAACGGTGGCTCGATCATCGCGACCAGCTCGGTGGCCGGGATCAAGTCGCTACCCGGACAAGCCCACTACAGCGCCGCCAAGCACGGTGTCGTCGGACTGGTGAAATCAGCCGCGATAGAACTGGCTCCGTACAAGATCCGCGTCAACTCTATCCACCCCTGGGGCGTAAACACCCCGATGGGAGCAATGGGCGCCGACGGAGAGAAGGTATTCGCCGACAACCCCTCTTACAGCGCCGCCATGGGCCAGTACTGGTTCGATCCGCCGATTTCAGAACCTGAGGACATCGCCAACACCGTTGTCTTTCTGGCCGGCGACGAATCCCGCACCATCACCGGGATTCAGCTACCGATAGACCACGGCGCAACCAAGATCTGACCCTACGCGCTCCACGGGATCGATCCGGGTTCGATTGTCTTCCACAGGCAACGGTCGGCCATTGGCTGGCTCAGATTCCAGTGGTAGACGATTCGGCGTTGCTCGCCCCCGGACACTTCCTACCCCCGCTTTCGGGGAGCAGGTCCTCGAAAGCGGTCCCTCAGCGACGCAGTGCGGCCATGACCTGATCGGCCATCGCCTGCTGGCCACGTGTGTTGGCGTGCATCGCCGGGAAGCTGACCGCACCCAACGTCGGCTCGACCCATCGCCGATCGCCCGCGCAGGCGTCGTGGCCGGTGGAGACCTTGGTCATGTCGACATAGGTTGCGTGCGTGGCTGCGGCGGCGCGGCGCATGGCGTCGTTGAGGGCAGCGAAGGCCCGGTGCAGGTATTCGATGTCTCCGGGCGCCGTAAGCAAAGACACCGAGCAGAGCGCAGTGCCCACGGCCGGGAAGATCTGCGGATACCCGACGAGGAGGACGCGGGCGCGCGGCGCGGCGCGGTTGATGTGGCGCAACGCGTTCACGAGGTCGGGGTACGTCGAGGAGTTGATCTTGTCGACCAACGAGGTCCCGAACTCATCGCGGCATGGGGCCGCCGACAACGGCGCGGACAGCCAGGCCTGCTGGCAGGCCGAGGTCGAGTAGTTGAACAGCCCGTTGTTGTTTGCGCCGATCGTCAGGGTGATCAAGCGGGTCGCCGGTCCCACCGCGCTGATCTGCGGCCCCTGCCACCGGTACTGCGACCGGTTCAGGTTCTCGGTCGTCGCGCCTGCGCAACTGACGTCGGCGACCGGGGTCCCGTGTCGCTTGGCGACGAGGTGGGAGTAGTTGACCAGCGAGTTCGAGCAGAAGGTTGCCGCACTCGTCGCCTGGGGGAACACCGATGCGCCTGCGCTGTAGCTGTCACCGAGATTCACGAACGGGTATCCGTCCGCTGCCTGGGCCCCGCCCGCCTGGGCGAGTCCGCCAACGAGAGCGACGGCGGTGGCCGCCGCGGTCAGCACGGTTCGGATGCCGAGGCGTCGGTGGGGCCTGCGGCCGTACGGCAAGGGCATCCGGAACTCCAGATCGTGGTGCTCAAGTGACTGATGTTGTTAGTTGAATCTAACATACGGGCCGACAAACCCACGATCGGCGTCCGCATTTACGGGGATAGCCCAATCGAGACACCCGTAACATTTTCGTCGCTGGTGACGAAACTCGTCGCACCACAATGATGCATTCGCGCGTCAGGTTGACATATGGAGAAGTCGAGTCTTCTCATCTGTTTCGACTCGTCTTCTTTAATTGGTAACGGGACGTGTTGATGTAGGGCGAGTAACTTAGCCCCGCGCGCGACCGGTCGTGTAAGGTCCGGCCGGGCCGTGGTGGGACACGGATCATTGGATGACGTCGCCGACGCGGTACACACAGCTAGCCGCAGCCCTACATTGGGGGAATGGCTAAAGACTGGAAAGATGAGGTCGCGCGAGCACGAGCTGCGCTTACTGTCGCGGCAATGCGTAGAACGTTGCTGACTTATAAAGAGCTCGGAACGGCGATCGGCATGAGTGGAGTCGAGCTACGCAATAGGTTGCCGCGCGTCCTCGACGCGTTGTCGGATGAGTGCAATCACGCGGGGGAGCCTTCCCTCGCAGCGCTGGTGGTGAATGCCGACACCGGCAAGCCAGGCGCGGATGGTCGGACGGGGTACGACCTTGGCACACTGAAGTCAGGAGGGTATTCGTCCACCACTCCAGCTGACACAGTCCCAACTAGAACTGTTCGATGTACGCCGAGAAGCACCGGCACGCCGAGGAGTTGTATATCCGACGTACTGCGGCTCAGCGCGGTGCACCTACACTCAGACGTGCCCTTTTATGTGTCGATGACAACGCCACGACGAACTACTTCGGCTGCACTGACGGCATACGCATGAGCAGCACTCTGACGCGTGGACGCACGCAGGTGACCCCGTACGGCCATCACCCTGATGAAACGACGAACGGTTGCGCCATCGCAGCACTATTCGCGGCACTCGCGGGAATTGTGCCGGCCGCGATCGTTCTCGCGTGGATTGCGATCCGCGAGACAGCACGACGACCGCACGAGCAAGGCTTCGGCTTAGCCGTCGCTGCCATCGTCATCGCTGTCGTTGAGATAGCGGTTGTGGTCGTGTTGCTATTCAGTGTTGGTCTGCCGTTTGGCGATTGGACGGCTCAGTAGCGTGCCCGTAACTCGTCGCGAAGGCTCGCGCGTCACCCTCACCGCGGACCCAGTCCACTTGCCCAAACCTGAAGAAACGACGAACCTTTGTGCCTGCCTCGCACTGTTCGCCGCGCTCCTGGGCCTGATCCCGGTCACTGTTGTGTTCGCGTTCATTGCGTTCTCCGAAGTCCAAAGACGGCCGTACGAACGCGGCGCTGGCATTGCGATCTCGGCGCTTCTCATCGCCATCGTGGAGATCATCGCAACCCTCATTGCGCTTCGACATTTCGGCCTTCCACCCTTCAACGGTTAGGGGTACGTGAGTGGCAACACTTATGTCACATCACCGTGAGAGGTGTTCTCCCCCTGCGTCATTCAGCCGGTAGCGAGACGTGTTGAAGTATGACGAGTAACAGGGGGCGGGCCTAGACAGGCTCAGTCCGTACGTTACGGACTAGAACCCGCCCAGTGTGAGTTCCAGCTGACAACGGACTCGGGAGCCAGGCGGCAACCACTGACGTGGCGCCACTCCAACCCAGGGTAGTGATCTTTGCTTAGCATCGGGGGAACGGTCAGAACCCAAAGGTGCTGACTCGCATCTGTTTTCACTCGTCCTTGTTCATCGCCGATTTTACGTTATGTCATCACTGCAGCTACCAGGACAGCCGATTGGCGGGGCCTTCGATGGCCGTCCCCGCCCAAGGCGATCTGACAGAGGGGGGTGCCCGGGCGACCTAGGCGGTTCTCGCGAGGAGTGGGCGAGATCTAAACGCTCTTCCGGATCTCAGTCGCCTCCTTCCTTCGTTGCTCCCCACGAGTCCGTTAGCTGAGCGTGTATAGCGATTGCCCGTTTGCGGCGTATGCAGTTTCGGCGTCTCTGGCGACCAGCGCGGTGACACTGCTGATGGTGCTGCGTTGTTCCCAGTGTGTGCCGTCTGGGCTGCGCCAGACGGTGTTGGCGGTGTCAATGCCCCAGAGCGTGCCATCGGGTGCGGCCGCCAGGAGGGCTAGGGCCGGCGCATCGGGGACGATTGTGAAGGTCTGGGCGTCGTCGGTGCTGTGTTGCAGCCCTGCGGGGGTGGTCGCCCAGACGCCGTGGTCGGTGATCGTGAGTGCTGCTGCGGCCAGGGACGCGCCGGTGTTCCAGCTTGTCCCGTCGTCGGTCGATACGAGCAGGCGGTTGATTCCGTCGAAGCCTACGAGTAGTTGTCCGTTGGTGGCGAGCGCGTGGAAGTCGATTTGGCCGGCCACCGATCTCGGTGTCCATGTCTGCCCGCCATCTTCGCTGGCGACGAGTCCCAGCGGGTTGGGTGCCGAGCTCCGCGGGCTGGGATGGCCGGAGGCGAAGAGCCGATCAGAGCCGGGTACCCCGGTCAGTCCCATGAAGTCGTCGTCGGAGACGCCGACCCGGCTGGTGGTTCCGTCTGCGGTGAGGGCGACTACGCCGGTGTGAGTTCCGGCGAGGATCGTGCCGTCGGCGCGGATGTGCAGGGCGTGAAGGTGGTCGAGTTCTGGGGTCAGTGTTGCGACTATCTCTGGTGAGGTTGCCGACGTCGGTGGGGATGTGGGTTGTTCCTGGGTGGCACAACCGCTCAGCACAGTCAGCGTGGCGATGACTACGACCGCAACAGTGCGGATGGACAGGCTCGAGACAGGCAAGCGGCTAGGACTTTCGTGTGGATAGGGCCGAGTTCGGGCGTGGCGTCTCTGGGTGGTGTGGGTGATCGGCGATAGCGGCGAGACCGGGATCGAGGGTCGGTAGAGAGCCACCCTGGCCCTGAATCACCCCAGGTTTTGTGCCGCCTCCAATGTGGGCTGGTCCTCGGGGCCGAGGCCAGCGTAGTGGAGCGTTTCG